>NZ_JBBBEI010000015.1:0-161215 GCF_037132455.1 Huijunlia imazamoxiresistens | reverse complement strand
TTTGTTGAAGCCCTGCGGGCTTCTGGTCCCGGAAACTGCTGAGCTTAACCTCATCAGAGATGTGTCCTAACGGTAGCCCACATAGGGAGGGGAATCGTAGCTTCGCGGGAGAAGGGTTTGTAAGTAAGAAGCAAAAGAGGGCTTGCAAAAACACCTTCGTTTCTTAATATTCTTTATTTATTCGCTACTCCCGTGGAGCTACGGGACTTCACCCCTCCATCTGGAGCTATCGTCAGGACACATCTCTGATGAGGTTAAGCGCAGTAGTTTCCGGGACCGGAAGCCCGGAGGGCTTCACTGTGAATAGCCCCGGGTGCAACCCGGGGAAGCGGTGCCTATTAAGGGCACAACCCCGCAGGGGTTGATTGTGGGACCTACAACCAACAGACGGTGCTGGATCAGAACGGTTTTTCGAAGGGTCCTGCCGAGTTAAAAACTGCTGTAAATCGAACAAGACACATTCAACCCCTTCAGGGTTGTGTCGCTACTGGCGCCCTTTCCCCGGGTTGACACCCGGGGCTATTCACAGTGAAGCCCTTCAGGCTTCCTTGTACCGTCCTCAGCAAAAGATGTGTCCTAACGGTAGCTCCAGATGGAGAGGGGGCGCCACGTCTCGCCTGGGGCGAGAGGCAGGGGAGAGGTTTTACGCCTGGATTCCCTGGTGATTTCTAATCGATTCTTTTCCAGCATCTTAAGTCATTCTTTCTGCCCTAAGTGTCAATTTTTGTCCCCGAAAGGTCAGTTTTTGGCCCCCCTTCCGGGGACGCCGCGGTTAGTTTTAGGCCACGATTTCTTGGTACCTATTCACTCACCATTCATTGCTCCATATGACAAAAATCCCTGACCTGCAGGCGAGGGTCACCCTGCCCCCGCCCCGCATTTTGCCCAACCTGTTTCCCAAAAAATCCACCTTGCGGGCACTGGTGCTGGCCTGCCTGCTGTCGCACCTGAGCGTGGCCGGCTTCAGCCAGGATAAAGCCCCCAAAACCGTCACCGGCATCGTTACCGACGAAAAAGGCCAACCCCTCCAGGGCGTGAACGTGCTGGTGAAAAACGGCGCCGCCGGCGCCACCACCGACGCCCAGGGACGCTACACCCTCCCGCTGGGCAAGCCCGGCGCCACCCTGGTCTTTTCCTATGTCGGCTTTACCTCCCAGGAAGTGGCGGCCAAAGGCGAAAGCTCCCTCGATGTCACCCTGGCGGAAGTGGTCAATAAACTCAACGAAGTGGTCGTGGTCGGCTACGGCACCATGCGCAAGCGCGACGTGACCGGGACGATCTCCTCCGTCAAGGGCAAGGACCTGGAAAAAGTGCCGGTGGCCTCCGCCGCCGAAGCCCTCACCGGCCGTGTGGCCGGCGTGCAGGTGACCACCCAGGACGGTTCGCCGGGCGCCGATATCGAAATCAAGATCCGGGGCGGCATGTCCATCACCCAGGACAACGCCCCCCTTTATATTATCGACGGCTTTGCCTCCGAAGTGGGCCTGCGCGGCCTGACCGCCTCGGATATCGAATCCATCGAAGTGCTCAAGGACGCCTCCACCACCTCCATCTACGGGGCCCGCGGCGCCAACGGCGTGATCCTGATCACCACCCGCAGCGGCAAGCGGGGACGCACCGTCATTTCCTACGACGCCTATGCCGGCTATCGCGAGCTGATCAAAAAGGTGGATGTTTTAAATACCGAGGACTACCTGAAGCTGCAGTACGAAATGGCGCTGCGCTCCGGCGGCAATACCCTCACCAGCTTTACCACCAACTATGGCGAATTCAAGGATTTCCAGTCGCGTTACGGCGGTCGCGGGCTCGACTGGCAGGACGTGATGTTCGGGGCGAAGGCGCTGAACCATAACCACAGCCTGACCGTTTCCGGCGGGAGCGGCAACAATACCTACATGCTGAGCTACAGCCGCAACGACGAGAAGGGTATCCTGATGAATACCGATAACAAGCGCAACAACCTGCGCTTCAAGTTCGACCAGAAGCTGACCAAGCGCCTGGACCTGCTGCTGAACGCCCAGTTTTTCGACAACCGCCGCAACGGCGACATTGCTTCGGGCAGCACTCTGCAAAACTCGCTGCTCTACCGGCCGGTAGCCGGCGTGGCGTATTCCGAGCAGGAGCTCCAGGACGCCATGGACGATCCCATCTCCAACTCGCTGCGCAACCCCAAGGTCACCCAGACCTCCCAGCTGCGCTACAGCGTGGAGCGGAACCTGGCGGGCAACCTCACCCTGAACTACAAGATCACCCCCGACCTGGTGCTCAAGGTGCTGGGCAGCGGCACCCTGCGCAACAACCGCTTCGACAGCTTTGACGACCAGAACAGCTCGGCCTCCGTTTCCCGGGGCGGTCCCTTCGGCAGCCAGCGCTTTTACGAATCCTTCCGCTGGCAGAACACCAACACCCTTTCCTACCAGAAGCAGTTCCACGACCACCATATCAACGCCATGGTGGGCAACGAGCGGATCTTTTCCGAAGGCCGGGCGCTGACGGCCGCCAGCCGGCAGTTCCCCGTGGACAATTTTGGCATCTACGACCTGTCGCTGGGCAACCTGCCGCAAAAGCCGGAAAGCCTCTACGAACAGGACGGCCTGGTGTCCTACTTCGCCCGCCTGTTCTACGGCTTCAAGGATAAATACCTCGTCACCGCCACCCTGCGCACCGACGGCTCCTCCAAGTTCGCGAAGGAAAACCGCTTCGGCTATTTCCCCTCCGTGTCCGCAGCCTGGCGCCTCGACCAGGAACAATTTCTGCAGGGCAATGCCATTATCTCCGACCTGAAATTGCGCGCCAGCTACGGCCAGGCGGGCAACAACCGGATCGGCAACAACCGCTATTCGTCGCTCTACCAGACCGGCTGGTACACCAACGGCGCCACCGAAGTGCAAACCCTGTACGCGGACGTACTGGCCAATCCCAACCTGAAATGGGAAACGACCATGTCCTCCAACATCGGCCTGGACTTCGGCATCCTGAAGAACCGGATCTCGGGCTCGGCGGAATTTTACCGCAACTCCACCAAGGACCTGCTGCTGACGGCCAGCATTCCCTCGACCACCGGCTTTACCACCCAAACGCGGAACGTGGGCTCCACCCAGAACAAAGGGTTTGAGCTGACCCTCAGCTCTACTAATATCAACGGCAAGGACTTCCGCTGGACCACCGATTTCAATATTTCCTTCAACCGCAACAAGGTGCTGTCCCTCGCCACCGGCAGCGCGGACGATGTGATGATCTTCAAGTCGGGCGTGGGCAGCTATATCGAAGACTACAAGGTGCAGGTAGGCCAGCCCGTTGGACTGATGTACGGCTACGTGTACGACGGCTTTTACGGCGTGGACGACTTCGATGCCGTATACAACGCCACCACCGGCCGCTACACCTACAGCCTGAAGCCGGGCGTACCTTCGCTTTCCTCCCTTACCCGCGCCACCTTCCAGCCCGGAAGTACCCGCTTCAAGGACGTGAACGGCGACAAGGAGATCACCCCCGACGACCGCACCCTGATCGGCAATGCGGCGCCGAAGCACCTTGGCGGCATCAACAACACGTTCACGTACAAAAATTTCGACCTGGGTATTTTCATGAACTGGGTCTACGGCAACGACGTATTGAATTATACCAAGGCAAGGCTGCTGGCCACCTACCAGCCGAACCAGAACCAGCACGCCAGCCTGACCAACCGCTTCACCTACCTCGATGCCTCGGGAAATTTCGTATCCGAACCCGAAGCGCTGAAGGCCCTGAATACCGGCGCCACCAGGCATGCCGCCGCTACCGCCGGGCCGGAAAGCAACATGACGCTGACGTCTTCGGAATTCGTGGAGGACGGTTCCTTCCTGCGGATCAACAACCTGACCCTGGGCTATGCCCTCAACCCGTCCCTGGTCAAAAAGATCGGCCTGACGCGGCTTCATGTGTATGCCACCGCCTATAACCTGCACACGTTCACCAGGTATACCGGCTTCGACCCGGAAGTGAACCGGCAGCCCAACGGCGGCCTGACCCCCGGCATCGACTGGGCGGCCTATCCCAAAACCAGGAGCTTTGTATTCGGTCTTAACGTAAACTTTTAATCCAAACAAGCAATGAAGCAACGCATTATAAAAGGAAGAACGTCGTCCACCCTCGTAGGTATGGCCGCCGTGGTGGCCCTGCTGGCCGCCTCCTGCAAAAAGCTGGACATGCCTTCCAAATCGGCCTATGAATCGGACGTGATCTTTGACTCGCCGGTAAGGGTCACAATGGCGGTGCAGGGCATCTATCCCATTTTCAAGGGCACGGCCATGGCCACCTATTTTACCCCCGACAACGACGAATCCACTTCCAGCAACACCTCCGGGGAGCGCTACGGATTGTCCAAGTATGATTTCGGTCCCGCCAACAACCAGATGAAGCCGGTCTTCGACCAGCGCTACACCGGCGTGAACCGGGCCAACGAATGCATTGAAGGCCTGGAAAAGGCCGGCGTGCTGACCAGCGGAACGGCGGCGGACCAGAAAACCTACAACGCCCTGTACGGCGAGGCGCTGGCCCTGCGGGCCTGGGCGTATTTCGACCTGGTGCGCTTCTGGGGCGACGTGCCCTTCCCGCTGACGCCCGCCAAGGCCGGCGAGAACTTTTTCCTGCCCCGCGTCAGCCGCGATACCATCTACGACCGCATCCTGGCCGACCTTAAAGTGGCCGAAGAACGAGTGCCCTGGGCCTCGGAAGTGGGCTACCGGGAACGGATCACCAAGGGAGCGGTCAAAGGCCTCATCGCCCGCATCGCCCTGCATGCCGCCGGCTACTCCCTGCGCTGGGACCTGCAAACCAGGAGTGGGGCCGCCATGCGCCAGCGCTCCGACGCGGCCCGGATCACGCAGCTGTACGAGCTGGCCAAAAAGGCCTGCGAGGACGTGATGCTGGTGGAAGGCACGCAGCATGCCCTGGCGCCCGATTTTGTAAGCGTGTTTAAGGACAGCCACAACAAGCGGGTGAACAAGGAAAACATTTTTGAGTTGGGCAACTACGGCCTGAGCGCCAACGACGGTGTGGGCTATTACATCGGCATCTCGGTGGGCACCGTGGCCGGCACCTACCTGCAGGCCGCTCCCCAGGTGCGGGCCCTGCCGACCTATTACTATTCCTTTGATGCCGCCGATACCCGCCGCGACGTGACCGTCGGCAACTTTTCGGTGGAAGCCGCTACCGCCAACTTCAATATCGTAGGGATCAACAACCTGACCTGCGGTAAATGGCGAAAGACCTGGCAGGAAAAGCAGGGATCGGAAAACGCCAAGACCGACATCAACTGGATCGTGCTGCGCTATTCGGATATTTTGCTGATGTACGCCGAAGCCGCCAATGAACTGGGAGGCGTCCCTTCGGCCGAAGCCAAAGAAGCGCTGAAGAAAGTGCGGCGCCGGGCCTTTCCCACTGCCGTCCACCAGGAGAAGGTGGAGGAGTATGTAAACGCCCTGGCCTCGAAGGAAGCTTTTCGCGAAGCCCTCATCAAAGAGCGCGCTTTTGAGCTGGGATTTGAAGCCAACCTCCGCCGAACCGACCTGGTCCGCTGGAACCGGCTGGCCGGCGCCATTGCCGATACCCGCGCAAAACTGGCGGTGCTGGCCACGGGCGTCGATCCCTATACCGGCAGGAGCATTCCCCGCTACCGCGTCTACCAGAAGAAATCCTGGGTGGGCAGCGAGCCCGTAGCCGTGCCCTTTACCGAGTCGGCCACCAATACCGGCCTTGCCAGCGGTTATGCCGCCGTGGATTTCATGAATGCGGCCAATGTGAACGCGCTATTGAATAACTTTGCCAAGGCGTTCCAGGCAAACAAGACAGAGCTGATGCCCCTGCACCAGTCCGTTATCGATGCCAACCCCACGTTGAAAAATGCCCAACACCCGGGATATTAATTTTTTGACTATCCGGCTGTTTTGCCCCGGCAAAACAGCCGGATCATTTTCATATTAAAAAATAGCTACCCGTCCATCGATCATGAATTTTAGAAAAAGTACCCTGTTGCCCCTGGCCTCCACGGCCATGGCCCTCCTGTTTTTTGTGGGCGCCGCCCTTGGCCAGGCCACCGTATGGCAATCTTCCGCCGAGCCGCTGCAGGAAATGGCCCAATTGCGCAAGCTGATAAAAGCCCCCCGCTTCCAGAAGAAAGATTTTTTGGTCACCCGCTACGGCGCCGTCAGCGACGGCAAAACGAAAAGTTCCGACGCCTTTAAAAAAGCCATCGAAGCCTGCCACCGCAGCGGCGGCGGAAGGGTAGTGGTGCCCGCCGGCACCTGGGTGACCGGGGCCATTTACCTCAAAAGCAACGTGGAGCTGCACCTGGCGGAAGGCGCCACCATCCTGTTCAGCCGCGACCCGAAGGATTACCCCATCGTCTTCACCCGCTGGGAAGGCATGGAGTGCATGAACTATTCGTCCATGATCTATGCCTACGGCGAAGAGAACATCGCGGTGACCGGCAAGGGCCTCCTCGACGGCAACGCCGACAACGACCACTGGTGGAACTGGAACGGCAGCAAGAAGTACGGCTGGAAAGAAGGCCTGGGCAAGCAAACCCCTGCCCGCAACGCCCTGCACGAGCTGATGCACCGCGAGGTGGACCCGCGCAAGCGCGTCTTCGGCGACGGCCACTACCTGCGCCCCAACCTGGTGCAGCCCTACAACTGCAAGAACGTGCGCATCGCCGGTGTGCGGATGGTGAACTCGCCCATGTGGTTCATCAACCCGGTGCTCTGCGAGAACGTGATCGTGGAGGATGTGCGCATCGTTTCGCACGGTCCCAACAACGACGGTTGCGACCCCGAATCCTGCAAAAATGTATTGATCAAAAACTGCTATTTCGATACCGGCGATGACTGCATCGCCATCAAGTCGGGCCGCGACGAGGACGGCAGAAGGATTGGCCGGCCGGCGGAGAACCATATTATCGAAGGTTGCGAAATGAAGGACGGCCATGGCGGCGTGGTCATCGGCAGCGAGATCGCCGGCGGCGCCCGCAACATTTACGCGGTCAACTGCAAAATGGACAGTCCCAACCTCGAACGCATCCTGCGGTTAAAGACTTCCTCTTCCCGCGGCGGCATCATCGAGAACGTTTTCATGAAGGATGTGCAGGCAGGGGCGTACCGCGACGCGGCCATTACCTGCAACATGTTCTATGAAGCCCCCGGCAACTTTATCCCCACCATCCGCAACGTGTGGGTGGAAAACCTGGATGTGTCGCAGGGTGGCAAGTATGCCCTGCATGTGCGTGCCTACAAGGAATCGCCCGTGCAATACCTGCGCCTGGTGAACTGCAATATCCGCGGTGTAAAAGAGCCCCTGCAGGTGGACCAAGTGCGCAACCTGGAATTCCGCAACCTGAAGATCAACGGACAGGCCATGGCCGTGCCCGACTCGTTGATCCGGCAGTAATAAGCGGCCAAAGGATTTCGTCTCGCCTTGGGCGAGATTGACTTCAGAAAATGTTTTACACAATAGAAAGCCCCCGAAAGCCGGGGGCATTTTATTTCGCTTTTAGGTCATTTCTTTAGAGAAAAGAACCCTTCAATAGTCATGGGAATCCGAAATCCGAAAATTTTCTAGGCTTTCTGCAGATGGCTGTCCAGCCATTTTTCCAGGCTTATAGCGCCCAGCTGGGCTTTGCCGGCGGGCACCAGGGCTGCCTCCGGAACTTCGCCGCCATAGTATTCCGGTTTGCCCGTGGAGATCACCTGCCGAGGGTCCTGGGTTTTTTGCAGGTAGCGGCCTACCAGCTCATAGATCGTGGAGCGTTCGGGACCGGCAATTTCGATGGTGCCGCTGACCGGCGCCGCCAGCACCGCCTGGGTGACGAAGCGGGCGACTTCTTCCGCCGCAATCGGCTGGAATTGGACCGTAGACAGGTGCACCTCGTTGCACCTGGTGGCTTCCTGGGCAATGCCTTTCAGGAATTCGAGGAACTGCGTGCTGCGGATAATGGTGAACGGTACACCCGATTGACGGATCAGCTCCTCCTGGGCCACTTTGGCGCGCATGTAGCCGATGTTCGGCATGAGGTCAACGCCCACGATGGACAGCGCCAGGTGGTGTTTGACGCCGGCTTTTACTTCCGCGGCCAGCAGGTTGCGGCCGGAGGTCTGGAAGAACTCCAGCACCGCCTTGTCTTCAAAGGAAGGCGAGTTGGCCAGGTCTACTACCACGTCGGTGTTGGTGAGGGCCTCTGCCAGGCCTTCTCCCGTAAGGGTGTTGATGCCGGTGGCCGGGGAGGCGGCAACGGCCTCGTGCCCCAGCTGACGAAGATTGGCCACGACCTTGGACCCGATGAGGCCTGTGCCTCCGATAACGACGATTTTCATAATCAAATGATTTAAAGTTTAAGTTGCCCTACAAGGCGAAAGGGATGCCGGCTGTTCAAGTGGTTGATTGTCAATAGGGGTCGGCTTTTGGCTGCCTGGATTTTTCACTTTATTTCGTGAAAGCACGGACGGCTTTACGAAATACAGGGAGGGCAGGGGCGGATCCCGGGCACTACCGGGCGGTGAAATAGTCCGCCTTGGTGATGCCGAGCTTTTTCATTTTGGAATGCAGGGTGTTGCCGGGGAGGTCCAGGATTTCCGCGGCCCCGCCGGCGCCGGAGATCTTGCCGCCGCACCGCTGGAGCACTTCGATGATATAGCCCCGTTCCACCTCCTTCAGGGAGCGGTGCAAAGGGAGCGCCGGGGGCCCCTGGTCCGGGCTGCTGCGGGGCAGGTACACCTCCTGCAGCAGGCCGTCGGCAGCCAGCAGCACGCTGCGCTCCACCAGGTGCTCCAGCTCCCGCACATTGCCGGGCCAGGCATAGCTGCGCAGTTGTTGCAGCACTTTTGGAGCGATCTTCCGGATGGGGCGGCCGGTTTGCTTGCTGTATTTGCCCACGAAAAAATGCAGCAGCGGCTCGAGATCCTCCGGCCGCTCCCGCAGGGGCGGCAGCGTAAGGGGAAAGACGTTCAGCCGGAAATACAGGTCGGCCCGGAAGCGGCCCGCCCTTACTTCTTCTTCTAGGTGGCGGTTGGTGGCGGCGATAAGCCGCACGTCGACCTTGATCGGCCCTTTGCCGCCCAGCCGTTCCAGTTCGCGCTCCTGCAGCACCCTTAATAATTTGGATTGCAATTCCAGCGGCAGCTCGCCGATCTCGTCCAGGAACAGGGTGCTGCCGTGGGCCAGCTCGAACTTGCCGATGCGCCGTTCGATAGCGCCGGTGAAGGCGCCCCGTTCATGGCCGAACAATTCACTTTCGATGAGGTGGGCCGGCAGGGCGGCGCAGTTGACCTTTACCATCAGCTGGTCCTTGCGCGGCGACGCCTGGTGGAGGGCCCGGGCGATCAGTTCCTTGCCGGTGCCCGTTTCGCCCAGGATCAATACGGTGGTAGGCGAGTTCGCTACCAGGGACACCAGGCGGTAGACCTCCTGCATGGCCGGCCCGCTGCCGATGATCTCCGAAAAATTATAGAGGTCGCTGATCTGCTCTTTCAAATAACTATTCTCGGATTCCAGTTGCTTTTTGTAGGCCAGCAGCTGTTCATTGGCCCGGATGTTGGCGATGGCCACGGAGATCTGGGCGCAGATGCCCTTCAGCATCAGTTGGCTCAGGCGGTCGGCCAGCAGCCAGATGGTGCCGATATTTTGGTTGCCGGCCCGCAGCGGCAGGCTGTACATGTTCCGGAACCCGGTGGTTTGCCACAGCCGGGCAAAGGCATTGCCGCTCCTGGCTTCTTCCGCTACCGAAAACAGGAGGCCGTCCCGGCTGGCCAGCACCTGGGCCGTATAATGTTCTTCGACGGTGATGGGCTCGGCGACCAGGGCCTCGAACTGCGCCGGGGATTTTTCAAACAAGGTGCGGTCATACAGGAAGGGCGCCAGGTGGATCCCGTCGGCTTCGATCAGCTGGACCATGGCGAGCTTTGTGTGCAGGGTTTGGTCCAGCACCCGGGAGATTGCCGTTTGCAGCTCCGCTTTGGTGCGTACCCGGGCAATGTCGCTGCTGAAGTCGAGCAGGAAGGATTTTTCCTTTTCTTTTTCCAGGATCGCTTCGTTTTTGAGGATGTTGACCACCGCACTGGACAGTTGCGGGGCGATGCCGTTCATGATGCTGCGGAATTCGGGGGTGAAGCTGCCGACTTTGTCGGAATAAAGGTGGATAAAGCCGATCGGCTTTTCGGCGTTCGAGAGTTTGGTCATCAGGAGCTCCCGGATCCCTCCTTCATAATTCACCCGCAGGTAGGCCGGACTTTGGGGTTGATCCTTGACATCTTCCAGGATAAAGGAGAGGGGTTCCTGCGCTGCCAGGGCCCTTTGGATAAAAGGTTCGCTCAGGGGAAAACGGGACCGGAACAGCTGCCGGTACCCCGGGTGCAGCCGGATGGGCGAACGGTCGATGTCGTACAGCAGGGCGCTGTAGGTGCTATCGGTATAGTCGATCAGGGTCACGAGGGCATGGGTGAAATAGTAAAGGTTTTTGAGCCGGTTGGAGAACAGGGTGATCAGGTCGCTTTTTTCCCGCACCCGGGTCAGGTCATTGCCCAGGTCGAGCAACACCCTTCGTTCCCGTTCGAGGCTGGCTGGGGAAGGAACAGGCAAATGGGATTCCGGTGGCTTTGCCGTTTTCATAAGGGCAATTTATGCAAAATACAGGAGGGCGGCGCGGACCGTTTTTTTGGAGTAACTATGCCTGTTCAAACAATAGAAGAATAAGGATGCGGAACCGGAAGCAAGGCGCCTCCAAAAATACAACCCGTCTACCCGTACAGGAACTGCTGGAGGGAGAGTACCTGAGGGTGACCCGACTGCACAAGGACCTGGACCGCCTGTCCGTGGTGCCGCACCGCCATGACCATTACGAGCTGTTGCTGGTGACCAAAGGGGAGGGGAAGCATTCGGTCAATTTCCGCCCCTTCGATATGAAGCCGGACCGCCTGTATTTTTTACATCCCGGCCAGGTGCACCTGGTTGAACCCTTTGACCGCGACGGCTGGCTGGTGTTGTTTGGCGAAGAACTCTTTAAACGGTTTTTGGATCTCCATAAAAATGAGGACGAGTACGGCCTGCTCGACTCGTACACGCCTTATCCGTACGTAGACCTGGATCAATCGCTGAAAGCGGTGTTTGCCTGGGTGATGGGGCAACTGCGCACGGAGCTGTCGGCCCCGAAAACGGACGCGGACATCCTGTTGCACTATGTTTCCTTGTTGTTGCTGCATGCCAACCGGGCGCATATCGTCCAGCATCCCAAGGAGCCGGCCAGCCTGGTGAACCGGCAGCTGTTCCTGAGGCTGAAGCAGCTGATTGAACAACATTACCGGCAGCAGCACCTTGCCGCTTTTTATGCCGAAGCCCTGAAGGCGGATATCAAAAAGTTGAACAGCATCTGCCGGGAAGCCACGGGGCTCACTGTTTTCGGGCTGTTGCAGGCACGCCTGCTGACCGAAAGCAAGATCCTGCTGCAGACCTCCGCCGGTTCCGCAAAAGAAATCAGCTACCAGTTGGGCTTCAATGACCCCGCGTTCTTTGGGCGGTTTTTTAAAAAGCATACAGGCTATACGCCGGCGGAGTTCCGGGGCCTGCGCTCCATATAAACCAGAAATTACCCGAAATGTACCAGAATGGCGGCGGGGCGGCGGTCTACCTTTGCTGCATGACAGAACAGGGAAAAGCCCTTAAAGCAATCGGGTGGGGAGTAGGCGCCTCCCTATTTTTATCTTCCACGTTTATCATCAACAGCCTGATCGCCGGCTCGGGCGGCTACTGGGCCTGGACGGCGGCCTTGCGCAGTTTGTTTTTGATCCCCATCCTTGGGTTGGTCGTTGCTTTTACGAAACAGCTGAAGCCCTTGCTGGCCGCCCTCCGGCAGCATCCGGGGGTGTTCATCAAATGGGGCACCATCGGCTTCGGCTTCCTGTATACGTTGCTGGCGGTGGCGTCGTTGTTGTCGCCCGGCTGGATGGTGGCGGCCACCTTCCAGGTCAATATCCTGGCGGGCATGCTGCTGGCGCCCTTTATTTATCCCGACCACCGCAAAGCCGTTCCCCGCAAGGCACTGCTGTTGTCGCTGATTATTATTGCGGGTGTGTTTGTCATGCAGCTGGAGAAGCTGGACCAGCTGGATTCCGGGGCAACCGTGCTTCTGAGCTTTTTGCTGGTGCTGCTGGGCGCCATCGTATGGCCCCTGGGCAACCGCAAGCTGCTGGTGGACCTGGAGCAGAAGGGCGTGCAGCTGAATGCGCTGCAGCGGGTGCTGGGCATGAGCATCGGCTGCCTGCCGTTATTGATCGTTTTATGCGGGCTGGGGTTTGTGCAGTCGGGGCTTCCTTCGATGGCGCAATGCCAGGCCTCTTTATGGTCGGCCCTGTTTTCAGGTTTCCTGGGTGGCGTGGGTTTTTACCAGGCCACACAGATGGTCAACCGCAACCCGGTGGCGTTGTCCACCATCGAAGCCACCCAGGTGTTTGAGATATTATTCACGCTCCTCGGCGAGATGATCCTGAAGGGGACGCCTTTCCCGGGCGTTTACGGCCAGCTGGGCCTCCTCATCGTGCTGGTGGGCATGCTGCTGCATTTCCGCAACACCTGGAACCACAGTAAAACCATTTCCCTGCCCCTGCTGGCCCGGGCGGCGTAGAAAAAATTATTTGCGCTTCCTTAAATCCTCCAGGAATTGGGAAGGGGTTTGGCCGAATTCCTTTTTAAAGGCTTTGGTGAAGTAGGAGGGAGTTTGAATGCCCACGCGGAAGATGACGTCCGCCAGGGAAACGTTCTCGTGGGTCATGATCTCGCGGGCCTTTTTCAGCCGGTACGACCGCACGAACTCCACGATCGACTGCCCCGTCAGGCTCTTGATCTTCTGGTACAGCCCCGTGCGGCTCAGGCGCAGCTCGCGGCAGACCAGGTCCACCTCGAAATCGGTATTGGTCAGGTTCTCGTCGATGATGGCAAGGAAACGGGAAAAGAACTCCTGCTCCTTTACCGAGTCCACCATCGCCAGCGCTTCGGAATAATGCTTTTTGCTGAAATGGTCGCGGATCTTCTGCCGCTGCAAAAAGATGTTCTCGATGGTGGCGTGCAGCAGTTCGGCGCTGGTGGGTTTGGCCAGGTACACGTCTGCACCGGACTGGGTGCCTTCCAGCCGCGAGGCGACGGCATCTTTGGCGGTTAAGATGATGAAGGGGATATGATTCGTGTTCCCGTCGCTTTTGATGGCTTTGCACAACTCGATGCCGTCCATGCGCGGCATCATCAGGTCGCTCACGATCAGGTCGGGATTTTCCGTTGCCGCTATTTTCAGGCCTTCCACTCCGTCGGGAGCTTCCCGGATCTCATAAAAAGGCGACAGGGCCAGGCGGTAAAACACCCGGAGGTCTTCGTTGTCCTCCACGAACAGGATCTTTTTTTTGCCAGCCGGCGCCGTTTCTCCCACCTCGGGAAGGGCGTCGGGCTGAAACGTCAGGTCGAGGTTCTGGGCTTCTTCTTTTGGCAGGAGCGTTTTTTCTGCCTCCGGGCTGTCGCTTTGGGTGAACAGAATTTCGTTGATGACATAAGCGGATTCCCCGTCCTCAGTCTTTCTGCCCGGATGTTCCACCACCCGGAGCACGTCATCGATATGGGCGGTCACCAGCGAAATGAGGTGGGTCAGGTCTTCGCGGGCGGCTTCCGCCTGCAGCAGTCGCAAGTATTCTTTCAGCTGTGTGGTTTGCTTTTTCAGCCGCAGGAAGGCTTCCTCCAGCAATCGGGCTTCCTCCGCCTCTTTAGGATGGGGCGGACCGGGGGGCGCCGGCGCTTCATTCGTTTGTTTCTTTTTAAACCACGACAACATAAAAGACGGTTGAAGAAATAATGTTTTTGGGAGCATTCAAAGGTAATCCGGTTGGGGGCAAAAGCAGGCCGGAACCGGAAAAGTTTGATAAATTGCACCGGCCCGGCATTAACCGGTTCGACTTTTAGGAAACTCCTTCTTCCGTTGAAGAAACCCTTAACGATAGCAATCGCCTGTTCATGCGCATAAAAAATTCTGTGGATCCCCGGGGCCTGTTTTTGCTGTTCTTCCTGCTGATCGCCTTGGCCGCCTGCTCCCAGCTCCAATACTCCCTCCGCTATTATTCGTCCAGTGACGGCCTGTCCGACGACCGGATGCTGAGCGCCCTCAAGGACCGGGAAGGCTTTATGTGGTTCGGCACCTGGGTGGGCCTTTGCCGGTTTGACGGCTATAACTTCAAAACCTACAAGGCTTCTCCCGGCGACAACTCCAGCCTGAAAAACAACCGGATCAACGGCGTGCTGGAGGACGGCGACGGGTTTTTGTGGGTACTCGCCGACGACGGGCAGGTGTACCGGTTCGATAAGCGGAAGGAAACATTTACGGACCTGGCGGATGTGAGTGCCGGAAACGACCTGGCAGACATGCAGGTTTCCAGCTTCGTGAGCCTCAACAAAAGGGAGCTTTGGTTCCGGGGTGCCCGGTCGGTGTTCCTGGTTGCGCTGCGCCCGGGCGGAGGCGTGCACGTCCGTAAGTTTTCGCCCGGCGCCGGCACGCCTTCCGCTCCGCCGGTCGACTTATTTACGCTGACCGATTCCACCCACGGCTGGATGGCCAGCACGGCCGGGCTGGTGCTGCTGGAAAAAAAGAAGGGCGCTTTTGTGCCCTTCCCCGTTCCGGGAACGGAAGGCCTTCATATTGCCCATGCCCATGCCACCGGGGAAACGGTTTGTTTTGGAACCAGGGAGGGCTTCCTGCTGGTGTATGACCGCAAGTCGGGACAGGTCCGCAAACATAGGATCAGCGAAAAGGGGCTGGGGGCGGTTTGCGTCTCCAAAATCTCCGATGCCCTCTACTGCACCACCGCCGCCGGCGAGCTGGTGCGGGTGTCCTTCCCGAATGGTTCCCTGAAAAAGGAGGTCCTGGTAAAAGGGCGGCTCCTGTTTTCGGTGTTCGAGGACAGCAAGGGGCTGCTGTGGATGGCGCCGGAGTTTTACGGCATCTACAAATATGACCCGTTCCGGGGCGCCGGAAAGTTCTTTTCTGCCGGCTATGTCCGCAAAGACGCAGGGGAGGGGCGGGACGCCCAGGTGCTGGAGGACCGCGACGGCACCGTATGGATCAAAATGAAAGGCAAAGGGTTTGGCTGCTACAACCGCGAGCGGGATGACCTGCAGCTTTCCTACGAGGATTTCCAGGGCGTCCATCCCTTCCAGCCTACCTTCACGATGCTGTATTACGATCGGAGTAACGGCATCCTTTGGATGACGTCGTTCCTCGGCGGGATTCATAAGCTGGTGGTAGGCCGCAGCCCGTTCCGGCAGCATTCCCTGCGCAAGGAGAACATGATGCGGGAAGAGATTTCGGTCCGGGGCCTGCTGGAAGACCGCCAGGGCAGGTTGTGGCTCGGCACCCGGTACTGGCAGCTGAATATCTTAAAGGACGGCAAGGAACTTCCCCACCTGCTCGACGGGGCCTATCCCGAAAAAGTGTATGCGATCTTGGAGGACCGGCAGGGGACTGTCTGGATGGGCACCAAGGGCAACGGCCTGTACCGGGCCATTCCCCTGGATGCGGCAAAGACCCGCTACCGGTTGCAACGGTTCCAACAGGAGGAGGGCAACCCGCATGCGCTTCCCAGCAACATCATCTACACCCTGCTGGAAGACCGGCAGGGGCGGATCTGGGCGGGGTCGTTTGAAAAAGGTCTTATCCTGGTGGAACCTGCCGGTGACGGCATCCGCTGTAAAACCGTCGACAATTATTTTCATACCTACCCGAAAGGAGCTTATGCACGGGTGCGGCACCTGGCCCAGGACCCGGAGGGCAACCTGTGGATCGGTACCACGGGCGGCCTGTTGCTCTTTCATACGGACCAGGCCGGCGGAGGCGCCCGTAAATTTACCATCTACCGCAAGGAAGCGCACAACCGGTCCAGCCTCGGGGATAATGACGTCCAGTTTATCTACCGCGATAAAAAGGACCGGATGTGGGTACTCACTTCCTCCGGGGGACTCCACCGGGCCGTGGGAAAGGCCCCGCTGCAGGCGCTGGAATTTATCAATTACTCCACGAAGAACGGCCTGCGCAACGACGGCCTGGTCAGCTGTACCGAGGACGAGCAGGGCAACCTGTGGATGGGCACCCAAAACGGTATCTCCCGGTTTTCCCCCCGGCGGGAAACCTTCCGCAACTTTGACCGGTACGACGGCTTGTCGCAGATCACCCCCATGGAAGCCTCCGTAACCAAAACCGCCCGGGGCGAGATCCTTTTCGGCATGACCACCGGCTATATTTCCTTCCGGCCCGGGCTGGTGGAAACCGAAAAGATCCAGGGCGCCCTTGCCCTGACCGACCTGCAGGTGAACCACCAGGACTTCGTGCCGGGGAGCGGCAATGCGCCCCAAACCAACATCAATTACGTGGATAAGCTGGTGCTGGATCACCACCAGAATAATATCAGCTTTATCTATACGGTGCTGGATTACCGCTTCGAGGATAAGATCCGCTACCAGTTTCGTTTGGTGGGCTATGATACGGGCTGGCAGGACAACCGCCGCCTGCGCCGGGTCACCTATACCAACCTGGACCCGGGGAAGTATACCTTCGAGGTGCGGGGCGTAGACCCGGATTACTACAACAATATCCCGGTAAAACGGCTCAGCATCGTCATTAACCCGCCCTTCTGGAAAACGGGCTGGGCCTATGCGCTGTATGTCCTGTTGCTGCTGGCGCTGCTGCTGGTCATCCGGCGCGTGGTAACCACGGTGCTGCGGCTGCGGCAGGGAATTGCCGTCGAGCGGAAGGTGGCCGAACTGAAGCTCCACTTCTTTACCCAGGTCTCCCACGAGATCCGGACCCCGCTCAGCCTGGTGATCAACCCGCTGGAAGAAACCCTGAAAACCGAAACCCTTTCCGCCCGGGGATCGGAGTACCTGCACCTGGTGCTGCGCAATGCCCGCCGGATGCTGCGCTTCTTCAACCAGTTGCTGGACCTGCGCAAGGTGCAGAGCGGCATGGCCGAACTGAAGCTGCAGCCGGTGGAGCTGGTGCAGTTCCTGAAAAAGGAAGCGGAATATTTTATCGAAGCCGCCCGGCAAAAACAGATCTCCCTGAAATTCTTATCCCAGCTGGCCGAGGTGTTTGTCCCGGCCGACCCCGACAAGCTGGATATCGTTTTCTATAACGTCCTGTCCAACGCCCTGAAGTTTGCACCGGAAAACAGTTCCATCACCCTGGCGGTTGAAAAGTCGAAGGCCGGTCCGGAAGTACAGATCCGGATCATCGACGAAGGGCCGGGCGTAGCGGAAGACCAGCTGGCGGACATTTTTACCCTTTATTACGAAGGAAACCCGGCGCCCGGCCGGCCCGTGAAGGGCACGGGCATCGGCCTGGCGCTGGCCAAAGAACTGGTGCAACTGCACGGGGGAGCCATCTCGGCCCAAAATGCCCGGCCCTGCGGGTTGATCGTTACCATCACCCTGCCCCTGGACCGCGGAAACCTTTTGCCCGCCGGCGACCGGGGTGCCCTCAAATGAAGGGCTAGCAATTTGCCGGGGAAGATTATGTAAGGTTGGTCGTTCTTTTTGTAAAGTATTTTTTACATATTGTAATGTTTGCTTTACATTTAGAGTATTGATCACCTTAAAACGAATAATCATGTGGAGTCGCTTGTTACTGCCCAACCGGTTCAAGGCCATTGGCTGGTATTTATTTGTTCCCGCGTTAATCTCAGGGATTTTCGTCCTTGCCACGGGCTATGAAGCCGATTGGCTGAATGTCCCGGTATTTGCTGTTTATAATGGCAACTATTTGGGGAAAGATCAGATTTTTGCGCTTATTGACGATAATATAACGCTGGAAGTCATCGCAGTCCTGTTCATAACCGGCGGGCTGTTTATCGGCTTTTCCAGGGAAAAGCGGGAAGATGAATTTTTGGCGAACCTTCGGTGGTCCTCCCTGGTATGGGCGGTGGTCGTGAATTACGTACTCTTGCTCCTGGCGATTGTCTTTATCTATGGAGACGTATTTTTTCGCGTCATGCAGTACAATATGTTTACGGTACTCCTCATCTTTATTGCACGGTACCGTTTTCTTTTGTACCGGAACTCCAGGTTTGCAGGCGATGGAAACAAAATTCTCGTGTGATGAAGAACAACATAAAAGTGGAACGGGCCCGGAAAGGATTGACCCAGGAAGACCTGGCGCAGGCTATCTCAGTAAGTCGGCAAACCATTAATGCGATGGAAGCGAACAAGTATATTCCCTCCACGCTGCTGGCCCTGAAAATCGCCCGGGTGTTCGATAAGCCTGTGGAAGAAATCTTTATCCTTGAAAACACTGATTAATCTTCAGTGCGTCATTCCTTCTGTTTTGTCAATTTGAACCACAGAAATGCGAAATCGGACAATAGGTTGTTGGAGGGTGTGGGTAGGTTTGCAGCCGTTTGCAGGCGATTTCATCCTTTCCCTGCCGTAGCGTGTTCTCATCATCAAATGATCCTGCCGCCACAGGGCAGTTCTTAATGTAACTATTTTCATGAGACAAATTCTACTAACGGTTGTTACCGTATTTGCCTGGACTCTTTTGACAGGGGCCCAGGAGCCCTCCATTATTTCAAATCAAAAAAGCACGGGCGCCTTCCCGGTCGTGTCGCAACGGAAGGTGGCTACACTGGTCACCGATACCGCCGACTTCGCCGTTGTCCGCCAGGCAGCAGCCGACCTGGAAAATGACCTCTTTGCGATTTCCGGGGTCCGTCCCAAACAGGAACACCGCATCGGCGTATCGCCGGCGATCGTTATGGGCACCCTGGGCAAGAGCAGGGTGGTGGACGCCATCGTGAAAGCGGGGAAGGTGGATGTCTCCGGCCTGAAGGGCCAGTGGGAGAAATTCATCATCCAGGCGGTTCCGGGCAACAAAGGAATACAGGCCCTGGTCGTCATCGGCAGCGACCGTCGGGGAACGGCCTATGGCATTTATGAACTGTCGAAGCAACTGGGCGTTTCGCCCTGGTACTGGTGGGCCGACGTGCCCGTTACCAAAAGCAATTCGTTATTCGTAAAAGCCGGCGCCTGTGTGTTCGGCCCCCCTTCGGTACAATACCGCGGCATCTTTATCAACGACGAGGAGCGCGGCCTGGGCCCCTGGGCCCGCAAAGTGTTCGAGCCGGAGACCAAAGCCATGGGTCCCAAAACCTACGCAAAGATCTATGAGCTGATGCTGCGGCTCAAAGCCAATATCATGTGGCCGGGCATGAAAGGTCCCGAAAGCTTTTATTCCGTCAAGGGCAACAAGGAAATGGCCGATCAATACGCCATCATCATCGGCACCTCGCACCACGAGCCGCTGCTGGTCAATTCCTCGCTGGAATGGAATGAAAAGCGGGACGGGCGCTGGCAGTACGATAAGAATGCCGAGGCCATGAAGAAGGTGATGGAGCATCGGGTGAAAGAAGCCGCCCCCTATGAGAATATGTACACTATCGGCCTCCGGGGGCATTCCGACCTGGGGATGGAAGCCGAAGGCGGTATCGACGAACGGGTGGCCCTGATGCACACCATTTTCAAAGACCAGCGCGAGCTGCTGCAAAAATATATTCCCAAAAAAGTGGAACAGATCCCGCAGGCGTTTACCGCCTACAAGGAAGTGCTGGAACTGCTGAACAACGGCCTGCAGGTGCCCGAGGATGCCATCCTGGTATGGCCCGATGACAACTACGGCTACCTCCACCAGCTGAACTCCGACATCCAGAAAAGGCGGCAGGGACGCTCAGGAGTTTATTACCATTTGAATTATGTCGGCCGGCCCCTGTCGACCATGTGGCTCAGTGCGCCCTCCCCGGAATTGATCCGCAAGGAATTGAACAAGGCGTACGGCAACGGCGCCAACCGCTTCTGGATGTTCAACGTGGGGGACATCAAGCCCTATGAGTTCCTGACCTCCTTCTGCCTGGAGATGGCCTGGAGGTTTTCGTACAACGACACGGCTTACACTCAAAAATATTTACACAAATGGCTGGACGGGGTGTTTGGCCCGCAGCTGGCCCCGCAGCTGCGCCCCCTGCTCAACGACTATTACGGGGCGGCGTTCGAGCGCAAGCCGGAATTCATGGGATGGGAGCGGGGCGAGCCCAATACGCCGGTCACCAATACCGAGTACAGCCTTAGTCATTACGGGGAAGCCCAGCGACGCCTGGCCTCCCTGGACCGCATGGCCACCCGGGCCAAAGAACTGGCGAAGGCCGTGCCCGAAGCGCTGCAGCCGGTTTTCTTCCAGACGGTCTATTACCCCGTGCTTTGCGCGGACCTGACTAACAAGAAGACGCTGTATGCCCAGATGAACCGCACCTATGCACTGCAGCAGCGGGCTTCCGCCAGGCGTTATGCCCAATTGTCGCAACAGGCGTTTGACAGCATCAACCTGTTGACGAAGCAATTCGGAGAAATGCTGGGCGGCAAATGGAAAAACATCATGCAGCTGCAATGGGGATTGCCGGGAAAGATGCCGCCCCTGGATACGGTGCAACTGCAGGAGCAGGCCGCCATGGGCATCGACTTCACCGGCAACGAAGGGAAGAAAGGGATCGGCAGCCTCCCTGCATTACCTGCCTTCAACAGCTACTACAAGGAAAACTACGAGGTGGTGATCTTCAATAAAGGCAAACAACCCTTTGCCTGGAAGGCTGCCCCCAGCCATCCCTGGATCCGCCTGAGCCAGGCAGCCGGTATCTGCACCGACGAAAGCCGCATCAGCGTCTCTATTGACTGGGCCGCCGCCCCGAAAGAAGCAGAAGCGACCGGCGAGGTGGTCCTCAACGGTGCCGGTGCTACGCAGAAAATAGGCGTTCAATTATTTCGTCCCACACTGCCCGCCGATAGCCTCAAAAACCTGTTTGTCGAGCAGAACGGGGTGATCTCCATAAATGCTGCGCACTTCAGCCGCAAAAAGGACAAAGGTCCCTACCGCTGGACCACCCTGGACCAGCTGGGCCTGACCGGCCAGCTGGTGGCGATCGACACCGATACCCTGCCCCGCATCTCCTTTGACTGGTACCTGGAGCGCAACGCCCCCTCCCTGGAATACGACTTCTACACCTACAACCAGGGATGGGTGGATGTACAATCCTTCACCCTGCCCACGCAGCCCATTTCCCTGCAACGGGGTTGCCTGTACGCCGTTTCCATCGACAACCAGCCGGGGAAGATCCTGGATTTTTCCACCCGAAACCGTAACGAGAAATGGAAGCTCCACGTACAGCGCAATGCGGCCATTGAAACCTGCCGGCATTTTTTGGAAAAACCCGGCAAGCATACCCTGAAAGTGTGGCTGATCGACACCGATGTGTGCTTCGATAAGTTCGTCATCAACACCGGTGGTTTGAAGCCCTCTTATATCGGTCCATTGGAAACTAAATAAACCTCACCCATGTCAATTTGAACAATAGAAATAACAGATAGAACAAATCGTTGTTGGCGGCTATAGGTAGGTTTGCAGATCGGAAAACAATCCATTTACAGACCCGAAGACCTTTCGATATATGCAAAAAAAGATAACCGATTTCCTGCTGGCCGCCGGCGCCCTGGTGCTGTTTCAATTGGGCAGTATCCCTGTAGCAGCCCAGTCAAAAGCACATGACCTGTCCCGATTTGCCCTTATCGACCCGGCCTACCGGTCGACTGCCGTATTTCCAAAAGCCTATACCCGCCCTTCCGCAACGTCCTGGATCTATGGACCCGCCGAACTGGAGTGCTGGCGCCTCCAGGAGCTGATCCAACGCAAGGATGCCGCTAAATTGAACGTGGGGTATACAGGTGCTTTTCATACGCCCTTTCAAAAAGGAAGCTTCCGATTGAAACTGGAAAGCCCCGTAACCCTTTCTTCCTTAAAATTCCGCTCCACGGGCAAGGGGACCGTGTACCTCGATCACCAGCCCGCGGGGGATTTTAAAGGCGGCAACAGCCTTCAGGAACTGAAGCTGGGAGCGCCCCGGACCGTCCGCGAGCTGCGCTTCGCCATCGACGCTACCGGCGACCTGCCCGGCCTGCTGCTGGAAACGGCCGCCGTCAGCACCGGTCTCCCGGGCTGGGAATGGACCGCCGGCGATACGGCCTGGAAGAAAGCCACCCATTTTCCGCAACATACCGCCGGCCTGGCGCCCCACCGCGCCGAAACACCGGCCGTCACGCTGGCACCTGTCAGCGCCCATAATAACCTCTATGATTTCGGGCGGGAACTGTTCGGCTACCTGGTGGTCCGCAGCAAAAGCGCCCCCGAGGTCGGCGCCGGCGAGTCCGAGCCCGAAGCCCTGGACCGGCGCCCGCAGGTGCGGGAGCAGTCCGTGGAAATGGAGCCAATTGGAAAAAACCTGTGGCGCACCAAAAACCCTTTGGGCTTCCGCTATGCCCGGGTAGAGAACAGCAATAAACAAAACGTCAGCGCCGAAGCCCTGGTGCATCCCGGCCAGTACCGGGGAGCCTTTGCCTGCTCCGATTCGCTGCTGACGCAGATCTGGATGAACAGCGCCTACACCCTGCGCCTGTGCATGCGCGACTTTTTGCTGGACGGCATCAAAAGAGACCGCCTGCCCTGGGCGGGCGACCTGACCATGAGCTCCCTGGTGAATGCCTTCACCTTCCACGACGGGGAGCTGGTGCGGCGCTCCCTGGTGGCCCTGAGCCGTGCCGGCATCAGGGAAGTGGACATCAATGCGATCGTTGATTTCTCCCTGTTGTGGATCATTGCCGAAGACCAGTACCAGCTGTACTTCGCCGACGCCACGCACCTGCGGGAGCAGTGGGGACTGATCAGGGAAAGCCTGCGCTTCCTGGCGGCATCCACCGACGACAACGGCTTCCTGGTCCCCCGCAAGGGCACGAGGCTGTTCCTGGACTGGGTAAAACAGGAAAAATGGACGGCCCTGCAGGTGCTGTGGTGGTGGGCCCAGACCTCCGGCGCCAAGCTGGCGCAACGGGTGGGCGATGGGGAAATGGCCGGCCAGTTTACCAGAAATGCGGCCCGCCTGAAAGCGGTCCTGAACCAGGCCGCCTGGAGCCAGCAGGAGCAACGCTGGCTGTCGAAGCTCGATGGGGCCAGTGAAAAAACAAGGCACCCCAACTTCCTGTCGGTGGTTTCCGGCCTGTCGTCCCAAAGCCAGTTCCCGGGCATCAAAGCTTTTTTGCAGGATGAAAAAGTAAAGTCCGTAGGCTCTCCCTACATGGGCGGGTTCGAGGTGATGGCCCTGGCCCGGCTCGGGGATATCGACTATATGCTCGGGCATGTCAAGAATTACTGGGGCGGCATGGTGAAAAGAGGGGCCACCTCTTTCTGGGAAGCCTATACGGCCAATGAACCCGTGGAGCGGCAGTATTCGTTTTACAACCGGCCCTACGGAAAAAGCCTGTGCCATGCCTGGAGCTCCGGCCCGGCAGCGCTGCTGTCCTCCGAATTGTTCGGCCTCAAACCGCTGGAGGACGGCTGGAAAAAGTTCACCCTCCGGCCCCAGCTCGGAAACCTGGGCTGGGCCAGCGTTTGCGTGCCCACCCACTACGGCGATATAAAGGTGGATATTGAAAAAGACGTTATTCAAATAGACGTTCCTGCCGGAACGGCCCTGGAGTGGAAAGGCCGGCTGATCGAAGGTCCCCGCCTGTTAAAAGATAAACTTTAAAAAGAGCTTGCCACTATGAACCGCTTTCTTTCCTCCCTGGCAGGAATCCTTTCCTGTTTGTCGCTGCACGCCCAGTTGAGCGTGCAGCAGCTGCGCACCGAAAACCGCACCAATCCTGTAGGGTTGGATACCAAAGAACCCCGCTTCAGCTGGCAGCTGGCTGCCACAGGCCGCCAGGTGCTGCAAACTGCCTACGAGATCAGGGTAAGCAGCCATCCCCGTGAGCTGGCCAACGGCAAGGCCTCGTGGAGCACCGGCAAGGTGGCCTCCGCCCAAAGCCTCCACGTGCCGTATACCGGCGCCCTGGCTTCCGGCCACCGCTATTTCTGGCAGGTGCGGGTGTGGGACAACAAGGGCCAGGCCTCCGCCTGGAGCGCCCCCGCCTCCTGGCAAATGGCGCTGCTGCAACCTTCGGACTGGAAAGCCCGCTGGATCATCCCGGGCTTTGAAGAGGACAGCCTGCGGGCGTCGCCGCTGTTCCGAAAGGAATTCCAAAAAACCAAAAAGATTCAATCCGCTACCGCCTACATCACGGCCCACGGCCTGTACGAGGCGCAGATCAACGGCAAAAGGGTAGGGGACGCTTACTTCACCCCGGGCTTTACCAGCTACCACAAACGGTTGCAGTACCAGGTGTACGATGTCACAAACCTGCTGCAGGACGGCGCCAACGCCATCGGCCTGACCCTGGGCGACGGCTGGTACCGCGGCAACTTCGGCTTTGGCTACAACCGCAACTTATTCGGAAAAGACATCGCCCTGCTGTTCCAGCTCGACCTCACCTATGCCGACGGTTCTTCCGAAAGCATTGTGTCCGATAACAGTTGGAAGTCGTCCACCGGCGCCATCCGCATGTCGGCGATCTACCAGGGCGAAACCATCGACGCCCGCCAGGAGAAAGGGGGCTGGGCCACTGCCGGCTACAACGATAACGGCTGGAGCGGGGCGAAGGAAGCCGCTTTCGCCAAAGACGTGCTGGTGGCTACCGGCAACGAGCCGGTGAAAAAGCAGGAAATCCTCCGGCCGGTACGCATCTTCAAAACGCCCAGGGGCGAGCAGGTGCTCGACTTCGGGCAGAACCTCGCGGGCTGGGTGGTGCTGAAAGCTGCCGGCAAGGCCGGGGATACGATCACTGTGTCGCATGCCGAGGTGCTGGACAAGGCGGGGAACTTTTATACCGAAAACCTCCGCAAGGCCGCCCAGCGGAATACCTATATTTTAAGCGGAGCGGGGGTAGAAACGTTGGAACCGCATTTTACCTGGCAGGGCTTCCGTTACGTGAAGCTGGAGGGCTACCCCGGCGACATCAAACCCGAAAACGTTACTGCCGTGGCCCTGTATTCGGACATGGCGCCTGCCGGCTCTTTTACTTCCTCCAACAAGTTGATCAACCAGTTGCAGCAAAACATCGAATGGGGCCTGAAGGGCAATTTCCTGGATATCCCTACCGACTGTCCCCAGCGCGACGAGCGCCAGGGATGGACCGGCGATGCGCAGGTGTTTTACCGCACCGCCACCTTTTTACGCGACGTCTCGAATTTCTTTGCCAAGTGGATGAAGGACGTGGCCGCCGACCAGCTGCCCAACGGCAGCGTGCCGAACATTATTCCCAACTCCTCGGATAAAACGGGCGGCGCCGCCGGCTGGGGCGATGTCGCCACCATCATCCCCTGGAACCACTACCTGGTGTACGGCGACAGGCGGATGCTGGAAGAACAATACCCCGGCATGAAAGCCTGGGTAGAGTACATCCGCAGCCAGAGCCCCAACGATCTGTGGAACTCCGGAAAGCAATTCGGCGACTGGCTGTCGTACACCGTGGACAATGACCTGGACGGCGTTTCGGCCATCACCAACAAGTCCCTGATCGCCCAGTGTTTCTATGCCCATTCCACCCAGCTGCTGGTCAATGCCGCCAAAGTTTTGGGAAAAACGGAAGACGCCGCCCAATACACGGAACTGTTGGCGCGGGTCAAGGACGCTTTCCGGAAAGAATACACCACGCCCAACGGGGCCACGGTGTCCCACACCCAGACGGCGTATGTGCTGGCGCTGCAGTTCGACATGCTGCCCGAGGCCCTGCGCCGGCAGGCGGCCGACCGGCTGGTAGAAAATATTCGGCAATACAAAAATCACCTGACCACCGGCTTTTTGGGGACGCCTTATCTCTGTCATGTGCTCAGCCGCTTCGGTCATGCCGATAAGGCCTTCACCCTGCTGCAGCAGGAGACTTATCCTTCCTGGCTGTACCCGGTAAAGATGGGCGCCACCACCATCTGGGAGCGCTGGGACGGCATCCGGCCCAACGGCACCTTGCAGACCCCTACGATGAACTCCTTTAACCACTACGCCTACGGCGCCATCGGCGACTGGATGTACCGGGTGATGGTGGGCCTGGACACCGAAGAACCGGGCTATAAAAAGATCCGCATAAAGCCCCATATCGGCGGCAGCTTTACCCATGCCTCGGCCACTTACCAGACGCCCTACGGAAAGCTGGCTTCGGGCTGGAAGCTGGAGGGAGGCCGCTTGACGCTGGAAGCCGAGATCCCCCCCAATACCACCGCCACGGTCTATGTGCCGGCAGCCGGCGCCGGGGACGTGCAGGAAGGCGGGAAGCCGGTGACTGCATCCAAAGACATCCGGGTAACGGGCACCGAAGGGGAATACGTAGTCCTCAACGTAGGTTCGGGTTCCTACCGGTTCACCGCCCCGGCGCCCGTCCTTTCCCGGACGGCTCCGTAGTCCGGAAAAACGCTTTTTCCCAACCGCTTTTCTGTTTCAGGTATTTTATCGCTTCAACCTTATTTATAAGCTCATCTTCGAAAAATAATTATGTCCTTAAAGAAAATCTCCCTTATTTCCTGCTGTATCCTCGCCTGCATGGCCACCTATGCCCAGTTTGACGTACGTGTCCATAAAACGACAGGAGCGATCAGCCGGCTGATGAACCCCACCGATAAGCACCGGATGAACTGGGTCTTTGCCTCCGGGGATTCGCTCCTTACCTGGCAAAAGCCCCGGCAGGACTGGGGCCTGGGAAAATACGATGCGGTGGAGGCCGGTGTACAGGACGAACAATGGACGACCCCTGCCCGCCAGGAGGTTTCCGCCGGCAAGTCCACGCTGCTCTATAAAACCAAATGCCTCGATGTACGGGTCGAGCGCCGGCCGGCGGGACAGGATTTTTTGGAAACCTACACCTTTGTGAATACCACGGGTAAAAAGCTTTCCATCAGCGGCCTGGATCTGTATACGCCCTTCAACGATAATTATCCCTCCGCCCGCATCGCGGTTACCAACCGCTGCAACGCGCATATATGGCCGGGCGGGCACTCCTCCTATGTGAATGCCCTCCGCATGGGTGGCAGCGGTCCGCACCTCGGGCTGGTCTTTACGAAGGGCGCCCTGGCCACCTACTCCGTAGATAACCGCGACCGGTATAAAGACATTCCTTTTGCTTATTCCGCCAGCAACGTACGGGGCACCCTGGTGCTGAACATCGCCCCCTTCGTGCTGGAAGCGGGCGGTACCCACACGGTCCAGTGGAAGCTGTTCTGGCACAAGGGCTGGGACGACTTTTATCAAAAAGCCAAAGCTGCCGGCTTCGTCCGGCTGGAGGCGGACCGCTACGTGATTTCCCGCAGCGAGGCTTTGACCGTAAAGATCGATGCCCCTGCTGCAGCCGGCCTGGAAAACAAAACCATCCGCCTGTCCGGCGACAGCCTCGGCGAGCATACCTACAGGCTGGCTTATGACGGGGGGCGGAAACAAACGGTGCTGAACTACCTGGTGGTCTCCTCGCCCCAGCAGCTGGTGGACCAGCGGGTGCGGTTCATTGTAGACCACCAGCAGATGAACGACCCTAAAGACGGCCGTTACGGCGCCTACATGGTTTTTGATAACGAAGGCGACACCATCCTGACGGATATCAGCCGTTCGGTAGCGGTTTCCGACAAGGACGAAGGCCGGGAGCGTTTAGGCATGGGCGTGCTGGTGGCCAAATGGCTGCAGACCCATCCCGATGCGGCCGTGAAAAATTCCCTGATGCGCTACGTCAGCTTTATCCGCGAAAAGCTGCAAACGCCGGACTACCGGGTATTTTCCACGGTGGACCACAAAAGCCGCCACCGCGGCTACAACTACCCCTGGGTAGCCCACCTGTACCTCGAAACCTACAAGCTGACAAAGGATCCTGTTTACCTGGATCATTTTTACGGGACGCTGCAGAAGTATTTCAACGAATTCGGGTACGAGCATTACTCCATCGATTTTAGGGTGACCGACGGCCTGGCCGCACTGGAGCAGGCCGGCCGGAAAGCACAACGCGACAGCCTGCTGGCGGCCTACCGGCGGGCGGGCGACTTCTTTGCCGCCACCGGCCTGGACTATCCCAAACACGAAGTCAACTACGAACAATCCATCGTGGCGCCGGCGGTGACCTTCCTCTGTGAGCTGTACCAGGTAACGAAGGACAAAAAGTACCTGGAGGCGGCCAAGCTGCAACTGCCCGCCCTCGAGGCGTTCAACGGCCGGCAGCCGGATGCCCACCTCAATGAGATCGCCCTCCGGCATTGGGATGGGTACTGGTTTGGAAAAAGTGCCACCTGGGGCGACGTGATGCCGCACTATTGGAGCGCCCTTACCGCCCTGTCGTTCCAGAAGTACTACCAGTGCACCGGCGATGCCCGGTACCGGGAGCGGGCCAAAAAGATCGTGGCGCACAACCTGCTGAACTTCAGGGAGGACGGCACCGCCAGTTGCGCCTACCTGTACCCCGCCTTTATCAATGGCCGGCAGGGCAAGTTTTATGATGCCTACGCCAACGACCAGGACTGGGCCCTGGTGTTTTATAAGGAAATAATGGAGCCATAACCACTTTGGGGCAGCCGGGCCGGAAGATTTTTCAGGGACGGGAGGGCGGTAGTTTACCGGAAACACAGTATCCTTGCGCACGCCCTCCAACGCGGGCGAAACGTATGCTTAAAAAAGTCATTGAAAAGATCCGCCCGGCACGGAACTGCCGCAAAAAGACTTCCTTTTTCCTGGTACTGCTGGCACTGGCCGCTACCGGGTCGGCCCAGGACCTGAAGCTCTGGTACCAACAGCCGGCTACCCACTGGCTGGAAGCCCTTCCGTTGGGCAACGGCCGCATCGGCGCCATGGTGTTCGGCGGGGTGGAAGAAGAGCTGCTGCAGCTCAACGAAAGCACCCTCTGGAGCGGCGGACCCGTCAGGGGCGGCGTCAACCCCGGTGCGGCGGCCGTGCTGCCCCAGGTCCGCCAGGCCCTGCTCCGGGATAAAGATTATGCAAAGGCCGACGCCCTGGCCCGCAGGATGCAGGGATTTTATTCCCAGTCTTACCTGCCCCTGGGCGATGTGGTCATCCGCCAGGCGCTTGACGGTGCTGCTCCCGAAAGCTATTACCGCGACCTGGACCTGCAAACCGCTGTTGCCACCACCCGTTTCACGGTGAAGGGTATCCGCTACAGCCGCGAGCTGTTTACCTCCGCCCCCGACAACGTGCTGGTGCTGCGCTTTACCAGCAGCCGCAAGGGTGCGCTGACCTTCGATGTTTCGGCCCGCTCCCCCTTGCGCTACCGCTTGTCCGCCGGCCCAAAGGGCGAGCTGGTGGTTGCCGGCAAAGCGCCGGCGCAGGTGGATCCCAGCTATTACAATCCTGCCGGTCGGGTGCCCATCGTTTATGAGGATACCGCCGGCTGTAACGGCATGCGCTTCCAGTACCGACTCAAAGCCCTGGCCACCGGCGGCACCGTTTCTGCCGATACCGCCGGCATCCACGTAAAAGGGGCCAATGAAGTGCTGCTCCTCCTAACGGCCGCCACCTCCTTCAACGGCTTTGACAAATGCCCCGATAAGGAAGGTAAGGACGAAGCTGCCCTGGCCGCCGCCACCCTGCAAAAAGCCCTCGGCCGCGGTTATGCCGCCCTGCGCAGCCGCCATACGACTGACTATACCGCCTTATTCAACCGCGTCTCCTTCCAGCTGAAAGATAGCATTGCCCGGAACGAAGCTGCCTTGCTGCCTTCGGCGGAACGGCTGCAGGCGTATACCAAAGGAAGCTACGACCCTTCCCTGGAAACCCTTTATTTCCAGTACGGTCGCTACCTGCTGCTGTCTTCTTCGCGTCCCGGCGGCCCGCCCGCCAACCTGCAGGGGATATGGAACAAAGAGCTGCGAGCGCCCTGGAGCTCCAACTATACCATCAACATCAACACCCAGATGAACTACTGGCCGGCGGAGGTCACCCACCTTTCCGAGCTGCACCAGCCCCTGCTGCGCTGGATACAGGACCTGGCAAAAACCGGCCGGGTAACCGCCAAGGAATTTTATAATGCCCGGGGCTGGGTGGCCCACCACAACTCCGACCTCTGGGCCCTTTCCAATGCCGTGGGCGACCGCGGCGCCGGCGACCCCGTCTGGGCCAACTGGTACATGGGCGCCAACTGGCTGTGCCGCCACCTCTGGGAACATTATCTCTATACCGGCGACAAGGAGTTTTTGCGCCAGGCCTATCCGGTGATGAAGGGAGCGGCGGAATTCTCCCTGGACTGGCTGGTGCCGGACAGCGCCGGCAACCTGGTGACCGCCCCTTCCACCACGCCGGAAAACAAGTTCAAAGACAAAAATGGCAAGGCGCAGGGCGTCTCCGCCGGCACCACCATGGACCTCTCCATCATCCGCGACCTGTTTGCCGCCGTAAGTGGTGCGGCGCAGGTGCTGGGCACCGACGCGGCCTTCCGCGATACGCTGGCCCAAACCACCAAAAGGCTCCTGCCCCTGCGGGTGGGCAGCAAAGGCCAGCTGCTGGAATGGTCGGAAGAATTTGAGGAAGTGGAACCGCGGCACCGCCACGTATCGCACCTCTACGGCCTGCACCCGGGCCGGGAGATCACCCCTTACGCCACGCCGGAGCTGCTGGCGGCGGCCCGCAAAACGCTGGAGCTGCGCGGCGACGAGGGCACGGGCTGGAGCAAGGGCTGGAAGATCAACTGGTGGGCCCGCCTGCTCGACGGCGACCATGCCTACAGCCTCGTGCGGCAACTGCTCACCTATGTGCCCTCCTCCGGCGGCAGGGCCGGCGGCACCTATCCCAACTTCTTCGATGCCCACCCGCCCTTCCAGATCGACGGCAACTTTGCCGGTACGGCGGGCATGGCCGAAATGCTGCTGCAAAGCCATGACGGGGCCGTGCACCTGCTGCCCGCCCTGCCCCACAGCTGGAAGGAAGGTTCGGTAAAAGGGCTGTGCGCCCGCGGCGGTTTCGTCATAACGGACCTCGGGTGGAAGGACGGGAAGATCGTCCGTGCCACCATCCAATCCAAACTGGGCGGGCAACTGCGGCTGCGGGTGCCCAACGCCCTGAAGCTGTCGGGCGGTTCCCTGTCACCGGCCGCCGGCCCCAACACCAATGAATTTTATTCCGGTGCCGCGGCTGCCGCCGGCGCTGCCACCAACCTTCCCCAAACAATCACCTACGACCTGGCTACCCGGCCGGGAAAACAGTATACGTTCATAGCGGTTAACCCTGATTAAAAAGGAATAACCTGCTTTATTGCTCTTAATATTTCAGGAGGGTGAGGGTCCACCGGGTCTTCTTATGCCGTAGCTCGATGGTATACGTGCCGGTTCCGCTTTGCCGCCGACGGCTACCTCCACGGGAGCGGCGCCGGCAGCGGAGAGGGTCACCGCACCGTTGTAGGTACCGGGATTGTCAGCGTTCAGCCGTACCCCGATGGTGGTGGCGGGCAGCGTGCCGTTGGCGGCCGGCAGCAGCAGGGCATTGCTCCAGGAGCGGCCGTTGTCGGACGAAAGTTCATAGCCCCGCGGAGCCCGCGCCCACACGTTATCCTCCTCCAGGTACATCCCCTGTACGGAAAAGGTCTGGTCCGGCGAAGGCGTGCCTGCCTGTTGGCGGAACGGCGCCGGGGCCGGTACGTCCACCTGTACCAGCGGCACGGTGCGTGCCGTGCCACTGACATCGATGCTGATGGTTTGGGTGCCCGTGCAGCCTGTGCTGATCGTCCCGCTGAAAGGGCCGGGCGCCGTTGCATGGAGGCGTACCGACAGGGTGGTGGTCCCGATACGGCCGTTTACCGGGACCAGGCGAACTGCCGTCCCCCAGGCCGTGCCGTTCGGCGACAGTTCAAAACCGGCAGGGGCGGTGATGGTAAGGGTGTCGGTCAGGTCCGTGCCGCTGACGGTAAAATCCCGGCTGGTGGAGGGCGTGCCGAGGCGCTGCGAAAAGCCGGTCAGGTTCGGGCTGTTGACCGCTAGCTGCGGCATCGGCGCTGCCGGGCTGTTTACCGGGGGCTGGGTGGGGGTGGCTGCAATACGGTTCAAAAATGTCCATACGAAAAGAGTAAAGAGCAGTTTTTTCATAACCGTTAGTTTGGGTGAAAGGAAGCGAATAAGGGAGGGGATACGGAAGCTTGTTCTTTCCGCGGGCCGGAAAGTTTTCGGCCCGCGGAAGAAACCGTGCAACATGCTGGTAACAGAAAGATAGAGAAAATACCCGGAAAAAAAGAAGGGCGGGTACGCCCCGCCCAAATGTTATTTTTTGAAAAAATGCCCTGCCGCTGCCGTGCTTCGCCGGTGTGTATGCTTAGTTGCGAAAATTCCAGTTAAGCAGGGGCAGCTTTCTTTTTTCATTCACATTCCACAGCCCGATCTGGACGCCCCTTGTCTTTTTGCTGATATTCCAGAAGCCCACCTGCACCCCCTTCATTTGCGCACATTCGTTCATGAAAACAGCGGCCTGAACGCCATTATGGAGCTGTGAAAAGTTCAAAGCGGCAACGGAAATGCCATTGACCTGTTGGTGGAAGTGTCCCACGTATCCCAGGGCCATGCCATTGATGGCGTAGGCGCCGGCATTGCCCAGCGTGGAGAAGCTGATGCCGTTCACGCGTTCGGAAACCGGGTTGGCCCGGACCTCCTGGAGCAGGCTGTCATTGTCTGCCAGGGGATCCTGGGCCACGAAAGGAACGACAATACCTTCGCCGATCAGGGAAAGCCGTAAGCCATTCGTGGTGGTGTTGCGGGGTTTAGAGGAAAAGTTCCAAAAACCCAGCGAAACCCCGTGGATGTTTGCGTTTTTTTTGTGAAACGTAAACACGGGAAAATAGTGTTGCTTTTCCTGTCCATAGCTGCTGGCCAGCACCAGCGATAAAATAACGGTAAAAAATCCTTTCATAACTTATTTCTGATCCAAACGGGGGCAAAAATAAGCAAGTCTTGTTTTCGTCGGTCGCTACTGCCGGTGCGCCTTTTTGAAAAAAGGCCTGCCCCTGGAGGCAGGCCGTCATGACAGAAAACCGGCTTTGGAAAAAGCCTTGTTGGGAAAGTGTCAGAGGCAGTTGAAATTCCCCAGGACGCGTACGAGGGTCCTTTTGGCCGGCTGTCCGGGCTTTGGATCTTCCGGAAGCGGCCCGCTACGTTTTGGGTGGGGCGGGGCGGCTGCCTTTTCCTTTTTCTCTTTCGGACGCAAGGCCGGGGTTGGAAAACGCAGGCGCATGCCCATGGCAGGGCTGATCGTTAATGTACTGGTCGGGTGCATCATCTGTATGGTTGGTTGGTTAAAGCTGACCTGTTTTCACAGTTGCTGAACGATGGATCAAATGTACTCATTTTGCTAAAATACTTAGCAAAATGAGGGTAAAAAATGTCTGCACTTCGGGCCGTACCTTTAGGCCGGGCTATAAGGAGAAAAGCCACCGGCAAAATAATCGGCCCATCCAACCGTTGTGAACATCCGTACCTGTTATCATGGCAAAACATTTTATTGAAAATATCCCCTTCCGCGCCTGGATTGTGCTTCTTTCCCTGCTGTTGTGCTCCTGCTCCCGGGTCACACTTCCCATGCAGGACCCCGCCGCTTCCAATGCAGCAGGAGGCAGGCCCTCGTACCGCAACCTCGATCATTGGGCGGCGCACCCCTGGAAGAAAGACGCATCGGACAGTGTCCCCGATGCCTTTGCCGGCAGTCCCCGCGATTCGGTGGCCGACGTCTTTTTTATCCACCCCACCACGTATACCGACCGTTCCCTGCCCCTGGGCTGGAATGGCCCCGTGGACAACGGGGCCCTGAACCGCCGCACCGACCGGACCACCATCCTGTACCAGGCCAGCGTGTTCAACCAGCATTGCCGGGTATTTGCGCCCCGCTACCGGCAGGCGAACCTCGATGCCTTCTACCGCGAGGAGCCCGAAGCCGCCCAATCCCTGGATACGGCCTATGCCGATGTGCGCGCCGCTTTTTTGGAATACCTGGAAACCTACAACGGGGGCCGGCCCATAGTGATTGCCGCCCACAGCCAGGGCACCCTGCATGCCGGCCGCCTGCTCCGGGAGTTTTTCGAGGGAAAGGCCCTGCAACAGCAACTGGTCTGCGCCTACATCGTCGGGCTGCCGGTTTATTCCGATTATTTCCAACAGCTCCTTCCGTGCCGCGACAGCAGCGGCACCGGCTGCTTTGTCAGCTGGCGGTCGTTTAAAAGGCGCTATACGCCGGCTTATGTAAAAAAGGAAGCCCAGAACGTTTATGTGACCAACCCGCTCACCTGGACGCTGGAGGACGTGAAGGCTCCCCGAAAGCGCAATAAAGGCGGTGTGCTCTGGGACTTCAGCAAAGTGCGGCCCCGCCTGGCCGGCGCGCAGGTGCACGGCAATATCCTGTGGGTGAGCAAGCCGCGCTTTTTCGGCAACCTGTTCCTCCGCATGAAGAATTACCACATCGCCGACTACAACCTGTTTTACGGGAACATCCGGGAAAACCTGGAAACCAGGCTGCGGGCCTATTTCAAGAAGGGCAACCCTTAAGCCCGATCTGCCTTTCCAATAGGACATGTATTTTGCTGATGAAGAAAGGTCTATGATGATAAAGGACTACGTAGAGCCGGAGAAGCCCGAAGGGCTTCAACAAAAGTAGCCCCGGGTGCAACCCGGGGTCAGCCGTAGTTCGTCCACACAACCCCATCGGGGTTGAATGTGTCCTGGTCGATTTACAACAGTTTCAACCTTGAAGGATACTTCGGAAAGTCTTCCTGATCGGGAATTGCCTCCCTATTGTGGGTCCCACATTCAACCCCTTTCAGGGTTGCTGGAAACGAACTACGGCTGACCCCGGGTTGCACCCGGGGCTACTTTTGTTGAAGCCCTTCGGGCTTCTCCGGCTCTACGTAGTCCTTTATCATCATAGACCTTTCCCGTTATTGACCTTCCCTCATCAGCAAAAGACATGTCCTAACTGTAGCACATAGGGAGAGGTCGGCTTCGCCTTGGCAAAACCGGGGAAAGGTTTTACGCCCCAAATGAAAAAGGCCTGCCGAACATATCGGCAGGCCTTTGTTGTCTTTCCGGTGCGCACATTTCGCGGTTATTTCACGACAACAATCTTTTGAGCCGGTATCGTGTCCTTTCCTTTCACTTTCAGGAAATACGTGCCGACGGCCAGGGTGCCGGTGGCCAGCGAAGCATTGCCGGTAAAGGTCAGGGATTGTACCCTGCGGCCATGCGTATCCACCAGCTCTATCCGGGTTACTTCATCCGGGGAGGCCTTGATGGTAATGCTTTGGCCCTGTTGCACCAGCGACGGGAATACCTTGAAGGCAGTAGCTGCGGCCAGTTCGCTTAGCTCTTCGGGACGTGCCATGGAGGCGTTGCCCACCACTACCTGGAACTCGTCGGTCAGGCAGCCTTTGCCGTCCGTTACCTTGTAGGTGGCGGCTTTATCGCCTTGTACTTTAATGCTGCGGGTGGTGGCGCCGTTGGACCACTGGTGGTCGCCCGCCCAGGAGGCGGTGATTTCGGCGGTGCCGCCGGGGGCCACGTTGACCGTCTTGGTCTGGTTGGCTCCGTGCAGGATGGTGAACTTGTCGGCTACCGATCCGTCCTTGCGTACGAATTTGGCGTCCATGCGGTTGTCCTCCACTTCCAGGTACATCATGCCGCCGTCGTTGAAGGAGAAGGGCAGGGCATTGTGCGGCCAGCCGGAGGCCAGGTCGCCCGAGTTGCCGGCAGAACCCGCCACTACATAAACGGTACCCTTATTGCCCTTGCCCGTGGTCGTTACATAGGGGCAGGAATTGCTGCTGCCGTCGTACTTCGCGCTGGAAGTGCTTTTGGCATGCGAGGAGGGGCTGAAGGAGGCTTCCTTTCCGTAGTGGCTGTTCAGCAGGTAGGAGCGCTCGTAATCGTGGCTGTGGCCGTTCAGCACCAGGTCCACGCCGTAGCGCTCCAGGATGCGGATAAAGTTGCTGCGGATCGCTACCAGTTCGCCTTCGCTGTCCGAATCGTGGCTGCCCTTGGTGTAGGGCGGGTGGTGGAAGTATACCACTACCCATGGGCGGTTGTTGGCGTCCAGGTCTTTCTTCAGCCAGGTAGCCTGTGCACCGGTGGTGTCGGACATCCGCTTGCCGCTTTCGGTTCCATAGGAATCCAGGCTGATGAAGTGGATGTTGCCCCAGTCGAAGGAATAATACGACTTGGTGCCGGAGGGCACGCCGCCGCATTCGCCGGCGGTGGGCATCGAGAAGTTTTTATAGTACGGAGCCGTGCGGGCCGCTGCCGTGGTGGTATGGTAATCGTGGTTGCCCAGCGTGGGGAACAGCACGTGGTTTTTCAGCAGGGTGGGGCTGTACACGTTAAAAAAGCCGGTCTGGTACTGGGCGTCGGTGCCGTCCTGGTAGGCGTTGTCACCCAGCAGCAGCATCACCTCGGCGGGATTTTCCCCGGTATGGCTGCGGTAGGCGCTGAGCGATCCTGCCTGGTAGCCCTTGGAGTTGGTACCGCAGTCGCCGAAGGCGGCGATGCGGATCTTGCGCGAAGTGGTGGCCGGCGGGGCGGTTTGGAAGAAATTGTCAGGGCCGCCCTGCAGCACCTGCGAGGAGCTGCCGAAGCGGTAGTAGTATTTCGTATCCGGGGTCAGTCCGGTGATGCGCACTTCGTGTTCGGTCGTCTTCTGATCGTTGGTCGCCGACAGGGTGTACACACCGGCGGCGGTGCCCACTTCCATCTTCGAATCGGTGGCCACGTCCGAGCGCCAGCGTAGGCTGACGGCGGTCTGGTTGCCCATCTGCAGGTAGGGCCCGCGGGTCAGCTTGGCATTATCCCCTTTGCCCGGGGGAGGCGTGGTGGGCGTGGTCGGTGTTGTAGGCGTGGTCGGTGTTGTAGGCGTAGTCGGAGTAGTAGGGGTTGTGGGCGTAGTCGGCGTGGTCGGCGTAGTGGGGGTGCCGGCGGCCGGGGTGCCCTTTAATTCCAGGTTAAAGGAAAGATCATCGCTGGAGGTGCTCGACTGGTGAATTTCCACCGCGATCACGTTGATGCCCGTCACCAGGGCGCCGGCCGGCAGCGTGTGGGTCACCGGCGTATTGCCGTCTTTCGGGGCGCTGGAGGAGGCTTTCGTGCTATAGGTTACAGACCCCTTGGGCATGTTGTCGCGAAACACTTCCTTCCCGTTGATGTACACCACGGCGCCGTCATCGCGCACCAGGCCCAGGGTATAGCCGGTAAAGGCGGCGGCATCGGATATAGTGACCGAGGTGCGGAAATAAGTGGTGATGGCTTTCTTTTTGGAAGAAGACCCGGATTTGACGGTGGTGGCTTCGTCGCCGTCGCCATAGCCCAGCTGTGCGGGACCGCTTTTCCAGGCATTGTCGTCATAGGAGGATTTTTGCCATTCTTTTTTCAGGTTGCTACCCTTGTCCTGGTAGCGCCAGGTGGCGCCATACGGCACCAGGGTGGTTTGTTGGGCGGATACGGTGGTGAGCGCCGCGCAGAATGCCAGTCCGCTCATGAGGAGACATTTTTTCATAGATGAACTGTGGTTAGAGGCTTAAGCCTGGTAAGTGATGAAAGATTGATAAGAGGGGTTGCCGCCGCAGCGGCAACCCGTGCGGTTATTTTTCGATGGAGAAGCTGATTTTGTATTCCGCTCCCAGGGCAGCGCCCGGCTGCGCCAGGGTGCCCCCAAAGGCGGCGGCTTTCAGGCTGTACCGGCCGGTTTTGGCCGTCCAGCTTTTATAGTTGCCCGCCACATCGCCAAAGAGGGCATAGGGCGCCTGGTCGTCGGCAGTGCTCTGGCTGGCGGCCCCGGTCAGGTCCATCTTCACCAGGGCGGCGGTGCCGTCGGCGAGGTTGGCGCGTACGTTGAACTTCCGGCCATTCAGCTTTTTCAGGCTGAGCTTTGCGCCCTCGGCCAGGGTCATGACGTCTTTTTCATTGGCGGAATTCACCAGCGTAAAGCTTACGACCTTTTGCCCGGAAGCGGGAGGGTTCGTTGGCGTTGTCGGCGTGGTGGGGGTGGTGCCGGTGGTGTCGGTAACCGGCGGAGGCGTTACCGGAACGTTGCCCGACAGCATCGAGGCCAGCGTGGCGGAGGGGCCGCCCACCCGCACGTTGTCGAAATACAGGACGCGGGAGCTGCGGGAAGAGGAACCGTTCAGGAACGACGCCTTGTACAGGCCGATCTTCCATTTGGGAATGATCAGGTGCATGTTGCGGCCGCTGATGGTGTGGATCTTTTTGCCGTCGCGCCATACTTCGATCAAGCCATCCGAACCGGTGGAATGAATGAAGTGGAAGACGAACTCGTGCCATTGGTCCTTGGGGATTTTGACAAAGTCGGAAATGCCGCCTGCATTTCCGCCCTGGCTTTCCGCCCCGAACAGGTCGTATTTCTTCAGCGAGGTGGAGCCGGAGGGCGGGGTCACTTCCAAGAACGCCTTGTCGCTCTGGCAGCGCAGGGTGGTTTCGTCGGAGCCGTCCTCGAACCACTGGTTGATGCAGTCGCGGGTATCATCCGGCTCAAAGCCCACGGAAGGAAAATAGACGGCGAAGGAGTACCAGGCCTCCTTGCTGAAGCCGGGCCACTCGGAACCGCGGATGACGGTCACCTCGGAACGGATCCTGTGGGAGGAGCCTACCAGCGGCTGGTTCTTGCGGATTTCAAAGCGTACGGATTTGTTGCCGGCAAAGGCCAGGGACGGAAAGGAATAGGTCCAGTCGAGGCCGCAGTTTTCAATGCTGTTGGCATTGGCGAAGGGGTGGGCGCTTTCCATGGTTTCATCGATAAAAAGTCCCCCGCCGGATGCGGCTGCGGCGGCCGCAACGGTATTGGATGCATCTAAGGTAGCGGATGGCTGCACCTCTTTTTTGGAGCAGGCAAACAGGGAAGTGGCTACGAGTACGGAAGAGAGCATACCCTTTCCGGAAGAAAGGAAGTTTCTAGTGATTTTCATGAGGTTGGTAGTTGATCGTTATTTGAAAATGGAGAATGAAAAGGAGGGGTGCTTCGGGGTTTCGAAGGATCTGGACTTGCTGTTACAAAGCTACCGCGAAGCGGCGGCCGCTGCCCTAATTATCGGTGAACGGGCGATTGTCGGGGGTCAATTCCCGGATTTTGCAGACAGAGCAGGATGGTGGAATAGTTGTTTTGAAATTGTGAGTGATATGATTGCATAATAAATTGAAAATCAGATTTGTATAAAGTAAAATATGAAGAAATTCTGAAGCAAAAAAGGTCGGTCCCGGCCGCGGTTTTCCACTGCCCGGAGCAGGAGATTCCGGGCCGTGAACGGTTGTATAACGGTAGGGGACAGCCGCAGTGTTATCAGTGTTGGTAGGAGGTGTCGGTGAGGGTTTTCAAAAAAGCCACGAGCGCCTGTTTTTCCAGGGCCGACAGGTGGAGCGGGCTGCGGGGCAATGTCTGGTTGTCCACCTTCAGTCCCAGGCCGGCACCGCCGCCGCGGTTATAAAAATCCACCACTTCTTCCAGCGTGCGGTACACCCCGTTGTGCATGTAGGGGGCCGTCAGTGCGATGTTGCGCAGGGTGGGGGTTTTAAAGGCATGCCGCTGCAGCTCGGCCCCGAACACGTTGAATCTGCCCTCGTCGGCGTCCAGCCGCGGATGCAGCGTGTCGGGGGTGGCGGGCACACCCAGCACTTCCACTTCCGACTTGTCGCTGGAGGGCGGCGTCGAGCCGTTGAACAGGGGCATGAAATGGCAGGTGGCGCATTTGGCTTTTCCGGCAAAAAGGTTGAATCCTTCGATCTCCTGTGGGTTCAGGGCGGAGCGGTCGCCCCGCATGTACTGGTCGAACCGGGAGTCCAGCGCGTTCAGTGAGCGGAGGTAGGAGGCGATCGCATTGGAGAGGCTGTATTCGGTGACCGTATCGCCGTAGGCGGTTTGGAATTGCTGCCGGTATACTTCGTTTTTATTCAGAAAGCGCACTGCTTTTTCCAGCGAGCCGTCCATTTCGTCCTTATTGGTGATCACCGCCTGGATCTGGTCTTCGAGGAAGGACACGCGGTTGTCCCAGAAGAAGTTGGGCTGCAGCGATGCGTTGACCAGGGTGGGGGCGTTGCGCTTGCCGCTTTTGCCGTGCACCGACAGGCTGGTAGCGAGGCCATCGGTAAAAGCCTTTTGCGGCTGGTGGCAGGTGGCGCAGCTCCGGCGGCCGTCGCCGGACAGGCCGCCTTCAAAAAACAGCTGTTTCCCCAGGGCGCTCTTTTCCGGCGTAGTGCCGGCGGAGAGGTCGGGAACAAAATAATCCGGGTTGATGGCCCCGCTGGCAAAGAGGGTGGTGGCGCCGGTGCGGATCACGCGGGGCTCCTGCAGCACCGGCAACTGCAACTGCTGCTGTGCCAGCAACAGTTGCTCCGAAAGCGGGTTGAGGAAGTCGGTCAGGAACTGCAGGCGGTTGAAGCGGTCGAAGGAGCCGCCCAGGCGTTGCTGCGCCTGGCGGAACAGGGTTTGCAGCCGCTCGTCCAGCCGGGGGTTGGCTTCCCGAACGGCGGAGGCATAGCAGGAATACGCTTTTTGCAGGGCCTCCAGGCTGGCGGCCGCTTCCGGCAGGCTGTTCAGGGCCACCGGCGAATCAAAGCCGGTAATGCCCAGCGAAACCAGGCGGAAGACTTCCAGGCGCAGGGCGTCGAACACCTGGGCGCCGGTGGTCTGCAGGGTAGTGGCATTGTCCTGGAGGCGGGTGGTGGTGCGTTGCAGCAGGCGGCATTGTGCCAGCACGGCGGCAGTAGCCACCTTGCCCCTGGCGGGAAAGAGGAGCTCTTCGATCACCTGGAAGCCCTGCGGGTCTTTGACCCGGGCGCCGGCTTCGGGTTCTATTTCGGGGAGGTTGGGGCCGTTGATGGCCCGGGCGGTCAGTGCGTCGAAATATTCGGCCAGCCATTCCGTCTTTTTATAAGCGTGCCGGGCCTTGTGAAATTGCTGCCGCAGCTGCGCATCGGGGGCGCCGGCCTGCACCAGGCGCGTCAGTGCGGCCACTTCCGCGGTCAACCGGTTGAGGTCGCTGCGGTATTGCTGCGTCACCAGTTGTTCCGCGTCCGGTTGGGAATGGTTCTCGAAGCCGGCCAGCGCCAGGGCGCCGGACAGCCACAGGATAATAATCCAGGACACTTTTTTCATCGGGGACAGGTGTTTAACGGTTAGGTTGCTCTGGCCTGAAGGCTCCCGGGACACATTTTTGTCCCCCAAAAGGAAGCCGGCAGGCGCTATAGGTTTAGCCCATCTAAATGGTTCAGTTACAAACTTATAACTACTTTCTGCAGAAATTTTGGAGTTCCGAGCTGAGCAAAAACTTTTCTTTTTTACCCCGCTTGCTTGCCGGGCGCTGCAAAAAACCGGGGCGAAAACTTTGTTATGTGCCCGGAATGCTTTTATATTTGTCTACCAAAATAGTAGACTTTGTCTTGCCTGTGTTCTTGAAGAGTACTGTTAACCGCCAGCACTGCTCCAGGTTTCACCCCATAAAATCTAATGTAATGTCTTTATCGGTGTCGTTTACAAAGGTCCTCCTGGCGGAAGTGGTTTCTGTTTGTTCCCTGTCTTATTCCTGTTGTTGCTAGTTCCGGCAACGCCCATCCACTGAACCTGTAAAGGATTCCTGTTCCCTTTCCTGTATACGGGCCGGGCCCTGTTTGCCATGCCTCCTGGTCCCTGTTTTTCCATGTTCGTAATCCATCTTATGCTGATACATCTAACGCTAAGGAATAGCCGTGCAGATCCATGAAGTGACCCCATACCTGCCGAAAAAGAAAAAGGCCGGAACTGTTGCAGCAGCGCCGGCCCGATAACAAGGCTTGTGAATCGCCGGCCAACGACGCAAATCGCTGGTCCGCACCTTATTATGCACTATCAACACGAAAATAATGAAAAAAAACCTATGGCTCGGGATCGGTGCGTTCCTGTTCTCCCCGATCGTTTTGCGGGCGCAAACCGCCACGGAGCCGATCATCAACGCCACCCTCGAAGGCAAGATCGTAGAAAACAAAACCCTGGTCCCCCTGGAAGGGTCCACCATCCAGATCAAGGGCACCACCCACAAGACGTCCACCGACAACAAAGGGAAATTTTATTTCCGGACCGGCCAGAAGCTGCCCTTTACCCTGATCGTCACCCACGTGGGTTTTGAGCCCCTGGAATTGACCGTCAATACCCCTTTTATCGAGATCCCCTTGCGGACCGAGTCGAAAGGCCTGGACGAGGTGGTGGTGACCGGCTACGGCTCGCAGAAACGCAAGGATTTTACCGGTTCGGTGGCCTCCGTTTCGGCCGACGCGGTGAAGTCGACCCCCATCAGCTCGTTTGAAAACATTTTGCAGGGCCGGGCCGCCGGCGTGCAGGTGACGCAAACCTCGGGGCAGCCCGGCGCGGCGGTGAGCATCCGCATCCGTGGCGGCAACTCCCTGAACGGCGGCAACGAGCCCCTGTACGTGATCGACGGTTTTCCGGTCTATAACGACAACGCTGATGCCAATGCCGGCGCCATCAGCGGCGCCAGCATCAACGCCCTCTCCAGCCTCAACCCCAGCGACATCGAGTCGATCGACATTTTAAAGGACGCTTCGGCCACCTCCATCTACGGCTCCCGGGGCGCCAACGGCGTGATCCTGATCACCACCAAAAGGGGAAAGGCCGGCCAGAACACCATCAGCTACGACGGCTACTACGGCCAGCAGCAGGTAGGCAAAAAGATCCCCCTGCTGACGCCGCAGCAGTTTGCCCAACTGAAGAACGATGCGGTGGCTACCTCCAACGAAGTGGTACGGGTGTCCGGTTCGGGTACTATCCGGGCGCTGCCCTTTACGCAGGCGCAGATCGACAGCCTGGGCGGCATCAACCGCAACTGGGAAGACGCGGCCTTCCGCGTGGCGCCGGTGCAGAACCACCAGTTGAACCTCTCGGGCGGCGACGAAAAGAACCGGTATTCCCTTTCCGGCAGCTACTTCAACCAGGGCGGCATCCTGGTGGGTTCCGACTTCCAGCGCTATTCGGCCCGCCTGAACTTCGAGCGGAAATTCAGCAACAAGTTCAAAGTAGCGGAGTCCCTGACGGCCAGCGAAACAAAGGCCCACGAAGCGCCCACCGGCATCGTCAACACCATCCTGGCCATGCGCCCCGACTTTCCCATCTACAACGACGACGGCAGCTTTACGCTGAAGCAGCCGGGCGAGTCGGCCCTGGGCAACCCCATCGCCACCCTGTACCAACAGATCAACCTGACCAGGACCTTCCGCCTGCTGGGCAACGTCTATGGCGAGTACAAGTTCGTGGAGGGCCTGACCGGCAAGGTGAGCCTGGGTGTGGATAAGATCGTGAACAACCAGTACCGCTACCTGCCCGCCACCCTCAACGAAGGCATCGGCCTGAACGGCGTGGCCTACCAGGGCAACAAAAATGTGGGCACCTGGCTGAACGAAAACACCCTCAACTACGTCAAACGCTTCGGCGACCATTCGGTGGACGTGCTGACCGGCTTCACCCAGCAGCAGTACAACGGCAAAGCCTTTGTGGCGTCGGCGGCCAACTTCTCCATCGACAACAACACCTACAACGACCTGGGTAGCGGCACGACGTTGCAGTCGCCCTCCTCCACCTCGGTGCAGTGGGCCCTGAAATCCTTCCTGGGACGCCTCAATTACAACTACAAGGAAAAATACTATTTCACCCTCACCAACCGGGCCGACGGCTCTTCGCGCTTTGGCAAGAACAAAAAGTGGGGCGTGTTCCCTTCGGCGGCCGTTTCCTGGACGGTGAGCAAAGAGGAGTTTTTGAAAAACTATGCGTTCATCAACACGCTGAAGCTGCGCCTGAGCGCCGGCAGGACCGGCAACCAGGAGATCGGCGTGTACCAGTCGCTGCCCCGCGAAGCCTACTACAGCTATATTTTAGGCAATACCCTGGTGGCCGGCTATGCCCCCGCCAGCATCGCCAACCCCGACCTGGGATGGGAAACCACCACCCAGTATGATGCCGGCCTGGACCTGGCGCTTTTCCAGAACCGCGTCAACCTGAACATCGACGCCTACTACAAAAAGACCACCGACCTGCTGCTGAACGTGAGCATCCCCGCCACCTCGGGCCAGCTGACCGCCCTGCAGAACTATGGCGCCATCCAGAACAAAGGGGTGGACATCACGCTGAGTACCGAGAACCTCACCGGCGATTTTACCTGGAATACCCAGGTGACGTATTCGCTGAACCGCAACAAGGTGCTGAGCCTCGGCGATGGCGTGCCCTACATTCTTTCCGATCCCTTCATCGCCCAGGTGGGCCTCCCGGTAGGTTCGTTCTACGTGCTGAAGACCGACGGCCTGTTCCAGGAAAAAGACGACATCGCCAAACTGCCGAAGAACAAGTCCGTGACCCTGCCCGGGTATCAGAAGTACGTGGACGTGGACGGCGACGGCACCATCACGCAGGCCGGCGACCGCGTGATCGTGGGCAGCTCGCAGCCCAAATTCATCGGCGGCATTTCCAACAACTTTTCCTACAAGTTCGTGGACCTCAGCTTCCTGCTGCAGGGATCGTACGGCAATAAACTGTACAACTATACCGGCAACTACCTGAACCTGGGAACCGGCTACACCAACGCCAGTACGAAGGTGCTGGACCGGTGGACGCCCACGAATACCAACACCACCATAAAAAGGGCCATCGAGGACCCGGCGCCGCTGCCCGCCGACATCTATATCGAGGACGGCTCGTACCTGCGCCTGAAGAACATCAGCCTGGGCTTTTCGCTGCCTTCCAACTATGCCCGTGCCCTGAAGCTGCGGGGGATCCGCCTGTACGTGTCGGCCCAGAACCTCCTGACCTGGACCAACTATACCGGCTTTGACCCCGAAGCCAGCCGCAACGAGCAAACCACGCTCACCCAGGGCTTTGACAATGCCGTTTACCCGATCAGCAAAACCTACCTGGCCGGCATCAGCATCAACCTGTAATAGGGGCTCCGCCCTGTTTTTTAAAACTGTAAATCATTGCACCTTATGCAGCTGAAGTATTTTTTTTATTCCTTGTTCACCGCTACCGTATTGGCTTCCTGCGTGAAGCTGACCGAAAAGCCCGATGCCTTCGTGTCGGCGGACGATTATTACAATACCAAGACCGACGCCCTGGCGGCCGTCAACTCCATCTACTATGCCCTGAACAGCCCCAACGGCACGCAGGTGCCCTACAACGTCCTGTTCGTGACCGGCATGGAGTTCATGACCGACGACATCAAGATGGGACCGGGGGCCACCAACCCCGACGTAAAGGCCCAGTCCACCCTCGACCACTCGGCCTCCACGCTGCGGGTGAAGGAGATCTGGCAAAAGCATTTCATCGCCATCAGCCGGGCCAACATTGCCATCGATAAAATCCCGAAAATCAAGGCGCAGACCACGGCCGATGCCGAGCTGCTGTCCCGCCTGGTGCTGGAAGCCAGGTTTTTGAGGGGCCTGTTTTATTTCAACCTGGTGCGCCTGTTCGGCGACGTGCCCCTGGTGCTGCACGAGACCACTTCCCTGGACAAGGAGCAGCTGAACCTGCGCCGCACCTCGGCCGACAGCATCTATGCCCAGGTGATCCAGGATTTTACCGAAGCGGAAAAGCTGCCCTGGCGCTACCTGCCCACCGAAGCCGATGCCGGCAGGGCCACCGGCGCCGCGGCCAAGGCCCTGCTGTCGCTGGTGTACCTCACCCGGTCCGACTGGCAGAAGGCGATCGACAAGTCCAATGAGATCATCAACCGCCCGGACCGCTATTACGACCTGTTTACCAACTATGCCGACGTCTTCAACAAGGCGGCCAAGAACGGCAAGGAGCATATTTTCTCGGCCCAGTTCAAGTCCAACGCCAACGGCCACGGCAACAACTTCGCCCTGCGCTGCGCCCCCCTGGGCATCAAGGGCATCAACGGCAACCTGGCCGACGAACCCACGGTGGACCTGATCAACGCCTTCCGCGACAGCGACAAGCGCAAGGCCGTGACGCTGGCCTCCAGCTATACCATCGGCACCACCACCTACAAGGTAGACCCGGCGCAGAACGACGGCCTGAGCTACGTGGTGAACAAGTATTTCGATCCCGAGCTGCCCGGCAACCTCAATGAATCGGGCATCAACGTGCCGATCATCCGCTACGCCGAGGTGTTGCTGATCAACGCCGAAGCCAACAACGAGCTGCACGGCCCCAACAGCGATGCGTACCAGAACTACAACCTCATCCGCAGCCGGGCCGGCCTGCCCACCTTTACCGGGCTGACGGCCAACCTGACGAAGGACCAGTTCCGCGACTCGCTCTACCGCGACCGGCGGCTGGAACTGACCTTCGAATACCACCGCTGGTTCGACCTGATCCGCGAGATCGACAAGGACGGCAACCGCATCATGGTCAAGACCCTGCGGGCCATCGGCAAGCCCAGCGCCAGCAACAAGCACCTGCTGTACCCCGTGCCCCAGGTAGAGCGGGACATCAACCCCCTCCTGACCCAAAACCCCGGCTGGTAAGGCCCGGCAATAAAATCAAAACCGGTTGCCTTTAGCTGTAATAAACCAACAAAAAGCCTCCTTTGCTATGAAACAACAAAAGCAGTATCGTTCGCTTCCCTATACACGGCATAAAATGGCCCTGGTGGGCCTTTCCCTGGCCGCGCTGACCGCTTCGGCCCAGCACGACCCTACGCCGCCCTTTGGCGGCAAGATCGCCAAAACCGCTGCCGAGACCCGCCAGTGGCTGCCCCAACGCAAAAAAGCCCCCGCAGGGGCGCCCAACATCGTCTACATCATCCTGGACGATGTGGGCTACGGCGCCACCTCCGCCTTTGGCGGCCTGATCGAAACCCCCAATATCGACCGGCTGGCGAATGCAGGCCTGCGGTATATCAACTTCCACACTACCGCGTATTGCGCCCCCACCCGGGCTTCCCTGCTCACGGGCCGTAACCCGCACTCGGTGCACTTCGGCTTTTTTGCCCACAACTCCTACAACGTGCCGGGCTACGACGGCTACCTGCCCTTTGAAAAGGCCACGGCCGCCGAGATCTTGCGCGAAAACGGCTACAACACCTTCGCGGTGGGCAAGTACCACCTGACCCACCCGGCCGATGCCACCCAGGCCGGTCCCTTCAACCGCTGGCCCACCGGCCGCGGCTTTGACCACTATTTTGGCTTCCCGCCGGAAGCCTGGGGTACCGACCAGTGGCACCCCACCCTGTACCGCGACACCCAGCGCGAGCCCGAGGACCCGCAGGGGCGCCACGTGACCGAGCTGCTGGCCAACGAAGCCATCCGCTATATCTCCGACCAGAAGGCCGCCGCCCCGGAAAAGCCCTTCTTCCTGTATTTCGCTCCCGGCGCCGCCCACTCCCCGCACCAGGTGGCGCAGCAGTGGATCGACAAGTACAAAGGCAAATTTGACCAAGGCTGGGACTGGTACCGCCAGGAAGTGCTCCAGCGCCAGAAGCAGCTGGGCGTGGTGCCCGCCAACACGCCGCTGCCGCCCCGCAACAATGGTGGCAAGGCCTGGGACCAGCTTTCCGCCGATGAAAAGAAGGTGTACCTGCGCCACATCGAGGTCTATGCCGGCTTCGTGTCGCAGACCGACCACGAGATCGGCCGCATCATCGACTTTATCGAAAAAACCGGCCAGCTCGATAATACCCTCATCGCCGTGCTGATCGGCGACAACGGCGCCGAAGGCGGTGCCCGTGAATACGGCCGTTTCCTGCCCGGCAGCCGCGACGAGGGGCGGGAAAAAACCCTGGCCAACGAAGTGAAAAACCTCGATAAGCTGGGCACCGAAGCCTCGCAGGCCCTGTACCCCGACGGCTGGGCCGCTGCCACCAATACGCCCTTCCGGTACTACAAAAGCTACGGCAACTTCGAGGGCGGCACCCACGACCCGCTGATCCTGTTTTATCCCAAAAAGATCAAGGACAAAGGCGCCATCCGCGACCAGTACTCCTACGTGAGCGACGTACTGCCTACCACCCTGGAGCTGGCAGGGGCGCAGGTGCCCTCCCTGATCAACGGCTATGCCCAGGAGCCCATCGAAGGGGTAAGCCTGGCTTATACCATCGATCCCAAAAACAAAAACCTGCCCGAACGCCACAACGTACAGTACCACGAGATGACCGGTTCCTATGCCGTTTATAAAGACGGCTGGAAGGCGTCGTTCCCGCACGACCGCACGAAGCGCATACCGGCAGAAGAGGAAAAGTGGCATTTGTACAACACCCGCGAGGACTTTAACGAAACGAACAACCTGGCCGCCCAAAACCCCGAAAAGGTGAAGGAGCTGGCCGAACTGTTCGAGGCCGAAGCCTGGAAGTACAATGCCTACCCGCTGAAGGACAACTGGCAGATTAACAACCCGAACATCTTTGGCGACGCCAGGCGCGTGGTGCTGCGCCCGGGCAACTATTTTACCAGCTTTACGAGTTTCCGCTTTTACAACAGCTCCTATTCCATCACCGCCTCCGCGGAGCTCCCCAAAGCCGGGGCGCAGGGCGTGTTGCTGGCCGTGGGCGGCAATCCCGGTGGCCTCAGCTTTTATGTAAAAGGCAAAAAGCTGGTGCTGGCCTACAGTGCCGAAGGAAGGCTGGTAGAAGTGGTGTCCTCCAGGCCGCTTCCCGCCGGCAAGGTGGAACTGCGCGCCGATGTCACCTACAGCCAGGAGGGGGACAACAAAGCCCTTGCCCTTTACATCAACGGCGAGCAGGTGGCGGCCAAAGACCTGGGTAAGTTCGGCACGGCCCGTCCCGGCGTGGAAGGCGTGGAAGTGGGAGAGGACCGGGGTACGTCGGTGACGCCGGCCTACAAAGCGCCTTTTGCCTTTACCGGCAAGATCAACGAGGTAGTGATTGAAACAAAATAAAACAGTTTACCATGCTCTTCTTAGCAGCCTGGCTTTATTACGCCTACAAGCGCCGCTACAAAGGCGCACAAAGCCCCGGCCCATTATAGGCCCTTTCCTCCATACCAATCAAACCAACCATTATTAGGCATGAAAAAACAAAAACGTTATCGCCCTTATCACCGCAAATGGTACGGCCTGGCGGTGGCGGGGCTGGCACTGGCCTCCCAGACCGCCTCGGCCCAGCACGACCCCCTTCAGCCCTACCAGGGAAAGATCGGCAAGACCTTCAAAGAGACGCAGCAATGGTGGCCCGAGCGCAAAAAGGCCAAAGCCGGCGCCCCCAACATCGTCTACATCGTCATCGACGATGCCGGCTACGGCTCCTCCAGCGCCTTCGGCGGCCTCATCCCGACGCCCACCCTCGACAGCCTGGCCAATAACGGCCTGCGCTACACGAACTTTTACACCACCGCCATCTGCTCGCCCACAAGGGCCTCCCTGCTCACCGGCCGCAACCAGCACTCGGTGCATATCGGCGAAAACCAGGGCGCCGGCACCCCCGGCTACGACCGCATCATCCCCTTCGAAAAAGGCTTTGCCAGCGAGATCCTCCGCGAGAACGGCTACAACACCTACGCCGTGGGCAAATGGCACCTGACGCCCCTCTACGACCAGACGCAGGCCGGGCCCTTCCACCGCTGGCCCACCGGCCGGGGCTTCGACCACTTCTACGGCTTCCTGCCCGCCGCCACCGACCAGTGGCACCCCCTGTTGTGGGAGGATAACTACAAGGTGGAAAAAGACGACCACGACCACCAGCCCTTCACCACCCTCATCACCGACAAGGCCATCCACTACGTGGCCGAACAAAAATCCATTGACCCCGACAAGCCCTTCTTCCTGTACTATGCACCCGGCGCCACCCATGCCCCCCACCACGTGCCGAAGGAATGGATCAACAAGTTCAAGGGGAAGTTCGACCAGGGGTGGGACCGCTACCGCGAAGAGGTGCTGGCCCGCCAGAAAAAGCTGGGCGTAGTGCCCGCCTACGTGCAGCTGCCGCCCACCACCTATGGCGTGGAAAAATGGGACGAGCTGTCTCCCGAAAAGAAAAAGCTCTATGCCCGCTACTTTGAAATTTACGCGGCGCAGTTCGCCCACCTCGACCACGAGATCGGCCGGCTGGTGACGTACCTGAACGACATCGAGCAGCTGGAGAACACCCTCATTTTCGTTTCTATCGGCGATAACGGCGCCAGCAAGGAAGGCAATACCGACGGTACCCCCGGCTTCGTGCTGGACCCCCAACTGAGCGAGGCGGAAAAGCTGAAACAAACCCTGGCGAAAATCGACCTGCTGGGCACCGAGTATTCCTCGCCCAACTACCCCCAGGGCTGGGCCCAGGCCACCAATACGCCCTTCCGCTATTTAAAGCAGGACGCCAATGCGGAAGGCGGCACGCACAACCCGCTGATCGTTTTCTGGCCGAAGGGGATCAAGGAAAAGGGCACCCTCCGCAAGCAGTTCGCCCATGTAAGCGACATCCTGCCCACCACCCTGGAGCTGGCCGGCGCCCGGGTGCCCGAGGCCATCAACGGCTATGCCCAGGAGCCGCTGGAAGGCACCAGCTTTGCCTATTCGCTGGGGCAGCCCGGTCAGCCCAGCCGCCACACGGTGCAATACTTCGAGATCAAGGGCTCCCGCGCCATTTACAAGGACGGCTGGAAGGCCGGCGCCTACCACGTGGGCGGCACCGGCTACGCCACCGACAAATGGGAATTGTTCAATTTGAACGAAGACTTTAACGAGCGTTTCGACCTGGCGGCCCAATACCCCCAAAAGCTGCAGGAGCTTAAAGACCTCTTTGACGCGGAAGCCTGGAAGTACAACGTGTACCCGCTGAAGGACCGTACCGAGACCCCCGCAGTGCAGGAGCCCGGACCCTTTGACGGCAGGGACCATATCGTGCTGTACGGGGGCATTTCGCAGGTGACGCAGGGCCCGAACCTGAACAACCGTTCGTTCAGCGTCACCGCCAACGTCGTCCTTCCTGCCGGCGGGGCCGAAGGCGTGCTGTTCTCCAACGGCGGGCATTTCGGGGGCATCAGCCTTTTTGTCCAGAACAAAAAGCTGCAGGTGGTGTACAACAACGGCTTTGAGCAGTATACCCTGGTCGCCGACAAACAGCCCCTGCCTACCGGCGCGGCACAGGTGAAGCTGGACTTCCAGCTGGAAAGCCCCGGAAAAGGCGGCCTGCTGTCGCTTTCCGTCAACGGCGCCCCTGCCGGCCAGACTACGGTGCGCAAACTGATCGGCCGGACGGCGGAAGGCATCTCGGTAGGAAAGGATATCCTGACGCCCGTCAGCCCGAAGTACCAGACGCCCTTTGCCTTTACCGGTACGGTCAAAAACATCACCATCGACATCGATGCCGGCGGCAGCCGGCAGGCTTCCCGGAACCGCCCCGCAGGCGGCGCCCGTTAGTACCGGGTAAAATATGTTACCCAAAACCTTTAATCCCTTCAGATGAAGCAACAAAAATCTACGCATAAAAGAACTGCAGCGCAGCTGGCGCTCTCCCTGCTGGTGCTGGGCGGCACTGCCCACCCGGTCTTTGCCCAGCACGATCCCGTGCAGCCCTACCAGGGGCAGATCAGCAAATCCTATAACGAAACCCGCCAGTGGTGGCCCGAACGCAAATCGGCGCCCGCAGGCGCCCCCAACGTGGTCTGGATCCTGCTGGACGACGTGGGCTTCGGCGCCGTCAGCACCTTCGGTGGTTTGATTCAAACCCCTACCTTCGACAGCCTGGCCAATAACGGCCTGCGCTATACGAACTTCCATACCACCTCCATCTGCTCGCCCACGCGGGCGGCCCTGATCACGGGGCGCAACTCCCATTCGGTGCACATGGGCCTTTTCCCCAACACGGGCGGCGGCACGCCGGGCTACGACGGCTACATGCCCTTTGAAAAAGCCACGGTGGCCGAGATTTTACGCGAGAACGGCTACAGCACCTTTGCCGTAGGCAAATGGCACCTGACGCCCACCTCCGACGCCACCCCCATCGGTCCCTTCAACCGCTGGCCCACCGGCCGGGGCTTTGACCATTACTACGGCTTCCTGGGCGGCGCCACCGACCAGTACTACCCGGTGGTGTGGCAGGATACCCGCAAAATATTGCCCGAGAAAGGAAAGACCTTCAATACCGTGATGGCGGACAAGGCCATCGGCTTTATCGCCGAACAAAAGTCGGCCAATCCCGAAAAGCCTTTCTTCCTGTACTTTACCCCCGGTGCCGGCCACGAGCCGCACCAGGTGGATCCTTCCTGGAGCAACCGCTACAAGGGTAAGTTCGACGGGGGCTGGGACCGCTACCGCGAGCAGGTGATCGAAAACCAGAAGCGGCTGGGCCTCATCCCCAAAGATGCCGTGCTGCCCGACCGCGGTCCGGGCGTAAAAGCCTGGGAAACCCTGTCCGCGGACGAGAAGAAGCTCTATGCCCGCCTGGTCGAAGTGTATGCCGGCTTCGTGTCGCAGATCGATTTCGAGATCGGAAGGGTGGTGAACTATCTGAAAGACATCAACCAGCTGGAAAACACCCTCATTTTCGTTTCCATCGGCGATAACGGCGCCAGCAAGGAAGGTACTTATGTAGGCCAGGTCAACCGCAACTACGACCCGAACCTGACGGAAGAACAGCGCCTGAAAAAGAACATCGAGCAGATCGACCTGATCGGGACGGAATATTCGCGGCCCAACTATCCTTTAGGCTGGGCGCAGGCCGCCAACACGCCCTTCAAGCACTGGAAGCAGGACGCCAATTCGGAGGGCGGCACCCACAACCCCCTGATCGTGTTCTGGCCCAAAGGCATCCGGGACAAGGGTTCCATCCGCCAGCAGTACGCCCACCTGATCGACATCCTGCCCACCACCATCGAGCTGGCCGGCGCCCGGGTGCCCACCGTCATCAACGGCTACCGGCAGGAGCCGATCGAAGGCACCAGCCTGGCCTATTCCATCAGCAATGCGGCGGCACCGGCGCGCCATACCGTGCAGCACTACGAAGTCATGGGCTCCCGCTCCATCTACAAGGACGGCTGGAAGGCCGGGTCGCTGCACGTCAAGGGGCAGGACTTTGACAAGGACAAATGGGAGCTATACAACCTAAATGAAGATTTCAACGAGCGCAACGACCTGGCCGCCAAACATCCCGAAAAGCTGAAAGAGCTGCAGGAGCTGTTCGAGGCCCAGGCCTGGAAATACAACGTCTTCCCGCTGAAGGACGGCACGGAAGGTTTGGCCTCTCCCTCCGTTTTCGACGGCCGCAACCGGATCGTCCTCTACCCGGGCATCGGGCAGATCTTCGAGGGATCGTCGCCGCGCCTGGGGTCGCGTTCCTTTGCTATTACTGCCGATGTGGAGATCCCTTCCAAACAAACCGAAGGCGTGCTGTTGTCGGTAGGCGGGCGCGCTGCGGGCATCAGCCTGTATGCCCAGAAGGGCAAGCTGTGGTTCGTGTACAACAACGGCAGCGAGAAAGTGTATGCCCAGTCGGGTGCTGCCGGCCTGCCGGCGGGCCACCACCAGCTGCGGGTGGAGTACGCCTATGAAGGCAGCGGGCTGGCACCCAAACAAAGCGTTCCGGGCACCGCCACCCTGTATATCGACGAGAACAAGGTGGGCGAAGTCAGCGTCAGCCGCAGCCTGACCGGCAATATCGGCCAGTACGAAAGCATCGAGCTGGGACGGGACGTGGTTACCGCCGTTACCGATAAATACAGCGTGCCTTATGCCTTTACCGGCAAGATCCGCAAGGTCACGATCGATTTGAAATAATACCGGCCTGGCCCCAGATTGGGGGAAATAAGGCCTGGTACGTGCAAACGTGCCGGGCCTTTTCCTTAAAGGCGTATGGCTTATATTTGGTAGGCAGGCCGGGAAACCGGCCCCATCACTCTATAAACCAGACGAAAGCTATGCAAAAGATCATCCCTCATTTATGGTTCGACAAGGAAGCCAAAGAAGCGGCCGCGTTTTATACATCCGTATTTCCCCAGTCGGCCATCACCGATACCTACGTGCTCCGCAACACACCTTCCGGCGATTGCGATGTGGTGTCGTTTAACCTTTGGGGTTATTCGTTCATGGCCATCAGCGCCGGGCCCCTGTTTACCTTCAACCCCTCCATTTCCTTCATGGTCAACTTCGATCCCTCGCAGGACCCCCAGGCAAAGGAGCGGATCGACACCATCTGGCACCAACTGTCCGGGGGCGGAAAAATATTGATGCCGATCGACACGTACCCCTTCAGCGAACGGTACGGCTGGGTGCAGGACAAGTACGGCCTTTCCTGGCAACTTATCCTCACCAATCCCCAGGGGGAGGAGCGGCCCCTGATCATCCCGTCGCTGCTGTTTACCGGCGAGGTGAGCGGGAAGGCCGAAGCGGCGCATGATTTTTACCTGTCCGTGTTCCGGAATGCGAAGAGCGGCGGCATCGTCCGTTATGGCAAGGAGCAGGCACCTGAAAAGGAAGGTACGGTGATGTTTACCTCTTTCCGGCTCGAAGGGCAGTGGTTCGCGGCCATGGATAGTGCCCGGCAGCATGGCTTCGGTTTCAATGAATCGGTTTCCTTTATCGTCAATTGTTCCGGCCAGCAGGAGATCGACCGCTTGTGGGAACAGCTGTCGGCCGTACCCGAGTCGGAGCAGTGCGGCTGGCTGAAGGACAAATTTGGTGTTTCATGGCAGATCGTGCCGGCGGCTTTCGAGAAGATGATGCGCAGCAGCACGCCCGAACAGATGGACCGCCTTTCCGGGGCTTTTATGGCCATGAAAAAGTTCGACCTGGCAAAGCTGGAAGCGGCTTACGAAGGAAAAGAAGGATAATGCATCCGCATAAAAAAGTAAAAGCCCGGAAATCCGGGCTTTTACTTTTTTATGCGGATTTCTTGTGCCGTAGGCACAACTGGTGGGTAGCAAAGGTTTGGTTGGTAGCCTCCGTTCCGTTAGGAACGGCTGGTAGGTTGCAATTACCAACCGTTCCTGACGGAACGGAGGCTTTCTGGTGGTGTTTCCTACCCACCAGTTGTGCCTACGGCACAAGGAGGCTGACAGCTGGACATGACTGGAAATTCAGAACAGGGTTTTTAGGTTTCAGGACGGCGCTGCTCTTTCTAAAGCAATTATTTAGTCAGCAGGTATTTGGCCAGGGAGACGTCGTAGGTAGGGGCCGACTTATCGGCAACGATACCCGAAAGCTGCTCCTTCAATACCGCAAGGTCAGGGGCGCTGACCGATTGCAGCACGTTGAGGGCCTGCACCCGGGCCATGTGGTTGGTGCTGTGCAGCGACGCCCGGAGCACTTCCAGTGCTTTTTCCTTTACGCCCAGCTTGTAGGCCGCTTCCGCCGCTGCAATGCGTACCGCAATGCTCTGGTCTTCCAGCAACGCCACTGTTTGCTTCTTTGCCGGCAGCGCTTTGCGGCCCAGGATGGTGATGCCGGTAGCCGCCCAGTAGCGCACCGTGGCGTCCCCATCGGCCAGCCTTGTCACCAACACCGGGAGCAGCCTGGATTCCCGGGAGGAAGCGATCTCGGCCGTCTCCAGCACCTTTTCCACAGGGTAGCTTTTCGATTGTGCATAATCGTAAGGAGCGGTGCTTTGGGAAATCTCTACGATCTGCGCTTCGGGGATCAGCCCGGCATCCCGGGTGTCCCTTAGCTGCCGGTGCAGTTGTTTGCGAAACCGTTCCAGGGTGGCCTGGTGCTCTTTTTTGCCGGCCAGGTTGTGGATATTATGCGGGTCGGCGAGCACGTCGTAGAGTTCCTCCACGGGTTTTTCCTTCCAGAAGGAGGACTGGGCCTCGTTCAGCGTTCCGGCCTTGTGCGCCCGTTCCCAGGATTGCATGGAGGCGGCATTCCACAAGTACGTGACGTGCTGTCCATAGATCTTGTGGGGATAAAAATTGCGTACGTAGCGGAAGCGCTTGTCCCGCAGCGACCGCACCTTGTCGTCACTCTCGTCCATCCGTCCGCGGAAGCTGAAGGCGTATTCATTTTCCGGGGGTGTGTTTTTTCCCAAAAAGGGTTTACCCTGCAGGTAGGCGGGGAGGCGCAGGCCGGCCAGGTGCAGCACCGAGGGGGCGAAGTCCACGAAGGTCACCAGCCGGTCGGACCGCGTGCCGGCAAGGCCCGGCGCCAGGTGCCGGTATTTTGGGGGCAGGCGTACGATCAGGGGCACATGCAGGCCCGACTCGAACATAAAGCGTTTGCTCCGGGGCAGCACGCCGCCGTTGTCGGCGAAGTAGAACACGATGGTGTTGTCGGCCAGGCCGGAGGCTTCCAGTTCCTGCAGCAGGGCGCCGGCCTGTTCGTCCATTTTCTGCACCTTGTCGTAGTACAGCGCCCAGTCGTGCTTCATTTCCGGGGTAGCGGGGTGGTAGGGCGGCAGCGGTGCTTTTTCGGGGTCGTGCTGGAGTTGGGGCTGGTTGCCGAAGATGTTGCTTTCGTGCGATACGAACAGGTTAAAGACGGCGAAGAAGGGCTGGCCCGGCTTGCGGTTTTTATAAGTAGCCGTATTGCTCGATTCGTCCCAGGCCTCCGCCTGGTCGGTGGTGTTGTAGTCTTTCTTGGAATTATTGGTGGTGTAATAGCCCGCTTCCCGCAGGTACTTTGGAAAGAACTTTACAAAGGAAGGGGAGGGGTAGGTGCTTCTCATGTTCTCGGTGCCCAGCGAGGTGGGCAGCATGCCGGTAATGAGGGTGCAGCGCGAAGGAGCGCAAACGGGGGCCGTGGAAAAGGCGTTCTGGAACAGGATGCCCTGGGTGGCCAGCCGGTCCAGGTTCGGCGTGGTCGCATACGGGTCGCCGTAACAGCCCAGGAAGGTACTGTTGTCTTCGCTGACGATCCAGAGGATGTTGGGTTGGTCGTCCTGGGCCTTTACCTGCTGATAAAAGCCCAGGATCACCAGTAAGGTGATAATTTTTTTCATGGTATCGATAAATTAAAAGGTTGTTTTTTCAGGTGGGTTCTTTGGGGTTATAGGGCTATTCGCCTTGCTCATTCGCTCCCGCCTGCAGTTCGTATCCCGGGCGGATTTTTTTAGGCTGGCCGGGGTCGCCGGGTTTCCAGGAGGGCAGTTTGGCAAATTCCTCGGTAAAGCGTTTACGAACGGTTTCTGCTGCCGTGGAACCCTTTCCCAAGGCAATGGGGTGTTGCTCTTCGTAGTCCTGCTCCAGGTCGTAGAAGCGCCCGTCCTGGTACAGTTTATAGCGATGGTCGCGGAAGAAGCGGGCCGCCTGCTGGTTGACGCCGGCGGAATGCAGGGGATTGTAATGGCTAAACACCCATTGGCGGGGCGTGCCTTTTTCCCCCTTGATCTGCGGAAAGATGCTGTGCCCGTCCGTCTGCCATTCCCGGGGAACTTTTTTGTGAACGACATCGGCGATGGTGGGCAGGATATCGGTAAAGTCCACGAGGTCGTCCGTTACGTGTTTTCGATAGCGCCCGCTGCCCCAGTTGACGATCAGGGGCACATGGTGCCCGCGGTCGATGGTCAGGCCTTTTCCGCCGCGCACCTGGCTGCCGTCCTTCATGGGCGTCACCACCGGCCGGCCGGTGCCGTTATCGCCGGTAAACACGAGGATGGTATTTTCATAGAGGCCCAGTTCTTTTAAGCGGGCGACGATTTTGCCCACGTTCTTATCGCAGTAGGCTACCATATCGCGGAAGTTCAGCGTATCGTTTTTATGCCGTGCTGCCGGCTGTCCGTTCCAGCTTTTGCTGTCCGGGGTCGGCAGGAAGGGCGCATGCACCAGGGCCATGGGGTAGTATGCCAGGAATTGGTTGTCTTTGTTTTTCGTGATAAAGTCCAGCAGGAAATTCACAAAGATGTCCGGGCCGTAATCATCATCCGTGGAGTTGACCACTTCGCCGTCCCGTTCGATCAGGGGGCGGGCGTAGCGTTCGCCCTTGCTTTTGCCGTAAGTAAGCTGCCACAGGCAGTATTGGTCAAAGCCGAAGAGACCCGGCAGCTTGTTGTTGGCGCCCAGCTGCCATTTACCGGCGATGGCGGTCTTGTAGCCGGCCTCCCGGGCCAGGTGGGCAAAGGTTTTCTGATAAGGGTCCAGGTAGCCGAACTCCACGTAGTTTTTATAGTTGTACTGGCCGGTCATGATCTGGACGCGGGTAGGAGTACAGAGGGGTTGGGAGAAGCCGTAGTTGAATTTCAGTCCTTCGCGGGCCAGCTGGTCGAGGTGGGGCGTGGGATACGTGCCGCCGTACGTGCCCAGGCACTCCCGGCCCATGTCATCGGCCAGGATCAGGATAATATTCGGCCGGTCATCCGACTGCTTGTTTTTTGTTTGGGCCAGGAGTGCCTGGGACAGGATCATTGCCCCTGCAAGGAGCAGGGCAAGCGTTGCTTTTGGAAACATGGTAAAAGGATTAGGTAACAATCATCCTCTGCGAACTGGTCACGTAACTTACGGGGCGGTCGGAAGGGAGTGCCGGCACCAGGAGGCTTCCTGGCTTGCAGAAAAAGTACCCGTTTCGGGCGGCCCAAATATAGAAGGAATTTTTTACTCTATAAAATTTGTAGACTAAGGTGGCGGAACCGGCCGGCAATAAAGTTCAGGGGTGGCCGTTAGTGGGTTTATTCACCAAACCTGCTTTCATATGAAAAAGATGCTAACTGCCCTCATCTTCCTTACCTGCTCCCTTTATGGCCAAACACAAAACATCCAGGGCCGGTATTTCGCAACCCAATCCATTGATCACCGGATCGACACCATGGGTTGGGTAGAATATTATCCTTCCAGGTACCTGCTGAAGCACGAGTGGTTCTTTAATGTGTCGGTGACCATAAAGGATAACCAGATCTTCGTGGTAAAGCAGGCGGTTACCCGGGATAGCCTGGGAAATAAGCTTTATTCCGACCCCAGCGTCAATGCGTACCGGTATGCCGGTTATTTAAAAAAGGTCGACGGCTGGTATGTGACGCACATACAGCTCACCAACAGTCCTGCCTTGTTTCCCTACGTGGCCGGGACGTCTGCCTGGGACGAAAGGAGACCTAATGAACAGGCACTCACGCCCATAAAAAGGAGGGACCAGTTTGGGCACAGGCTTCATGCGTACCGGGACGGCAAGTATACCGTCTGGCAGGAAATGCTCGGGCAGGACCTGATCCTTCGTCCCGATGCGGAAGGTGTTTGGATCAATAATGCCTTCTACCGAAAAGTAAAGGACGGCCGTTAGCACCTGCCCGGCCCTGATGCCTGCCCGGCAGATGCGCCTGGTTATATACGCGTTCTTTTCCTGGGCCTGTTATTAACTTCCCTGTTTTCTAACGTATTTGGTAAGAATGATAATGGCCTGGCCTTCGATCTTTGCTTCGATCTGTTCGGTATTGTCCGCTACCAGCCGGATGTTTTTGACCACCGTTCCCAGCCTGACATTGAGGGTGGAGCCTTTCACATCCAGCGATTTGGTGAGGATGACCGTATCGCCCTGCTGCAGCACGGTGCCGTTGGCATCTCGGTGCAGGTCCACGCTGCCGTCCTGTTCGTGGTCGCCGGTGGCTTTGGCCCAGGCCAGCTTTTCGTCGTCGAGGTAGAGCAGATCGAGGTTGTCGGCCGCCCAGCTTTCGTGGCGCAGCCGGTTCAGCATGCGCCAGGCCACCACCTGTACTCCCGGCACTTCGCTCCACATGGTATCGGATAAAACCTTCCAGTGGTTGCTGTCCAGTTCTTCTTTCTTCTCTACCTGGGCCCGGCATTTGGCGCAGAGCAGGATGCAGTTGTCTTCGTTCCGGCGGTCCTGGGGGAGTACTTCAAAAAGCTGTAGATCGTCGGCGGAGCCGCAAAGCTCGCATTGGTTGCCGCTTCTTTGGGCCAGCAGTTCTTCCAGTTTCATTATTGTGCGATTAAGGCGGCGAATTTAGGCAGATACCCGTAAACCGGCCTGTCTTCCCGTACTTCATTTCCCTGCCGGTAAAATATTCCCATAATTTGATACTTTCGGGCCTCGGTTACTTTACTAAACAGGTCCCGTTTTCTTGTTGTCTCCTGATTCGCCATATCATAACGACCCCGAACTGCTTGCCGCTCTTTCCCAGGGAAATGAAGACGCATTGGTATTTATTTACCGGAAATACTGGGAACGCCTGTTCCTGTCCGCATTTAATGTATTAAAGGACAAGGAAGCCTGCGAGGACATCGTTCAGGAGATCTTTATCCAGCTGTGGCAGAAACGCGACCGCCTCACCATCACCGTTTCCCTTTCGGCTTACCTGTTTACGGCCACCCGCTACCAGGTCTTCCATGCCCTGAAGAAAGGGGCCGGGCGGCAGGAGTTGTTCGAGGGGCTGGAAGAACGCCTGACCACCGATGCGCCGGACGTGCCCCTGTATGTCAAGGATATCCAGGCCCGGGTGCATGCGGCGGTGGAAAACCTGCCCGAGAAATGCCGGAATATTTACCAGTTAAGCCGCGAACAGCATCTTTCTTATAAAGAAATCGCCGACCGGCTCCAGGTTTCCCCCAAAACCGTGGAAAACCAGATGACCATTGCTTTGAAAAAACTCCGCGAAGCCCTGGGCGATCTGTTGTTCTTCCTGGTTTGAGGGCGGCGGGGAGGGACTCATTGAAGGTCGTTCGTCCCGTCAGGGACGTTTGGTGGGTAGAAAAAGTTAGTTCGAGGGTCTCCGTCCCGCTAGGGACGGCTGGTAATTGCAGCCTACCAGCCGTTCCAAAAGGAACGGAGGCTTCTGTTGTTACTTTTCTACCTACCAGTTGTGCCTAGCGGCACAAGGTATCCCCCTGCTGAAAATCACTCCATGTCATCGCTATATTTTTTCCCGCCGAAGGCACGGGTTCGTTACTCAGAATGACCGCCTGAAGGTTGCCCCATCCCTGAATTTTTCCCTTTCCTAAAAAATATTTTGCAGTCTTTTGGGGGATACCCTGTTTTTTGAACACTTATTAGAAAACCCCACCGTGACGAAACAGGAATTCTTGGTGCTGATCGATAAATACCTGACGGGCACCGCCAGCGAAGAGGAAATGGACCTGCTCAGCCGGTATTACAACAGCTTCCAGGAACACCGCCAATGGAACGAAGCCGAACTGGGCCCGAAGGCCGGTATGGAACAACAACTGCTGGACCGGATCCGGCAGCAAATAAACGAAGCGGAGCCCGCCCGGGTGATTCCCTTTCGCGAACAGCAGCCGGAACAAAAAGCAAAAAGGTTTCCATGGAGGAAAATGGCGGCGGCCGCGGCGGTGATCGGGCTGCTCCTGCTGGGCGCCTATGCCTGGTGGCACCGGGAAGGACAGGAAAACCGGGAAGCCATGAAGGTAGACCGGCCCCTGCAAAAAGATATCCTCCCCGGCGGTGACAAGGCCGTCCTCACCCTGGCCGATGGTTCGGCCATCGTGCTCGACCAGGCGCAGAACGGCGCCCTTTCCCGCCAGGGCGGCACCAGCGTGGTGAAAACAGGAGGGAAGCTGGCCTATGTGCCGGGAGCACCGGCAGCGCTAGAAGTGCTGTACAACACCCTGACCACGCCCCGGGGCGGCCAGTACCAGGTGCAGCTTCCCGACGGCAGCCTGGTATGGCTGAACGCCGCCTCCTCCCTGCATTTTCCCACCGCCTTTGGCGGGAAGGAGCGACGGGTGGAAATTACCGGCGAGGCCTATTTCGAAGTGGCGAAGGACCGGTCAAAACCGTTTGTTGTAGCGGTGAACGGGGCGGAGGTGCAGGTGCTGGGCACGCACTTCAACGTGATGGCGTATACCGACGAAGGGGCCCTGAAAACCACGCTGCTGGAAGGCTCCGTCCGCTTTTCGGGCGCCGGCCAGACCCGCTTGCTGGAGCCGGGGCAGCAATCACAACTGACAAAGACCGGCGCTGTGAACGTGGTCAGCGGCGTGGATACGGAAAGCGTGGTGGCCTGGCGCAAAGGCATGTTCCATTTCGATAATGCCGACATCGAAACGGTCATGCGGCAGCTGGCCCGCTGGTACAATGTGGAGGTGGTCTTTAAAAATCGAAGGGAATACGACCCGCTGCACGTCTCCATCCCGCGCAGTACCAGGCTGTCCAACGCCCTGAAGATGCTGGAGCTTTCCGGCAGCGCCCGCTTCCGCGTGGACGGCAACCGGATCGTGGTGCTGGACTAGCAGAACGGCATCCCCTTTGACCCAGTTTAATCTAAAAAACCCGCTGACGGAAGTCGGGGGTCGTAAATATGTGAGCGGCTGAAATGAAAACCGTCCCGCGGCCAGGCGGGACGGCAAATAATTCAGGCCGATCCAATAGTAAACCCATGTAGTCTCTTTATTGTTTCACCTAAATCAAAACAAATTTATGCCTTTGATTGCTTGTCGCCCTCCCTTTAAACGAAAGGGGATGGGAAAAACTTTGTTACTGATGAAACTAACAGCCATCCTGTTGCTTGCCATTTGCCTGAACGTTCATGCCCGCGGGTTCTCCCAGTACGTTAACCTGTCGGAGCAGGGCGCGCCCCTGGAAAAAGTCTTTTCCGAAATCAACAAACAAACCGGTTATTCCTTCGTATACCGGAAAATGCTGCTGAAAAAAGCCAAACGCGTAACGGTCAACCTCACCAAAGCCAGCCTGAAACAGGTGCTGGACGTGTGTTTGCAGGACCAGCCGCTGACCTACTCCATCGTCGATAAGGTGGTGGTGATCAAAGAACGGGCGGAAGCCCCCAAGCGCGAACCCATCCATGCCCAGGTCGTGCAGGCGGTCGTCACCGGGAAGGTTGCGAACGACAAAGGCGAGCCCCTGGCCGGGGTGAGCGTGTCGGAAGTGGGCACCACCAACATGACCATTACCAAGGACGACGGCAGCTTTGCCCTGACGGTGACCGGGCCGGACGCCGTGCTGCAGTTCTCGTCGGTGGGTTTTGCCAAACGGCAGGTGCCGGTGAGCGGCCAGTCGTCGCTCCACGTCACCCTGCAGCAGGTGAATGCCAGCCTGAACGAGGTGGTGATCATCGGCTACGGCGCCCAGAAGCGGGCCAACGTCACCAGCGCCGTGGCCACGGTAAAGGCCGAGAACTTCGTCAAAGGTCCCGTTACGGACGCGGCCCAGCTGATCCAGGGTAAGGTGGCCGGCCTGAGCATCGCCACCCCCAGCGGCGACCCTACCGGCGGTTCGCAGATCCTCCTGCGCGGCAATACCACCCTGCTGGGCGCCAACTCCAACCCCCTGGTGCTGATCGACGGCATCCCCGGCGACCTCAAAACCGTAGCCCCCGAAGACATTGAGTCGATGGACGTGCTGAAGGACGGCTCCGCCGCCGCCATCTACGGCGTTCGCGGCACCAACGGCGTGATCATCATCACCACCCGCCGGGCCAGCGGCAACAACATCAACGCGGTGGACTACAGCGGCTCCGTCAGCACCCAGCGCATCGCCCGTAAAATGAATATGCTGACGGCGGAAGACTACCGCAAACAAATCGCCGACGGCAGCCGGGCCTCCTCCTGGGACCTGGGCAGCTCTACCGACTGGCTGGACGAAGTGACCCAAACCCCCATCAGCCATGTGCACAACCTCACCTTCCGTGGGGGGAACAGCCGGACCAACTACCTGGCCAACCTCAACTACCGCTACTTCGAAGGTATTTTCAAAAAATCGGACAACGCCACCTTCACCGGCCGCATGGACGTGAACCACGCGATGTTCGACAACAAGCTGAAAATTAACGTGGGCCTGCTCAATGCCAGCAACCGCTACACCACCACCGGCGACGGCCAGAGCTTCAACGGCTACACCTACCGCCAGGCACTGATCCGCAACCCGACCTCGCCGGTCCGCGATTCGGCCGGCAACTGGTTCGAGCAGGTCAGCCTGTTCAATTACGAAAACCCCCTGGCCCGCCTGTACGAAAGCGACGGCCGCAACAGCTCGCAGAATACACGCCTCAACGCCAACCTGTCGCTGACACCCGTGAAAGGACTGCGGCTGGCGTCCCTGTTCTCCTATACCCGCTACAACCAGACAAGGGGGTATTCCGAGACCAAGCGGCATATTTCCACCCTGCGCGATGCCCGCAACGGCTATGCCTCCGTGGGCAACGACCAGTCCATCGACCGCCTGATGGAGCTGACGGCGGAATATACCCACAACATCACCGACCACCGCATGACCCTGCTGGGCGGTTACAGCTACCAGGAGAATGACTTTATGGGTTCGTGGATGCAGAACTGGGATTTCCCCACCGATATTTTCGGCTACAGCGGCATCGGCATGGGCGACGCCCTGAAACGGGGCATTGCCCCCCAGTCGAGCACCCGGGCCGAAACCAACCTGATCGGCTTTTTCGGCCGGGCTACTTATAGCTACAAGGAAAAATACCTGCTGATGGCCAACCTGCGCCGCGAAGCCGCCAGCCAGCTCTACGGCACAAATAAGCCCTGGGGTACGTTCCCGGCCCTTTCGCTGGGCTGGCGTATCAGCCAGGAAGGCTTTATGCAGGGCCAGCACCTGTTCGACGACCTGAAGCTGCGGGCCGGCTACGGCGTTACCGGCACCCAGCCCACCACGCCCTTCATGGGCCTGGGCACCCTGGCCTACGGGGCGTATATCTACAACAACGGCCGCTGGATCCAGACCCTGGCGCCCGCCCGCAACCCCAACCCGTACCTGCGCTGGGAGGAAAAGCACGAGTCCAACCTGGGCCTCGACTTCTCGCTGCTGAAAGGACGCATCAGCGGGAACCTGGATTATTACCGTCGCCGCATCGAAGGCCTGCTGTACGACTTCCAGGTGCCCACCCCGCCCAACACCTTTGCCACCACCCGCGCCAACGCCGGCGTCATGGAAAACAAAGGGCTGGAAGTGCTGCTGAACTTCGTGCCGGTACAGCAAAAGGATTTTGTCTGGAACACCAGCGTGAACTTCTCCACGAACGCCAATAAGCTGATCAGCCTTTCCACGGAAACCTATACGACCACCAACGATTATTTTACCTCCGGCGGTACCGGCGAGCCGATCCAGACCTTTACCCACATCGTGAAGGTGGGCCAGAACATCGGCGACTTTTACGGCTTTAAAGTGGTGGACGTGACCGACAAGGGCGAGTGGATCTACGAGGACAAGGACGGCAAGGCGGTACCCCGCAGCCAGTTTGCCCAAACCTTTGAAAACAAGAAGGTACTGGGCAACGGCCTGCCCAAGTACTACGCCGGCTGGAACAACAACCTGCGCTACAAGAACCTCGACCTGGCCGTGACCATGCGGGGCGCCTTCGGCTACCAGATCCTGAACTTCCAGCGGATGTATTACGAAAACACCAACCTCCAACAGTACAACCGCCTGAAGTCGGCCTACGACCCGGTCTTCAGCAAGGCCGTGCTGAGCAAGGACATGCCCCTGGAATTCAACAGCTATTATATTGAAGATGGTGATTTCTGGAAGATCGACAACATCACCCTGGGCTATAACCTCAAAAACACCGGCCTGAAGGCCATCCGGTCGGCCCGGGTGTTCGCCTCCACGCTCAACACCTTTATCCTCACCGGCTACAAGGGCATCGACCCCGAGGTAAACCGCATCGGCCTGAACCCCGGCAACGACGACCGTGATAAATATCCTACCACCCGCACCTTTACCCTGGGTGTCAACCTGAGTTTCTAACCAACCCGATGATTGCAAATATGAAAAAGAATACAACCTATATAGTTAGCGGCCTGCTGGCGCTTTCCCTGGGAATGACCGCCTGTACGAAGCTGAAAGATAAAAGTTACAACGAGGTGATCGAAAGCCAGTTCTCCCCGGAAACCAGCCAGGACGTGGCGGCCCTGGTGGGCGCCGCCTACGTGGACTGGCGCCTGCTGCTCAACGACTGGAACGGTGTATGGCGGGCCCAGGAAGTGTCGGGCGACCAGGTGGTGATCCCGGCCCGGCCCAACGGCTGGGTGGACGGCGGCGTGTACCGCCGCATCCACGAGCACAAGTGGACCGCCGACGAAGAGATCGTCACCAACGGCTGGAACCGCACCTACCGCGGCATCACCACCACCAACCGCATCATCTACCAGATCGAGTCCGGCCGCATCCCCGTGACCACGGGCAAGGAGGCGATCCTGGCAGAGTTGAAAGTGCTGCGGGCTTCCTATTACTACGTGCTTTGCGACTTTTTCGGCAACGTGCCCATCGTGGACCGCTTCGACGTGCCCGAAGGCTTTTTGCCGAAGCAGAACACCCGCAAAGAAGTATATGATTTCGTCGTCAAAGAAATCACCGACAACCTGCCGTTGCTCAGCGCGAAAAACGACCCCTCCACCTACGGGCGGTTCAACAAATGGGCGGCCTACACCCTGCTGGCCAAGATGTACCTGAACGCGGAAGTGTACACCGGTACGCCCGCCTGGCAGCAGGTGATCAGTGCCTGCGATGCCGTCATCAACTCGGGCGCGGGCTATACCCTGGAAGGGGCCCAGAAGAGTGTGTTCCGCACCGAGAACCAGAATTCCAAAGAGATCATCTTCGCCCTGCCCTTCGATGAAAAGTACGTGACCAACTGGAACGCCTTCGACCTGCACATGGAAACGCTCCAGCCCGAGAACCAGGCCACCTATAATTTCCAGGGGGCGCCCTGGGGCGGCATCTGCGCCATCCCGCAGTACATCAGCACCTTCGATACCGACGACAACCGCTACAAGCTCAACTGGATCAAGGGACAGCAGTACACGGCCGCCGGCCAGCCCATCAACGCAACCCTGGGCGCCTTTGCCGGCAAGCCCCTGGCGTACGTGAACGAGGTGCCCGGTGTGGACAAGTCCGAAGCCGTGCACGGGTTCCGCCTGGGCAAGTTCGAGTACAAGCAGGGCGCTGCGGTTCAATTGAGCAACGACTACCCTTTGCTGCGCTATGCCGACGTGCTGCTGATGAAGGCCGAGGCCCTGCTGCGGACCGGCCAGGCCGATGCCGCCGCCGCCCTGGTAACGCAGGTGCGCCTGCGCAACTTCCCCGACAACCCGGCCAAAGCCACGGTTACCGGCGCCGACCTGCAAAAGGGAAGCTCCTACAGCTATGGCCTGCGCAACCATCTTACGTCCACCACCGAAGGCGGCGCCGACATCCAGTACGGCCGCTTCCTCGACGAGCTGGGCTGGGAGTTTGAGCAGGAGGGCCGCCGCCGGCAGGACCTGGTCCGCTTCGGCGTCTTTACCCGCAAGTCCTGGCTGTCGCATACCCCCAACGGCGACTACCGTTCCCTGTTCCCCATCCCCCGCGTGGAGCTGAACAAAAACGCCAACCTGGTTCAAAACAAAGGATACTAATAACCAAAGAAATTTCGTCTCGCCCCAGGCGAGACGAAATCCCCAAAGTCATACCTCCATCATGAAGAAAACATTGCTGTCCCTTTCTCTTCTTACATCCCTGGCCTTGTGTGGCCAGCAAAGCGATTATCCCATCCGGGCCGTGAATTTCACCTCGGTAAAATTTACCGACAACTTCTGGCTGCCCCGCCTGCGGTCGAACCATACCGGCACGATTGCCGCTTCCTTTGAGCGCTGCGAAAGCACCGGGCGCGTCAAAAACTTTGAAATGGCCGCCACCCGCCAGGGAGCCTTCTGCACCAAGTTCCCCTTCGACGATACCGACATTTACAAAACCATTGAAGGGGCTTCGTATTCGTTAAGCCTGTTCCCGGATAAAAAGCTGGAAGCCTATATCGACTCGCTGATCGTGAAGGTCGGCAAAGCCCAGGAGCCCGACGGCTACCTGTACACGGCCCGCACCATCGACCCCCAACACCCGCATTCCTGGGCCGGAAAGGAGCGCTGGCAGAGGGAGCGGGAGTTGAGCCACGAGCTGTATAATGCCGGCCATTTGTACGAAGCGGCCGCCGCCCATTACTATGCCACGGGGAAAAAGAACTTATTGAACATCGCCCTGAAGAACGCCGACCTGGTGTGCTCCGTTTTCGGTCCCGGCAAACAGCATGTGGCGCCCGGCCACGAGATCGTGGAAATGGGGCTGGTAAAACTGTACCGCATCACCGGCAAGAAAGAGTACCTCGAAAGCGCGAAGGATTTTATCGAGGAGCGGGGGCATTATAATGGCTACGATGCCAAAAGCAAGGACCCCTGGAAGAACGGGGCCTACTGGCAGGACCACCAGCCGGTGGCCGACCAGGCGGAAGCTATCGGCCATGCCGTACGGGCCGCTTACCTCTATTCGGGTATGGCCGATGTGGCGGCGCTGACCGGCGATCAGAAGCTGCTGCAGTCGGTGGACAAGATCTGGGAGAATGCCGTCAGTAAAAAAATGTATGTGCAGGGCGGCATCGGCGCCGTTCCCAGCGGGGAGCGCTTCGGCGATAATTACGAACTACCCAATGCCACGGCCTACAACGAAACCTGCGCCGCCATTGCCAACGTGTATTGGAACTACCGCATGTTCCTGCTCCACGGCGATGCGAAATACATGGATATTTTGGAAAAGTCGTTGTACAATGCGCTGATCTCTGGGGTGGGCCTGGATGGCAAATCGTTTTTCTACAGCAATGCCATGCAGGTGAAAAACAGCTTTACGCACCATGCCCTGGAGCCGGCCCGCGCCGGCTGGTTCGAATGCTCGTGCTGCCCCACCAATGTGAGCCGCCTGCTGCCGTCCATCCCGGGTTATGTTTATGGTCAGAAAGAAGGAGAGGTGTACGTGAACCTGTTCGTGAACAGCACTGCTACCGTAGCGGTACGCAACAAGCCCGTGATCCTGCAGCAGCAGAACAACTACCCCTGGGACGGCAACCTGAAATTTACCGTGTCGCCTAAAAGCGCCAGCGCCTTTACCCTGCGGATCCGTATCCCGGGCTGGGCGCAGAACCAGGCCATGCCTTCCGACCTGTACACCTTTGCCGGCAACAGCCAGGAAAAAGTGCGCATTAAAGTCAATGGCCAGCCGGTGGACGTTGTTACGGAGAAAGGGTATGCCGGCATCAGCCGTACCTGGAAAAAAGGGGATGTGGTGGAAGTTTATTTGCCCATGGAAGTGAGAAGGGTAGTGGCTAATGAAAAAGTAAAGGACGATGCGGGCAAAGTGGCCCTGCAACGCGGGCCGCTGGTGTACTGTGCCGAAGGGGTCGATAACGGCGGAAAGGCCACCAACATCCTGCTGCCGGCTACAGCATCCTTCACGGCGGCGTACCAGCCCGGACTGTTGAATGGCGTTACGGTGTTGAAAACCGAGGTGCCGGTAATTAACATTGAGCAGAATGGTGCAAGCATCAGCACGGTTCGGAAGACGGTCACCGCCATCCCGTATTATGCCTGGGCCAACAGGGGCCGCAGTGAAATGACGGTCTGGTTCCCGGAAGCGGTCAAAGATGTCGACCTCGTAACCACCAATCCTGAGGGAAAGATTGAATTGAAATAATAGTGAGTGATAAACTAAAAATGCCCGGTTTCCCGGGCATTTTTAGTTGTGGTAGTTCTTATAAAAAGAATAAGCCTCCCGAAAGGAGGCTTATTCTTTTTTGTTGCGAAGGGGAGGATCGAACTCCCGACCTTCGGGTTATGAGCCCGACGAGCTACCGCTGCTCTACTTCGCGGTGCAAATATAGGGGGATTGTCCGAGTGCGAACAATTTATGGTTATGTTTTTTTGGGAAACTATCAAGTACGTATAACCGAAACATTTATCGGCGGAAAAGCGAGCAACAATCATAAGCCCGGTGGCAACCTTTAAGACTGTCATGCCGAACGCAGTGAGGCATCCCGTCGGGAAAGAAGGATTGTTTCTATTCGAAGGAGGGGCTTCCTTTTCCAGAGAAATACTTTTCAGGTACCGACGGGATGCCTCACTGCGTTCGGCATGACAGTCTTAAAGGAACGCTTTTTTCTACTCGTCATTGGCAGGGCAGGCCTGAAAATAAAAAAGCTTCCCGTTGGGGAAGCCTTTTTTCTGTTGCGAAGGGGAGGATCGAACTCCCGACCTTCGGGTTATGAGCCCGACGAGCTACCGCTGCTCTACTTCGCGGTGCAAATATAGGGGGATTGTTCGAGTACGGACAATTTATGGTTGATTTTTTTCCGGATGCTAACAGGAAGGTATAATCGAAATGATGTGGGAATGGGAGGGAGGAAGAAAAAAGAAAAAGGAGAAGAAGTGCAGGAGGTCGGATTCGAACCGACCACCTCGACCGTGTCATAGTCGCGCTCTGCCCAGAGTGAGCTACTCCTGCAATGGGGCTCCAAATTAGGGGATTCCTTTCTATTCATCAAAAATCATTTTTTTTAAAAAAGTAAAATAATCCATGAGAATCGTAAAAAGGTGCACCTGCCGGGGCCCGCGCCCCGCCTACCTTTAACCTGCCGGGAGGGATACCCCCTTCCTGGGTTAACTACTAAACGATTTTGCATATGAAACCCTATGTGCTTGCCATTGGGGGCATGCTGCTGCTGTCTGCCCCTGCCTTCGCCGCACCACATTCCTACAGCAACGACATCCAAAAATTCTTGCAGGCCCACCCGGTCACCGGCGTGGTGACGAATGAAAAAGGAGAACCCCTGTCCGGCGTGACCGTAAGGGTCAAAGGCTCCGGCCTCGCCACCACTACCGACGCCAAAGGCCTGTTCCGCCTGGACCTGCCCACCGGCAAGGAAGTGCTCGAATTCAGCTCCGTCGGCTTTAAGCCCAGGGAACTGGCCATCGGCGGCAAAGCCACCCTCAACGTACGCCTGGAAGAAACCGCCTCCACCCTCAACGACGTGGTGGTGATCGGCTATGGTACCGCCAAACGCAAAGACCTGACCGGCTCGATCTCCACCGTCAAGGCCGCCGATATCGCCCTCAGCCCCGTGAGCAGTCCCATGGAGGCCCTGCAAGGAAGGGTGGCCGGACTCGACATCCAGCGCACCAGCGGCCGCGCCGGCACCAACCCCGACGTGCTGCTGCGGGGCAACCGCTCCATCGACGGCGGCCAAAGCCCACTCTATATTATTGACGGCATCCAGGGCAACATCACCAACCTGAACCCCAACGACATCGAAAGCATCGACGTCCTGAAGGACGCCTCCGCCACCGCCATCTACGGCGTCCAGGGCGCCAACGGCGTGATCATGATCACCACCAAAAAAGCGGCGGCCGGAAAAATCCAGGTGGATGCCAACAGCTATTACGGCGTCAACGGCTTCGCCTCCTTCCCCCGGCCGCTGGACGGCGACCAGTGGCTGAGCTACATGCGGGACCGCTACATCGCCGCCAATGGCAGTGAACCCAACCAGGAAGTGGACTACCTGACCCCCGAAATGATCGCCTTTAAAAACAACGGCCAGTGGGTGAACTGGGTGGACGAGACCCTGCAAATGGGCGCGCAGCAAAACCACCACCTTTCCTTAAGAGGAGGTACCGACAAAACCCGTGGCTATTTCTCCCTCGGCTTTATCGGCGAAAAGGGCATTTATAAAAACGACATGTCGAAAATCCTGAATACCCGGGCGGGCGTCGACCTGACCGTCAACCGCTTCCTCAAGGCCGGTATCCAGACGATCTTCACCGCCCGGAACAACGACGCCACCAACAGCCGCGTCAACAAGGCCTACGGCCTCGTGCCCCTGGGCGTTCCCTACAACGAGGACGGAAGCGTCAACCTCAAACCCCTGGGCGCCACCACGTCTACGATCAGTCCTATCGCCAACTATGCCCCCGGCGTATGGGTGGATAATTCCAAAAACCTGAGCCTGAACCTCAACCCCTATATCGAGCTGACCCCGGTGCGGAACCTGATCCTCCGCTCCAACTTCGGCGGCAGTATCTCCGGCAGCCGCTCGGGCCTGTTCCAGAACGAAAAGTCCTACAACCTGGCCTCCGAAAACCGCGTCACCAAGATCGGGGAATACGACACCGACCTGGGCTACAGCTATACCTGGGAAACCTTTGCCACCTATAACTATACGCTCCGCAACGACCACAACTTTTCGGTGACCGCCCTGACCTCCATGGCCAAGTCGAAGAACGAAGAATCGTCGCTGGTAGTGGAAGGCATGGATTACGACAACTACCAGTTTTACAACATGGACGCGGGCACCAACGTCTCCAGCCGCTCCACCAGCTACGACGAGACCAGCCGGATGTCGTACGGCGGCCGCCTGAACTACAGCTACAAAGGAAAATACCTGCTGACGGCCTCCAACCGCTGGGACGGCGCTTCCCAGTTGTATAAGAACTGGGCGTCCTTTCCCTCCGTGGCCCTGGCCTGGCGCATCAGCGACGAAGCCTTCATGAGCAACACCAAAACCTGGTTCAGCAACCTGAAGCTGCGGGCCAGCTACGGCGTCACCGGCAACAGCAGCATCGCTCCGTATCAAAGCCTGACGGAAGTAGTGTCCAAGGCCGCGAACCTTTCCCTGGGCGGCTCCAGCGTACTGCCGGTCTATGTATTGAAGCAGGCCCTGGCCAACCCCGACCTGACCTGGGAGAAAAGCTATACCACCAACCTCGCCCTGGACATGTCGTTTTTGCGGAACCGGATTGACCTGACGGCGGAAGTGTACCACACCAATACCGACGGCGTGCTGTACCGCCGCAAGATGCCGTTCACCTCCGGCGGCTTCGATGCCAAGAACGCGTATACCCGGGCCTCCAACATCGCCGAAACCGAAAACAGGGGCGTAGAGATTACGCTGAATTCCAAAAATATTTCCACGCCGAAATTCCAGTGGAACAGCACCCTGATCTTCACCGCCGCCCGCGAAAAGCTCAAAGCCATCAACCTCGGGAACAAGGAAGCCGCTACCCAGCTGATCTCCGAAGGCCTGTTCCCCGGCCAGCCGCTGAATACGATCTACGGCTACAAGAAAACCGGCATCTGGCAACTGGGCGAAGAAACCGAAGCGGCCCTGTACGGTGCCGTGCCCGGCGACATCAGGCTGGCTACCGTGCCCAAAACCGGTACCGACGGCACCTCGGACAAAGGGGTCCATGCCTATTCCGCCGCCGACCGCATGGTGCTGGGACACGAAAACCCGGACTGGTTCCTCGGTTTTCAGAACTCCTTTTTCTACAAAGGGCTCGACCTGACCGTGTTTATGAACATGCGCTACGGCCAGACCATCAACGCGCAGCTGCTGGGTTACTGGAACACGACGGCCCAACCGGCGTCGTACAACTACTGGATGCCGACCAACGCCACCAACGATTTTCCCAAGCCGGGCTCCCGATTGAGCCAGACCTACCAATCGGCCCTGTCCATTGCCGACGGCTCGTATTTCAAGATCAAGAACGTGACCCTGGGCTATACCTTGCCCGCGAAGATCGCCGACAAGGTGTCCCTGTCGCGGCTGCGGGTCTACGGCACCGCCTACAACCCCCTGATCGTCACAAAAAGCCCCCTGCTGAAGGATGTCGACCCCGAAACCGGCGGCACGGATTCCTTCCCCCTGTACAAGCAAATCGTCTTTGGTGTTAACGTATCCTTTTAATGCAAGTCATCATGAAATCTATCTATAAACATATTTCCGCCGGCCTCGTCCTGGCCACCCTGTTGTCCACCTCCTGCCAGAAGCTGGATGAATACAACCCCGCCACCATCAGCGTCGACCAGGCGTATAAAGAAAAAACCGGCCTCGAAGGCGCCATCAACGGCTGCTATACCGACCTGTACTTCCTGCACGGGAAGATCGACTTCATCGGGCCCACCGAACTGGGTACCGACAGCTGGATCAACGTGGGCAGCGCTGAATCGGGCTTTTCCATCTACGACAATACCCTCAACACCACCACGGGTACCCTGACGGTGATGTGGAACGCCTTTTATTCCATTATCAATTACTGCAATACGGCCATCAACTATGCAAAGGATGTAAAAGGCTACAACAGCCAGCAGGAAGTGAATGCAAAAGTGGCCGAGGCCTATTTCATCCGCGCTTATGCCAACTTCAACCTGGTGGAACAATTCGGCGGCGTGGTGCTGCTGTCGAAGTCGGCTGCCGAAGGCGGCATCGAGTCGGCGCCTAAAAGAAGCACGGAAAAAGAGTTTTACGACGCCATCATCGCCGACCTGAAGTTCGCCTGCGACAACCTGCCCTACGAGCAGGCCTTGCGGGGCCGGGTCACCAAAAAGGCGGCCTACGGCCTGCTGTCGAAGGTGTACCTGCAGCGGACGCGCCTGGGCGAGAAAGAGCAATATGCCCAGCTGGCCCTGGCCGCGGCGGAAGAATTGATCAATAACCCCGTGAAGTATAAGTGTGCGCTGTATGCCAGCGATGCCGCCAAGTCGGGCTTTACCAAATTATGGGAGGGCGCCAACAACAAGAACAATTCGGAGTTCCTGTTCATCCAGGCCATCGATGCTACCGCCGGCCTGAACCCGGAGGGCTATAACCGCGGCCGCACCCGCCAGTACTACCTGCCCGACCTGGGCGGCAGGGGCGCAGAATGGGGCGCCCGGGAAACCAGCATCCTGTACGGACGCTCCAACACCCGCCGGTTCCGGCCCACGAAGTACCTGCTGACCACCGTTTTCGAGCCCAGCGAAACCACGGCCGATACCCGCTTCAAGGAAACCTTTACCTATAAGTTTTACGCCAATGCCGACAAGAAGATCACCGATGCCATGGCCACCGCTTATAACAAGGACGCCTCCGTGGTAGGGAAGACCATCCTGGGAACGACGGCGCAGTATGCGGGACCGAATTATTTCCTGGGCGCCGGCGCGCAGCTGGAAGAGGAAAAGAACATGACCAATGATGCCGGCCTGGCGGTGTTCACGCCCAACTGGACCATCGATCCGGCGGTGAAAAGAAAGATGCCGATGCTGGTGGCCGATCCCAGCGACCTGTTCAGCACCGCTACCGGCGACTACAAGTCCGGCACCGAAATTCCCACCGGTGCGCCCAACCTGACAAACGTCTTCCCGGCCATGCGGAAGTTCTCTTCCAAGATGTGGGTGTATACCAACCAGTACTGGATGGGCGACATGCCGATCATCCGCTTAGGGGATATTTACCTGGTGGCGGCGGAAGCGGCGCTGCTGGCGGGCAACGATCAGCAAAAGGCGGCCGGCTATATCAACGTGATCCGCAAACGGGCCGCTCTCAAAGACCGCGAGAACGAGCAGGTGATTGCCCCGGCCCAGGCCACCGTCGATTTCCTGGTGCAGGAGCGGGCCCGCGAGCTTTCGGGTGAGCAATGGCGTTGGTACGACCTGAAGCGCACCGGCAAGCTGACCAAGTCGTACTTGCAGGCCACCAACAATGCCGCCTCCGTCAATTTCGACGAGGGCAAACACAAGGTGCGCCCGATTCCCCAATCCACCCTGGATGCCATCACCAATGCCCAGGAGTTCGGAACGAACGGGTACTAATCCGGTACCGGTTTTTTTAATGCATAAATGCAGGAACGTAGCGCTACGTTCCTGCATTTTTTTTGGGGAGGCGTAAAACCTCTCCCCCGGCCCCGCAAGCGGGGCCACCCCCTCCCCACATAGGGAGGGGGGAAGTCAGCGTGGCTTCGCGGGAGACCAGATTTTTTTTAGAACACGATGAAATTGTTGGTTTTCAGTAATTTTTTTCTGGGTGCGAAATGATTTTATGCGGAGCTACGGGACTTAACCCCTCCCTATGTGGGGAGGGGTCGGTTTCGCCTTTGGCGAAACCGGGGGAGAGGTTTTACGCTGGTCGTAAAAGGAAATTTCAGTTTACTACCCGGGGGCGATTTTCCGGAAAAATCCCCTCACTTGTTCCGGGTCGGGGCCGATATAAGAAATATGGTTGTCGGGGCGGAGGAGCACGTAAAAATTTTGTGCGTCGCCGAACAGGCCTTTGGGGATTTCCTGAAAGCGGTAACGCTCCGGTTCTATTTTTCCAGGAGTTGTAAACGCATCATTCTCCGGGGGGCCGAAGAACAGCAGCTTGAAGGCGGGCTGGGCCAGGTAACTGAAAACGGACGTGCCGTCGGAAAAAACAAAAAAGGGCATGCGGTCGCCGGCCTTTACGGTGCCGATGGAGCTTTTGAGGGTCAGTCCGCTGTCGGGGTAGGCAATGCCGGTCTGGGAAAGGAAGGGAAAGATCCGCCGGCGGAAGAACGCCTGCCCCGTGACCCACCGGAACAACAGGGGAAAGAAACGAAGCCGTAAAAAATCCCAAAGCCTGTTGGAGCCCGCCATGATGTCGAACATCCGGTCGGTGGAGCGCAGCAGGCGCCGGGCATTCTGTGACCGCTCCGTTCCATAGGTGGCGAGCACGTCTTCGTTTACGGTGCCCCGCAGGACAAAGGCCAGCTTCCAGGCCAGGTTGTAGGCGTCCTGGATGCCGGTATTCATGCCCTGCCCGCCGGCCGGCGTATGGATATGGGCGGCATCGCCCGCCAGGAAACAGCGCCCCTGTTGAAAAGCGCCCGCCATCCGGCTATGTACCTTGTAGGTGGAGAACCAGCGCAGTTCCTCGAATTGAACGGGGGAAACGATGTCCTTTTTTAATTGTTGGTCCAGTTGTTCAAACGTCCATTGCTCTTCCCCGGCTTCGGGCAGCACCCCCACGATGCGGTAATGACCGGCGCCTTCCATGGGAAAAAAAAGCACGAATCCTTTCCGCACCAGGTAGAGGTACAGCTCATCGCGGCAAATGACGGGGCTGCTCATGCGTACGTCGGCCACGTAAAATAGTTTCGGCTCCGTGCTGCCCGAAAACGGCAGCCCCAACTGGTGGCGTACCGGGCTGCCGGCGCCGTCGCAGGCTACCAAATAAGCAGCCGTAAGACGGTGTTCCTGGCCGTGGCCGTCGCGGTAGCGCAGGGTGACCCCGCTTTCTTCCGGATTCATCTGCAACAGTTCGGCGTTCCAGCGGATGCTTTTTCCCTGTTCCTGCAGGTAATCGGCCAGGAGCTGTTCGGTCTGGCTTTGCTCCAGCGACAGCACAAAGGGAAAAGGCGTCTTTCCCTTGCCCAGGCCGTTCAGGTCGAGGAAGGCCCTTTTGCTGCCCCGGGCATACATATTTAAGCCCATCGTGGTGCGGCCTTCCCCGATGGCTTTGGCGGCAAGGCCCAGCTCTTCGAAAATTTCAAGGCTCCGGGCCTGCACCACCAGGGCTTTGGAAAGGGGGGTGGGACCATCCTTCTTGTCGAGGAGGACAAAGTCGATCCCGAACCGCAGCAGCTGTGCGGCCAGGCTCAATCCTGTCGGGCCTGCCCCGACGATGGCCACCTGGGTGGATAATTGGTCCGGGGAATGCTTCATGGTGCAGGCGGTTGATCGTTTCTAAAATTACGATAATAGTAAAGGTATCCATCAGTACAGTCATATGTGACATTGCCCGGGGATGGCCGGCAAACTACCTTCACTTTCCTGAAAAGCGATTGCTCTTACTTAAACCATAGAAATGAAACGAAACGCACTGCCGCTCCTGCTGACCCTGTGCCTGGCACAGGCCGCCCTGGGCCAAACCGCTGCCCACAACAAAGACGAACAACTCCAATACCAGCAGGTGGTCACCGAACGCTCCCACAAGATCGTGGCGGGCCTGGGAATCACCGACTCCACCAGGTTTTACCAGGTGCGCGCAATCATCGCCCAGCAGTACCGCGACCTCCGGGAGATCCACGATAAGCGCGACCTCCAGCTGAAGGCCGCCAAAGAAAAGCCGGGAGTGGCAAAGGAAAAGGTGGAAGCGCAGGTGGCGGCCATCACGGCTGCGGCCGTGAAGCAGCAGGATAAGCTGCATGCCCGCTACCTGTCGCGGCTGTCGAAGCTGCTGACCGCCGAACAGGTGGTCGGCGTCAAGGACGGCATGACCTACGGGGCGTTTCCGGCCACCTATAACAACTACCTGGCCATGATTCCCTCCCTGACACAGGAACAGAAAGCAACGATCCACGGCTGGCTGTCCGAAGCAAGGGAGCACGCCATGGACGAAGGCTCTTCCAAGGAAAAGCTGGCCTGGTTCGGCAAGTACAAAGGCAAGGTGACCAACTACCTGACCACTGCCGGCTACGACCTGAAAAAGGAAGAAGCGGCCTGGATGCAGCGCATCAAGGCCGGCAAAGGAGCCGGTAGTCCCGAAGCAGCCAAAAAGGCGGCCGTTTTGGCGGAAGGCCTGGGCCTGGAAGGGGCGGAAAAACGCACCCGCGTACAGGCATTGCTGGCCGGGCACCTCGATAGCCTGTTGCTGGTATTCCGGGAGCGCAAAGCGGGCATGGACGAGGCCAAAGCCCTCAGTGGAGCGGCAGCGGAAGAAAAAAGCCGGAAAGCCTGGGATGCTTCCGTAGGCCGGCTGAACAAGATCCATGCGGTTTTTCTGGGAAAACTCTCGGTAGAACTGACGGCCCCGCAGATTGAGCAGCTAAAGGATGCCATGACCGAAGGCGGCCTGCAGCGGGAGTACGATCACTACCTGGAGCTGTTCCCCCATCTTAGTGAACTGCAAAAAGCCCAGGTGATCACTTACCTGAAGGAAGCCCGCGAGAATGCCATGGATGCGGAAACGGAAGAAATGAGAAGCGCCTGGTTCATCAAGTACCGGGGACGTGCCAACAACTTCCTGGCCGCCGCCGGCTACGACCTGCGAAAAGCCACCGAAGAACTGGATGCGAAAAAAGCGGCCGCTAAAAAATAAAAACAAGGCCGGTATTAAAAATAGCAAAAGAGACAGCCGCTACAGCTGTCTCTTTTGCATTTAGGGTCAGATGGGCCGGCATTTTTGCTGCAGCCACCGGGCTTCTTCCGCGTCCAGGTAGGGCGACAGGCTGTGGTACACCCGCTCGTGATAAGCATTCAGCCACTGCCGGTGCGCCTCGGGCAACAGGTCCGGCAAAACAGGCCGGGTGTCAATCGGGGCCAGGGTAAGGGTTTCAAAGCTTAAAAACTCCCCGAACTCCGTGGCGTCGCTGTTGACCGTAAGCACCAGGTTTTCGATGCGGACGCCGTGTTTGCCCGGCCGGTAGATGCCCGGCTCAATAGAGGTGATCATGCCCGGCTCCAGGGCCACCGGCTGCGGTGCCGGACCGATGTTTTGCGGGCCCTCGTGCACGTTCAGGAAATAGCCGATGCCGTGCCCGGTTCCATGGCCGTAGTTGATGCCCTGCTCCCACAGGGGCGCCCGCACCAGTGCATCCACCTGGTAGCCTTTGGTTCCTTTGGGAAACCGGGCGGAGGACCCGGCCAGCAGGGCCGACAGCACCAGCGTATAATCCCTTTTCTCTTCCAGCGAATTTTCGCCCAGCGAAACGGTCCGGGTAATATCCGTGGTGCCGTAGCGGTACTGGCCGCCGGAATCCAGCAGGTACAGCCCCCGGGGCTGCAGTTCGGCCTCGGTTTCGGGCTCGGGGTGGTAATGCGGCAGGGCGGCACTGGCCTGGTAGCCGCTGATGGAAGCAAAGCTGGGACCGGCAAAGTTTTGATGTTGTTCGCGGAACCATAAGGCCTTATCGGCGGCGCTGATCTCGGTGATCTTTTCTTTTCCCAGAAAATCTTCCAGCCACTTGAAAAACCGCGTCAGCGCCAGGCCGTCGGTGATCATGCACTGTCGGAAGTGCCGGAGCTCCACCTCGTTTTTAACGGCTTTGGCAACAGTGGTCGGGTTGGTCTCCAGCCGCACCCGGGTCGTGGCGGGCAGCAGCGTGTACAGTTTATAGTTGGTGCGCCTGTCGTCCAGCAGCACGGTGGCGTCGCCGGGGAGTTGGGCGATGGTGGGAACGATGCCGGTATAAGGCAGCACCGCCAGGCCGTTGGCGGCCAGTGCCTGTTCGGTTGCAGGGTCTATCTTTTCCTTATCGATAAAAAGGGCCGCTTCCTGCCGGTCCAGCAGCACAAAGCTGGTGACCACGGGGTTGTACGCCACATCCTGTCCCCGCAGGTTGCACAGCCAGGCTACGTCGTCCAGGGTGGAAACCAAATGGTGGCTGCAACCGGAGCGGTCCAGGGCGGAGCGCAGCTGTTGCAGCTTTTCGGCGATCGTTTTTCCGCAGGCTTCTTCCGGCAGCAAAAAGGCAGGGGCGGAGGGAAGCGGCGGCCGGTTTTCCCAGAGTAGGCTCATGAGATCCTGGTCGGCCAGCTGCAATTGGCGGCGCTCCAGCTGCTCTTTGAGCTGTAACCCCAATTGAACGGACAGGAGGCGGAAATCAACGGCCACCGTGGCGCCTGCCGGCAGGTGCTCCGCCAGCCAGGCGATGTATTCCGGGGTATGGGGCACCTTGAGCTGTACCAGTTCGTAGCCCGTTCCTTCCAGCTGGCTTTCGGCCTGGGTAAAATAGCGCGAATCCGTCCACAGGCCGGCAAAGCCCTGCGTAATGACCAGGGTGCCGGCGGAGCCCGTAAACCCGGAGGCAAACCGCACCGCTCTGTAATGCTCCGGCAAGTATTCGCTCAGGTGCGGGTCGGAAGAGGGAAGGATACAGGCTGCTACCTGGTTTTCTTTCAGCAACGCCCGTATGGCCGTTAATCGTTCTTTATACATAGTCTGTCCGTTGATTCCTGAAAATAATTGCTATTCCTTTAAAACGCCAGGGACCTTGTTTCTTCTACTTCCTCAATGGTGGTAGGCAACGGTGGTCCCAGCAGCTGCGCACCCGCTTCCGTGACCAGGAAGTTGTCCTCGATGCGGATGCCCGTAAAATTCCGGTAGGCTTCCACCTCCTGGTAATCTATAAACGCTGCGAATTTGTTTTCCGACTTCCACAGGTCGATCAGGAAGGGGTTGAAGTAAAGGCCCGGCTCCACGGTCAGCACAAAGCCCGGTTGCAGCTTTCGGCCCAGCCGCAGGGATTTCAGGCCGAAAAGGCTTTTTTCCTTTTGAAGGGTTTCGTCGTAACCCACATACTGTTCGCCCAGGTTCTCCATGTCGTGCACGTCCATGCCCATCATATGGCCGGTGCCGCATTGAAAGAACAGGGCGTGGGCGCCCGCCGCCACCGCTTCGTCCACATCGCCTTTCATGAGGCCCAGCTCTTTCAGCCCGTGGGCCAGCGTCCGGCAGGCGGTGAAGTGGATGTCCAGGTAGGGCGTGCCGGGCTTCAGGGCGCCGGCGGCCGTGTCCAGGGCCTTCCGTACTATTTCATAAAGGGTTTTTTGACGGTCCGTAAACCGGGGGCCTGCCGGGAAGGTGCGGGTCAGGTCGCCGCAATAGCCCAAGGGCGTTTCGGCGCCGCAGTCGTTCAGCACCAGTTGGCCCTCCTGCAGCCGGTTTTCCCGCGAATGGTTGTGCAGAATATGGCCGTTGACGGTCAGGATGGTGGGGTAGGCGAGGTTGCCGCCGGCGCGTTGGGCCACCTGCTGTACGGCCGCAGCCAGCTCCGCTTCGCTCATGCCCGGCCGGGCGGTCCGCATCGCCAGCAGCTGCATCTCCGCTGATATAGCGACCGCTTTTTCGATCTCCTCCACCTCCGCGGCGCTTTTGATCGCCCGTTGCTGCACCACGGCCCGGATAAAGGCGTTTGATGCCTTTTCCACCGCGGTGGCCGGGTCGATGCCCAGCCAGCGAAACAGCTTTACCCCGTGTTCGGCCCGGTAGGGGGGCAGGAAGTGGATGGGCCGGCCCTGTGCCCTTGCCCGCTGCAGGAAGGAGGGGAGGTCGGCCGCAGGCGAAATATCCGTTATGCCCCCTTTCAGCGCCCGTTCCCGCAGCGTTTCGGTCCGGCCCGTCCACACCAGGTCGTCGATGCCCGCCTCGTCGCCGAACAAAATTTCACGGCCTTCCTCCAGGTCGATGAGGGCGGCGACCGAAGGAACGTTGATGCCGAAATAATACAGGAAACTGCTGTCCTGCCGGAAGGGGTAGGTGTTGTGCTCGTAGTTCATGGGGCTTTCCTCGTTGCCAATAAATAACAACAGGCCCTGGTCCATCTGTTGCCGGAGCACGGCCCTTCGTTGCTGGTACGTTTGCGTGTCGAACATATCCGGGGGTTTGGTAGTATTTGGGAAAAAATGAAGGTAGAAAAACAGGGTCGATTTCCGGTGGCCCGGGAGCAAAGGGGTGAAAATCGGTAAACAATGCATTAATCCCGGAAAACCGGGGCCGGGCTGCCCGGGCTACTTTTGGGGCATTGTCAACCAAGCAAAAATATTTTTATGAATACCGTTTCCTGGCAGGGCGTTTATCCTGCCGTCCTGACTCCCTTTCTGGCCGACGACTCCATTGATTACGCACTCTTCCGGACCAATATCCTCGAACAGCTGGACGCCGGCGTGGACGGCATCATCCTGGGCGGCTCGCTGGGCGAGGCCAGCACCCTGGACAACGAAGAAAAGAAGTCCCTCCTTATCTACACCAAAGAGCTGGTGCAGGGAAAGGTGCCGGTGGTGATGAACATTGCCGAACAAACCACGAAAGGCGCTATACTGGCGGCCCGCGAAGCGGCGGAAGCCGGCGCCGACGGCCTGATGCTGCTGCCCCCCATGCGCTACAAGGCCGATGACCGCGAAACCGTGGCCTTCTTCCGGGCGGTGGCCGAAAGCACGCACCTGCCCATCATGATCTACAACAACCCCGTGGACTATAAAATTATGGTGACCCTGGACATGTTCGAAGAGCTGGCCGACCTGCCCAACATCCAGGCGGTGAAAGAATCCACCCGCGACGTCTCCAATGTAACGAGGATGATCAACCGCTTCGGCAGCCGCTACCGCATCCTCTGCGGCGTGGACCCGCTGGCCATGGAAAGCCTGTGCATGGGCGCCGACGGCTGGGTGGCCGGGCTGGTGGATGCCTTCCCCCGCGAAACCGTGGCCATCTACCGCCTGGTGAAGGCGGGCCGCTATGCCGAGGCGCTGGTCCTCTACCGCTGGTTCCTGCCGGTGCTGGAGCTGGATATCCATCCCAAGCTGGTCCAATACATCAAGCTGGCCGCCACCCTTACCGGCATCGGCTCCGAAGACGTGCGGGCGCCGCGGCTGGTGATCGGGGGCGACGAGCGCCGGGAGGTCCTGGCCATCCTGGAAACGGCCTTGGCCAACCGGCCGGAACTGGGAGACTACCTCCAACTGCAACCGGAGGCTATGCGGGCCTGAGGGAAACGATTGCCTGCCCAAATGGATATCACCTAAAAATCTGTAGCATATGAAAGCGGTAATCATCGGGGGCGGCATCATCGGACTGAGCTCCGCCTACTACCTGAAAAAAAGCGGCTGGGACGTGGTCGTGATGGACAAGACCGACATGCGGGACAGCTGCTCCTACGGCAACCTGGGCATGATCGTGCCCAGCCATTTTGTGCCCCTGGCGGCGCCGGGCATGGTGGCCCAGGGCGTGCGGTGGATGCTCAATAAGAAAAGTCCCTTCTATGTAAAGCCTTCCCTGAACCGCGACCTGCTGTCCTGGGGGCTGAAGTTCGTGAAAAGCGCCACCCCGGCCTCCGTGGAGCGGGCCGCTCCCTACCTGCTGCAGCTGAATACCTACAGCAAGGCCCTGTACGAAACCCTGGCGCAGGAGCCGGGCTTCGACTTCGCCCTGGAGCAGAAAGGTATTTTAATGTATTACAAAACCGAAAAGGTAGGGGAGGAGGAGCTGCACCTGGCGGAAAAGGCCCGGGCTATGGGCCTGGATGCCGTGCACCTCGATCAGCAGCAGGTGCAGGCGCTGGAGCCCGGAACGGAGCTCGATATCCTGGGCGCCGTACATTACCGCTGCGACGCCCACCTGTATCCCAATAAGCTGATGCCGCAGCTGATGGCCGCCCTGGAAACCGCCGGCGTGGTGTTCCGACCGAACAGCGCCGTGGAGCGGGTAGTGATCGAAGGCAAAACCATAAAAAAGGTGGTCACCGCTGCCGGCGAGGAAGCCGCCGACCTGGTGGTCATGGCCGGCGGGTCGTGGCTGCCGCGGCTGGCGCAGATGGCCGGCCTCCACCTGCCGCTGATGCCGGGAAAAGGGTATTCGTTCACCAGCGAAGAGCCCCGCCTGCGGCTGAACGTGCCGGCCATCCTGTGCGAGGCGCGGGTGGCCATCACCCCCATGAACGGGCACATGCGCGTAGGCGGCACCATGGAGATCGCCCCGGTCAACGACCAGGTGAACATGAACCGGGTGGAGGGGATCGTTCATTCCATCCCCCGCTATTTTCCCGGCCTGCAGCTGCCATTGCCCCGGAAGCGGGACGTGTGGTACGGCTTCCGGCCCTGCTCCCCCGACGGCCTGCCCTACCTGGGGCGGTCGCAAAAGATCGCCAACCTGCTGGTGGCCGGCGGCCATGCCATGATGGGGCTGAGCCTGGGGCCCGCCTCCGGCAGGGTCATCGCCGACCTGGCCAACGGCCGCGAGCCCCAGGTGGCGATCGGCGCCTTTGCCCCCGAACGCTTTTCCTAAAAGCATTGACGAACGAAATTGAATGGACCATGCCACAGACTTTCTTTTCCCTTGTGCTGCTGCAATGGCTGCTGATCGTGGGCGTTGTTGCGGTCTTTTTCCACTTGATCCATAAATGGATGAACCGGCATTACGACGTCCGCGAGGAGCAGAATGCCTTGCTGAAAGAAGCGCTGGACCTGCTGAAACAAAAATTTCCCGACAGGTAATTTTTGGGACAAGCAGGAGGCGCCTGCCGTTCCTTCTAAATACATCGCATGAAACGAATTCCCTTATGGTGCTTCCTGGCCTGTTTGCAGGCTGCCCCGGCCGCACAGGGACTGTGCGCCCAGGATAGCGGGCAGCAGCTGTTTTCGAACGCCGCCTTCACCCTCCGGGCCGAACGGCACGGCATCGGGGAATTGTTCCGTACCGGCGACGTGCACCCCACCAACTACATCCGCGCCGGAAAACTTTTTGGCGAACTCACGGTGCGGTATACCCACCAGCGGCGGCTCGATTCGGTCAGCGCCGCGGAAGGAGGCACCACGGTATCGCAGCCCGGCCAGGCGCCAGCCAAATGGAAACCTGTGGCCGCTTCCGTCAAACCGCTGCACCTGTCGCAGTCCTTTTCCCTGGACGGCGGCTCCCTGACCTGGAAGATCCGCCTGCAGAATACCTCCGCCCACCCCCTGAGGGTGGAGGATTTCGTCCTGCCCTTTTTTTACAATGCGGGCGGCGGCGAAAACCCTTTTGAGATCTTCGAGCAGCGGGTGGTAAAGCACCACTTCATCTCGGGACACAACTCCTTTATCTTCTGGCAGCGCCCCACCGGCCTGGGGCCCTACCTGGTGCTGACGCCCCTGCCGGGCACTTCTTTGGAATACTTTGCCACCGGCCGGGACCGGGCCTTCCAGGCTTATGTTCATTCGGCCCTGACCGGCAACAAAGAACTCCGGGGCAGTTGGCGCCAGCCGCACACTTCCCTGGCCCTGGCGCCGGGAGCGGACACCACCTACGGCTTTACCTTCCGCTGGGCAAGGGATTACAACGGCGTCCGCGATATCCTGGCAGCGGAGGGGCTGATCGACGTACAGGTGATGCCGGGCATGAGCCTGCCCCGCGACCTGGAAGCCACCATCGCCCTGCGCACCCGCCACCGCATCGACGCCGTCCGGGCCGAATTTTCTCCGGACACCCGCATCACGTATGCGGGCAAAAACCAACAGGGCGCCCACCTCTATAAACTGAAATTTTCCCGCCTGGGCGAAAACCAGCTGACCATCCGCTACGGCGGGCAGTACCGGACGACCCTCGAGTTTTTCATCACCGAGCCCCTGGAAACCCTTTTTAAGAAAAGAGCCTCCTTTATCGTCAACCGCCTGCAGTTTAAAGATACCGCCCAATGGTACGACGGCCTGTTCGGTCCCTACGACATGAAAAATGCCGCCCTCCGCGGCCCCGACAATGCCGATTATTTCGATACCAGCCGCCTGTCGTACCTGCTTACCTGCGATGATCCCGGCCTGTGCAAAGCGCCCTTCGTGGCGGCGAAGAACGTGGTATACCCCGATGCCAGAGAGATCGCGGCCCTGGAGTACTATGCCGAACATTTTGTCTGGGGTGGCCTGCAGCGCACCGACAAGGAGCAGCCCTACCCCTACGGGGTGTACGGCACCCCCAACTGGCTGGTGAACCGCGATACCGCGGCCCGGAAACGGAACACCAATGACCCGAACCGCGAAAAAATGCACGTGTGGCGGTCGTACGACTACCCGCACATCCTGATGCTGTATTTCCACCTGTACCAGGTCGCCAGCCTGTATCCCGGCAGCACCCACTACCTGGACCGCAAGGGCTACCTGGAGCGGGCCCGGGAAACGGCCAAAGCGTATTTCCGCTATCCCTACGAGATCCTGCCCTGGTACGAAACCTACAAATGGGGCTGCTACAACGAGCTGCTGATCGTGGACCTGGTGGAGGAGCTGAAGAAGGAAGGCTTTTCGGAAGACGCCGCCTGGCTGACCGCCGAATGGGAAAAGAAGGTAAAATACTTTTTGTACGACGATCCTTATCCCTTCCGCTCGGAATACGCCATCGATGCCACCGCCTTCGAATCATCGCATGCCCTGGCCCGTTATGCCCTGGGGCACCGGCTGCAGCCCGACAGCAACCTCTGGTTCGACAAGAACCTGAACCGCTGGTATTCCCATCCCGTAGTACGCCCCGAAGATGCGGAACGGTTTATGGAGCGGCAGCTGCAGGCCAACCTGGCCCTGCGGGGCGTGCTGGAGCCGGCTTATTATTTCCTGGGCAGCGATTTCCGGGGCCGCAGCGACCAGTACACCCTCAGCTACATGTCGCAGATGGGCGGCTGGGCTATTTTGGATTATGCCCTGCATTTCAGCAAAGCGCCGGCCGACTACATCCGCCTGGGCTACCAGTCCTACCTCAGTTCCTTTGCCCTCATTAATTCCGGTACGGCCCAGACCAATTACGGCTACTGGTACCCGGGAATTGAGAACGACGGCGCCGCGGGCTGGGCCTTCGAGCCGCAGAAATTTGCCCACACCTGGATTCAGAAGCCGCAGGGCCGCGGCCCCTGGTTTTACGACGGGGAGATCGACCTGGGCTTTGGCGGCGCCACCCGCATGGCCGCCACGGTGGTAACCCTGGACCCGGTTTTCGGCCTTGTCGCCTACGGCGGCGACCTGCGGCAACAAGGAAACACCCTGGCCGTAACGCCCAGGGACGGCCTGCGCCGTAGACTCTACTACCGCAACGGCCCGGCCCAATTTGACCTGGAACTGGACCGCGACGGCCTGGCCCGCGACCGCGAGCTGCTGTTCACGCCTTCCGAAGGCAAGCTGCAGTTTACCCTCGAAAACCGCACTTCAGATGCCCATACCGTGCACCTGTCCCTTCGTGGCTTATCGGGCGCCTTTACACTGCTGGTCAACGGCAAGCCGGTACGCCCACTACGCCTGAACGGCGAGCAAACGGTGGTCCCTGTTGCATTGGACAAAAGGCCTCTGGCAAATATTGTTTTCCGGAAGCATTGATGCGGTGGTGCGTTATTGCCCGTTTTTTAATTATAAGCTCAAAGAGTTTTTGAACGTAAAGGAAGCCTAAAAGGCTTCACTGTGAATAGCCCCGGGTGCCAACCCGGGGGATACGTGCGATTGGAGGACGCAACCCCATCAGGGGTTGATTGTGTCCTGATCGATTAACAGCAATTTTCAACCCTGAAGGATCCTCTGAAATGCCTTCCTAATCCCGACTTTTCTGTTTGTTGTGGGTCCCACAATCAACCCCTCCAGGGTTGTGCCCTTTGCGGCACCTTTCCCCCGGGTTGGCACCCGGGGCTATTCACAGTGAAGCCTTTCAGGCTTCTTTTTCCCTGCTTGCCTATCATTCCATTCTTTCCGTCCCTTCATTCCGCAGCATGTTAATATCGGTCAACCTTCAGTTAATATCGTTGCCCGGCGCCCCCGGGACTCCGGTGTATTTTTAATCTGTGAAAATTATGTGAAGGGTTGCAGGCGTAACATTCATTTCATCATTCCTGCTGCCACTCCTGTGCACCACGGGCGGACGATTGTTGCCGGTAAAGGGCGTCCGTGCTGCATGATAATTCCTCCCGGCAAATGCCGGAACAGCGCTCCCCCGACCTCCCATATGAAGCTTCCCGGCCATCAACCGCTATCGATAAATCAAACCATTCTGTATGACGTCTACCAAAAGAACCTCCCGGTATGGGCAGCTATTGCTCCTGTTGCTGCTGGTCAGTTCGGTCGCCTTTTCCCAGGCGATCATCAAGGGAACTGTCCAAAACATAAAAGATAATGCGCCCCTGCCCGGCGCCTCCGTCAGTGTCAAGGGAACGTCCACCGCCGTCGTCACGGATGCGGGCGGCAACTTCTCCGTGGAGGCCGACCCCGCTAAGGCCACGCTGGTGGTGTCCAACGTAGGCTTCGTGCCGCAGGAGTTCCGCCTCAATGGCAAAACCTTCCTGTCCGTCTTCCTGTCCGTAGAGGACAAGGCCATGAGCGACGTGGTCGTCATCGGCTACCAGGACGTGCAGCGCCGCAAGACCACGGCGGCCGTGTCCACCGTCAAGGGAAAGGACATTGAGAACATCCCGTACCCCACCTTCGACCAGATGCTGCAGGGGCGCGTGGCGGGCCTGACCGTGCTGTCGGTTTCCGGCGAACCCGGGGCCAACAACATCGTCAACATCCGCGGTACCACCAGCGTGGTGGAGAACGGCGTCAGCTCGCCGCTCTACGTCATCGACGGCATCGTGTTCGACGTGACCGACATGCCCTCCACCTACGGCAACAGCAACCCCCTTTCCTCCATCAACCCCAATGACATCGAAAGCATCGACGTGCTGAAGGACGCCTCCGCCTCGGCCATCTACGGCGCCCGCGCCGCCAACGGGGTTATTTTAGTAAAGACCAAGCGGCCCAAGTCGGGCAAGCCCGAATTCAGGGTATCGTCTTATTTCGGAAAATCCGACCGCCCGGCGCTGAAACCCATCGTGGTGGGGGCGGCGGAACGGCGCATGAAAATGGCCCTGCTGCAGCAGGGGGGTAATTACAGCACGGTGGCCAGTGGGGCCCTGAGTCCTTTTTTGACCGACAGCCTCAACCCCGCCTTTAACAACCGCACCGACTGGCAGGGCCTGTTCCTGCACTCGGCCAACCTTTCCAAGATGGACGCCAGCGTGTCGGGCAACGAGGAAAAATACGGCTACCGCCTGGCGGTCGGCCGCACGGCCGAAGAAGGCGTGATGAAAGGCTACGGCTTCCAGAGCATGACGCCCCGCCTGTTCCTGATGCTGAAGCCCGCGAAAAATGTGACCCTGACCAACAACCTGTATATGAGCTTTGTCAAAAGCCAGCACGGCCGGGGCGACGGGGCCCGCTACCCCTTCTCGGCCTGGGGCTTCCCGTCCTCCTTCTGGAACCTGTCCGAACAGGACATACAGGCCTATATCGGCAGCTACGACAACATCCGCGACGACGACCGCAGCAATACCCTCAACGGCAACACCAAGCTGGAAGTGGCCCTGCTGCCCGGCCTGAGCATCGCCAGCCAGCTCTCCTACAACATGATCAACAACCGCCGCGACTGGCTGTACGACCAGGCGGTGAACCCCTCCGGCCGCACCCAGGCCATCAACATCGTCAACAGCGCCCGCCGCTGGGAACTGGAAAATTATTTGAGCTATTACAAAACCCTCGGCAAGGACCACAACCTCAACCTGCTGCTGGGACAGGGCGCCGAGGAACAGGTGAACCACGATACCTATGTGTCTGGGACCGGCATCCCCCTGAGCGCCATCAAAACCGTACAGGGCGTGGCCCCGGGCAGCGACCTGTACGCCACCTCGGGTACGTCGGAGCGCAGCCGCCTGTCGCTCTTCGGCCGCGCCTCCTATAACTACAAGAACCGCTACATGCTCGACCTGAACTACCGCCGCGACGCCTCCTCGCGCTACGGCAGGGACAACCGCTGGGGCTCCTTCCCGGCCGTGTCCGCCGGCTGGATCGTGTCGGACGAAAAGTTCTTCCAGCCCTTCAACCGCGCCGTTTCCTTCCTGAAGTTCCGCGGCAGCTACGGCATCACCGGCGTGGATCCCGGCAGCTACTACGCCCAGTACATCAACCTCACCACCGATGCCGGCTACTATAATTCGACGCTGGGCCTGGGCGCTTCCGGCCAGATGACCACCTACAACGGCACCACCGTGGCGTATCCGAACTACTACGCCGCGGCGGCGGCCCGCGAGATCTCCTGGGAGCGCAGCCCGCAGGCCAACCTGGGGATGGACCTGAACCTGCTGCGCGACCGCGTGGCCATCACCGCCGACTGGTATGTGCGCGACTCGAAGGACAAGATCTTCGACGTGACCGTGCCCACCACCACCGGCTACAGCACCGTTTCCAACAACTTCGTGAGCCTGCGCAATACCGGCCTGGAGTTCAACATCACCACCACCAACCGGACGCCCCGCTCCAAGCTGCAGTGGAGCACCAACTTCAACGTGGCCTACAACCAGAACTACGTGACCCGCCTGCCCAACGGGGGCCGCGACTTCTACTACGGCCCGCCCTGGATGCGCCGCTCCCTCTCCATCGGCCAACCGCTGTTCAGCTTCCAGGTGTGGCAGGTCGACGGCATCTACGCCAGCGACAAGGAAGTGCCGGTAGACCCGCTGACCGCCCAGCGGATGCGCTGGGGCAGCGCCACGGGCCCCTTCTTCGGCGCCGGCGACCCCGCCCGCCGCGACATGAACGGCGACTACATCATCAACGACCTCGACCGGGTGACCCTGGGCAACCCCAACCCCGATATCACCGGCGGCATCAGCAACACCCTCTCGTATAAAGGCTTTTCGGTGTCGGTGCTCTGCACCTTCATCTCCGGCCGCAAGCTGTGGAACGGCTACCTGTCCGACAAAATGCAGGATGCCGGCACCAACAACCCCTACGCCGTCTGGGGACCCAACAGCGGACCGGCCTCCGACTTCAAGGACGCCCGCTTCTGGCAGCAGGTAGGCGACGACGCCCAGTACCCGGCCCTGATCACCAATTCCGTCGACAAATGGCACATCGCCCAGTCGTTCTACGTGGAGGACGCCTCCTTCTTCCGCCTGAAGACCGTCAACCTGGGGTACGCCCTGCCGCAGCCCCTGGTGAAGCGCCTGAAGCTGAAGAACCTCCGGTTCTACGGCGTGCTCGACAACCTGCTGGTGCTGTCCCGGGCCACCGTGCCCGATCCCGAGGCCGTGGAGGCAAACGGCTATTCTTCCGGCAACGACTACCCGATCCCCAAAAAGATGACCCTGGGCCTGGAGCTGAGTTTCTAAATCCTATCACCACCTATTACTGGAATCAAACTGACCACCATGAAAAAATTTTTTCTGATTTGTGCCGGCCTGCTGTCGCTGCTGTCCCTGGCGTCCTGCAGCAAGTTCCTCGACAAGGAACCCCTCAGCGCCGCCACCGATGAAAATTTCTGGAAAACCGAAAGCGAGGGCAACAGCGCCGTTGCCGGCGGCTATGCCCTGTTGCGCAAGGCCCTGAACGACGGCGTGGCCTTTTATGCCTACGGCGATTTTCCCACCGATGAATTCCTGCCCGACCTGGGGCAGTGGGAGTACGGCCCCATCACCCGCCTGGAGTGGAACCAGTCCATCTCCTATGCCGAAACCGGGCGCGTGCTGATGAAACTGCGCCGCTACGACAATTTTTACCGCGTCATCGACCAGGCCAACCGCTGCATCGCCTACCTGCCAAAAATCCCGCTGGAAAAATTCACCTCCTCCAATGCGGCGGCGGCCCGTGAAAAGCTGGTAGGGGAGGCCTACTTCCTCCGGGCTTTTTCCTACTTCTACATGGCCCGGGTATGGGGCGGCGTGCCCCTGGTGCTGCAGACCAACACCGACTTTGCCAATGCCGTCCACCTGCCCCGCAACACCGAAGCCCAGGTGCTGGCGCAGGCCAAAAGCGATATCGCCGAAGCCCTGAAGCGCCTGCAGTGGGGCGTCAGCACCACCGGCGAACGGGCGGTGCGGGCCAACAAGGGAGCCGCCTTCGCCCTGCTGGCTCACCTGGAAGCCTGGAAGGGCGATTATGCCGCCAGCGCCCTGGCCGCCGACTCCGTGCTGCAAAAGGGCGGCTACCAGTACGTGGCCCGCAGCAGCTACGGCACTATTTTCAAGGGGCAATCCTCCGAAGGCATTTTCGAGATTTCTCAGAACACGTCTAACGAAGGGGTAAGCGCCAGCGGCTACAGCATCGCGGGGCTTACCCTGCGGTCGCCCTACCTGGGTATAGGCATCACGGTGCCCACCCTGCCCCTGGACGAAAGCACCCTTTGGCCTAAATACGCCGATTCGGCCGTGGACCTGAGGGTGAAAAACGGGTTCGCCTTCTTTCAAAGCACCGAGCCCATTTGCACTAAGTACGCCAATATCGTGTATACCGGTTCCAACCAGTCGGGACCCGTGGCGCAGAACAACATGGTGGTCTTCCGCCTTTCGGACCTGGCGCTGCTGAAAGCCGAGGCCCTGGCCGCCACCGGCCAGTTCGGCGAAGCCCGCAACCTGCTCAACGGCATCCGCGCCCTGGCCCAGGCGCCGGCTTATACCGGTGCCGACAGCGGCCTGTTCGAGTACATCATCGACGAGCGGGGGCGGGAGCTGTTTCTCGAAGGCCACCGCTTTTACGACCTCGTGCGGCTGGGCCGGGCCAAGGGTATTTTGAAATTCGGCGGCAACCGCATGACCTCCGCCCAGTTCCAGGAGCAGAAATACTACTGGCCCCTGGAGCCCTACCTGATGACCCTGAACCCCCTGCTGACCCAAACCGATTACTGGAAAACCAGAATGTAAACCGCCAAAACCCTCCCGTTATGAACAACTTAATCAAAGGGCTGAAAGCCCTATTACTACCGCTCTTCCTGCTGGCGACCTCCTGCAAGAAGTCGGAATACCTGACCGATGAAGGCGTGCACAGCGCCGCCACCCCGCTGTCCACCTACGATTACCTGAAAGGGCATTCCTGGCAATCCTTCGACTCGCTGGTGGCCATCATCGACCATTACGGGCTGAAGGACGAAGTGAACGGGGCCAAGACGTTTTTTGCGCCCACCGATTATTCCATCAACCGCTTCTTTGCCCTGAAGAAAGCCGCCCGCGACGAGAACAACCCCTATACGATGGATACGTTGTACAAGGAAATATCCGCGGATTCGATCCGCCAGTACCTTTTTGGTGAAAAGCTCACGCTGGCGGGTGCCTCCGAGGTGCCTGCGGCCCTGCCCACCCTGGGGCATACCCAGGCCTCGGTGGTGAAGATCCGCCAAACCGACGCCGCTTACTACCAGTGGGCCGGTACCCCGGTGTACCAGCTGTATTATACGCGGGTGCGGGGCGCCCTCGACGATCCGAATGCACCGGTGGATCCCAATAATCCCGACCGCGATACGCGGGTGCTCTGCCAGACCACCGGTATCGAAACGGCCTCGGGCACCACCCTGCACGTCCTGGTCAATACACACGTCTTCGTGCGGTTTTAAACTGTCGTTCCTTCTTCATTTCAAAAACGTTTTCCATGAAACGCAATACACTCTTCCTTTCCCTTTTGGCGGCCATGGCGCTGTCGGCCGGCTGCAAAAAGTCCGTGGAAGGATTTTTAAGCGATACCATTTTTTACCGGGCCAATCCCTTCCGGGCGCCCATCGGCCAGGTAGCTTATTCCGCCCCGCTGGAAGTGGACGGCTCCACCTCCCCGCTGTCGGTAAAGCTGCTGGCCATCCGCGACAAGGCCACCGGCAAGATCGCCGACAACATGCTGGCCGAGCAGGACGTGACCACCTTTACCGGCGAGGTCACCTGGCAGGACTCCACCCTGGCCCTGCTCCAGAAAAAGATCACCACCAGCAAGAAAAAGCCCTTTTACGTCAATCCCGTGGGCGGGCGGCTGGAGCTGACGCCGGCCACCACCGGCGTGGGAGCGGGCAATTATACCATCGACCTGGAAGTAAGCAATGTCCGCGGCACCCGCGTGCTGCACGACGTTTGCGAGATCCAGCTGCAAAGCAGCGGGGCGCCCTACGAGCTGCAGTACCAGGCCTGGTCGGCCTCCGACGACAACGGCGTCTTTACCACGCCCCCCGGCGCCTACAGCGTGTCGGTGGACCGGGTGCCTTCCGGGCCCAACAAGATCATCCTGAAGTTCGTGGACAGGAACGGCAGCATATTCAACCCCAAAGGAGGGGAGGTGATCAACCGCGGCGACCGGCCAACCCTAAAAAACTGGGATCCTTATTTTCCCGAAGAAGCCACCGATACCGCGCTGGTATATCCATATCCCAATGTGCCCCAGTTTCCCATCTTCCAGGAAACGATGATGGGATCGGCAAAATGGACCGGCTTTATCTGCTATTACCGCATTCCCGCCCGGTTCACGGATATCAACCGCCACCTGAACCCGGTCTTTACCATCAAGTACAACCTGCCCGGCACCTACATCGTTACGGCCCGGATGGGCGATGTGGTCAAAAAATCCTGATACGTTCCGTTGTTCATTACGCCAAAAAGCCCCACCGCCATGGGGCTTTTTTTTATGGGCCAAACAAGTTAAAATAGGGCAACAGGGTGCTAAAATGCTTCCGCCCTCCCGGCCCGGGGCGGGCTACTTTTAGCCGGTCGTTCCCATTTATTTCACTTTACCTATTTCCTACTTATGCGCAACAGTACCATAGCGCGGGGACTGGCCTTCGCCCTTGTTTCCGTGTTTTCCGTCCAGGGCCCTTCCGTGGCCCAGAAAAGGGATTATCCCATCCAGCCCGTAGATTTTACCCGGGTGCACGTACACGATCATTTCTGGCAACCCAAGATGGAGCTGAATGCGGGGGTGACCATCCCGTATGTGCTGGAAAAATGCCGGGAGACCGGCCGCATCGACAACTTCCTGCGGGCGGCTCACCGCCTTCCCGGCGACAAGCTGACCGAATACACTTTTGATGACACCGACCTGTACAAAGTGATCGAGGGCGCCTCCTACGCTCTCCAGGTAAAACCCGACCCGCAGCTGGAACAATACCTCGACTCGCTGATCGCCATCATTGCCGCCGCCCAGGAGCCGGACGGCTACCTCTATACCTTCCGCACCGTTAAAGCCGCCCAGCCCCACGGCTGGATCGGGGGGCGCCGCTGGGAAAAGGAAGAGGATTTAAGCCACGAGCTGTATAATTCCGGCCACCTGTTCGAGGCTGCCGTAGCCCACCACAAGGCTACCGGCAAAAAGAATTTTTTGGACATCGCCATCAAAAACGCCGACCTGCTGGTAAAGGATTTCGGCTGGGGCAAAGAAGAAAAATATCCCGGCCACCAGATCGTGGAGCTGGGCCTGGCCAAAATGTACCGGGCCACCGGCAAAAAAGAATACCTCGACCTGGCCAAGTTTTTCCTGGATGTGCGCGGGCCCAAAGGCAGCGACTACCACCAGGGGCATAAACGGGTGGTGGACCAGCACGAAGCCGTCGGCCACGCGGTACGGGCCACCTACATGTACACCGGCATGGCCGACATCGCCGCCCTCACCGGCGACGAAAGTTATTTGAAGGCCATCGACGCCATCTGGGGCGACGTAGCCGGCACGAAGCTCTATATCACGGGCGGTATCGGTGCCACCGGCGCCGGCGAAGCCTTTGGCAAACCCTACCAGCTGCCCAACATGTCGGCCTATGCCGAAACCTGCGCCGCCATTGCCAACGTGTACTGGAACCAGCGGATGTTCCTGCTGCACGGCGACGCCCAATACATCGACGTGCTGGAGCGCACCCTGTACAACGGCCTGCTGTCGGGGTTGTCGTTGAGCGGCAACCGGTTCTTTTACCCCAACCCGCTGGCGTCCATGGGGCAGCACCAGCGCAGCGCCTGGTTTGGCTGCGCCTGCTGCATCTCCAACATGACCCGCTTTCTGCCCTCGGTTCCCGGCTATGTATATGCGCAAAATAAAAACAACCTCTATGTCAACCTGTATATGGGCAGCGCCGGCACCATCCTGCTGCCCGGTGGCGAGGTAAGGGTCACCCAGTCCACCCACTATCCCTGGGACGGGCAGGTGGCGCTGCAGCTGGAACCCGCCAAAAGCGGCACCTTTGCCCTGCACCTGCGGATCCCCGGCTGGGCGCAGCAGGCGCCCGTTCCCGGCAGCCTGTATCGCTACATGGACGCGGCAAAAACGCCCGTAAAAATTACCGTCAACGGCAAGCCGGCAGCCTATGCGCTGCAAAAAGGCTATGCCGTGCTGAACCGCAAATGGAAAAAAGGCGACCAGGTAAGCCTGGAGCTGCCCATGGAGGCACGCAAAGTAGTAGCGCATGAAAACGTAAAAGATGATGCCGGCCGCTTTGCCCTGCAGCGCGGCCCTATCGTGTACTGCCTGGAAGGGCCCGACAATAAGGACAGCCTGGTACAGAACATCCTGGTGGCCAAAGATGCGCCGGTGCAGGCAGCCTTTCGCGAAAGCTTTATGAACGGGGTAACGGTGCTGACCACCCGGGGCTCCAGCGCCAAGCGCCAGCTGCATACCGACGCTCTTTTAAAGACCGAGCAGGAGGTGACCGCCATTCCTTACTACACCTGGGCCAACCGGGGAGCCAATGAAATGATGGTGTGGATCCCTTACGAGGAGTCCGCCGCCAAGCCGAAGCCGGCGCCCACCATTGCCGCCACCAGCAAGGTGACGTCCTCTTCGCCCAATGCCCGCGCCAACATGGGTGTGAACGACCAGGTGGAGCCCCTGAACTCGGCCGACCAGAACAACACCTACCAGCACTGGTGGCCGAAGAGCAACACGAAGGAATGGATGCAGTACGATTTTGCCCGGGAGCAGACCGTTTCCCAGGCGCAGGTGTACTGGTACGACGACGCCCCCTTCGGCGGCTGCCGCCTGCCGTCCTCCTGGAGAATTCTTTATAAAAAAGACGGTGCCTGGGTGCCCGTAACCCCCACCACTTCCTACGAGATCGCCAAAGACAAATTCAACTCCGTCTCCTTCGAGCCCGTCAAGACCACCGCCCTCCGCCTGGAAGTGCAGCTGCCCGAAAAGCATTCCGCCGGCGTGCACGAATGGGTAGTGAAGTAGGTATAAAACATTTTCCCGATGAAAAAAATAACTTCTTTGGCTGCTGCCTGCCTGCTGTCCTTTGCCGCGGCGCACAGCCAGCAACAAGCCACCATCACCATCGATGCCGGCCAGCTGGGCGCCCGGGTGGAACCTTCGCTCCACGGCATCTTTTTCGAAGAGATCAGCCATGGCGGCGAAGGCGGCCTGTATGCCGAACTCATTCAGAACCGCGGCTTCGAGGAGTCGCGCCTTCCCCTGGCCGTTGCCCACCAGGACGGCTTTATCGTGCCCCACCGCACCCCGCATTTTTCCCTGCCCGGCGGCAAGGCTACCGACTGGAAAATGGAGTGGGACCAAAAGAGCCCCTGGCCCGCCTGGTCGCTGCAAACGGGAGGCAGTGCCGATATACACCTGGCGCTGACGCAGGAAAGACCCCTCCATCAGGCAACGCCCAATTCCCTCAAAATAACCCTCAATCGCCTGGACGCCAACGGCAAGAACAACCTGGTGAATGAAGGGTTCTGGGGGATTAATACCGTAAAAGGAGAGACCTACAACCTTGCCTTTTATGCCCGCACCGCAGGCTACAAAGGCCCGCTGACCGCCTCTTTGCAGTCGGCCGATGGCACCGTGCTGGCCACTTACCGCTTTCCTTCGGTGGCCGGCGCCGGCTGGAAAAAGTTTTCCTGTGCGCTCACGGCCGCCCAAAGCGATCCCAAAGCAAAGTTCGTCCTGAACTTCGGCAGCACCGGCACCGTCTGGCTGGACCATGTGTCGCTCTTTCCCGCCAAAACCTTTAAGAACCGGCCCAACGGCCTGCGGGCCGACCTGGCCCAGTACCTGGCCGACCTGAAGCCCGCCTTTGTACGCTGGCCCGGCGGCTGCTTTGTCGAAGGCATCAACATCGAGAACGCACCCAACTGGAAGCGCAGCCTGGGACCGGTGGAACAGCGCCCCGGTACTTACAGTCCCTGGGGCTACTGGTCCAGCGACGGTTTCGGCTACCACGAGTTCCTGCAATTTTGCGAGGACATCCAGGCCGATGCCCTCTACGTATTCAATGCCGGCGTTTCCTGCGACTTCCGCAGCGGCACCTTCATCCCCGACGAAGGCGTGGATTCCATCATCCGCGATGTGCTGGACGGGCTGGAATATGCCCTGGGACCCGTTTCTTCCAAATGGGGAAAGCTAAGGGCCGCCAACGGCCACCCAAAACCCTTTCCGCTGAAATACGTGGAGGTGGGCAACGAGCAGGTAGGACCCCGCTATGCCCGCCGCTACAACTGGTTCTATGACGCCATCAAAAAGAAATACCCCCAGGTAAAGATCATCGCCAGCATGGGCATCGCCGATGTGAACCGCCACACCCTCGACAGCATGAAGGCGGTGGAGATCGCCGACGAACATGCCTACAAAGCAGCCTGGTGGTCGATGCGCAACGACGATCATTTCGACAAGTACCAACGGGGCAACTGGGAGATGTATGTGGGCGAATACGCCACCAATGCCGGTGTGGGCCGGGGCAATATGCTGGCCGCCCTGAGCGATGCGGTCTACATCATGGCCATGGAGCGCAACGGCGATCTGGTGAAAATGTCGAGCTATGCGCCCCTGCTGGTCAATGTGAACGATGTGGACTGGCCGGTAAACCTGATCAACTTTGACGCTTCCCGCAGCTTCGGCCGCATTTCCTATTACACTATCCAGCTATTCAACCGGCACCGGGCCGACCGCAACCTGTCCACCTCGATCCAATTTGCTCCTGTCACCCGTCAGGCACCGCTTTATGCCGGCGGCATCGGCCTGGCCACCTGGGATACCGATGCGGAATTCAAGGACGTGCAGGTGCTGGAGAACGGCAACGAAGTGTACCGAAGCGATTTCGCCCAACGGCCGGAGGAATGGAAAGGAGTGCGGGGTCACTGGAAGGCCACGGACAGCAGCTTTGCCCAGGCGGGACCCGGCGCCCAGCGCTTTGCCCGGCTGCAGGGAAAAAGCTTTGGCGCCTACACCCTGAAGCTGAAAGCCCGCAAAACCTCCGACGCCACCAATGCCTTTATCATTCCCTTTGCCGTAAAGGACGACGGCACCATGATGCGGGCGCATATCGGCTCGTATGTCAATAGCCATTGCGTTTTTGAATCGGTAACTAGAGGCATGGAGGTGGCCGACCTGGTTTCCCAGAAGCGGTTGCCGGCGCCCATCGTAAAGGGCCGGTGGTACGATATTACTTTGGAGGTAGGATACGACAAGGTGGACTGCTACCTGGATGGCCAACTGCTTATGAGCTATTCCGAACCTCCAAAGTTTTTTTCCCTGGCCGGCAGGGACGAAAAGACCGGCGACATTATTTTGAAGATGGTGAATGCCGCCGCCGAACCCTTCACCGCGGATCTGCAGTTTGAAGGCGTGCAGCCTGCTGCATCGGCAGTCCTGTCCACCCTTTCCGCCGAATCGCCGGAAGCGGAGAACTCCATGGCCGAGCCGCTAAAATACGTCCCCCGCCAGGAAACGATTTCCGGCATCACTCGCAGCGGGGCGCAGGTGGAACTGAAGCCGTATTCCATCTCCGTACTGCGGCTGAAAGACCCTTCCTGGAAGGGCGTAGCAAAGGCAATAGCAAAATAGTCGGGGTATATTTTTCAGGTGTTTATTTTAAAAAAGCAGGAAGGGGGAGCGATCCCCCTTTTCCTGTTTCGCCTGGCGTAAAACCTCTCCCCCGCCACGCTGCAAGCGTGGCGGGGGAGAGGTTTTACGCCGGCCTAAATAAAATCAGTTACGAAACATTTTGAGAACATATCTAAAGGCTAGAGACGGTGGAGGTCAAAAAAAGGTGCCGTTGGAACAACGGCACCTTTATGCTGTAAGACAGGTTCATTTTATACTTCAGGCTTCCTCGTTTTTTACTTCGTACTTCGTTTCGGGGACTTCATACTTCGTACCGCTTACCTCGTACTTCGTACCTCTTTTTTTCGCCAGCGCCAGGTAATAAATAGGGATGCCTAACAACGTTATGATGAGGCCGGGCCAGGTGAATTTGGGCTTGTAGGCGATCAGCAGGCCGCAGAAGGCCAGTCCCATAACAATGTACAAAAGGGGCAGCACCGGGTAGCCGAAGGCTTTATAGGGGCGGTGGGCGTCGGGACGTTTTTTGCGGAGGATGAAGATGCCCGCAATGGTCAGCATGTAAAAGCCCACCACCACGAAGGAGATCATGTCCAGCAGGTCGCCGTAGCGGCCGCTCAGGCACCAGGCGCCGGCAAACAGGCATTGCAGCCAGAGGGCGTGTTCCGGTACCGCATTTTTATTCAGCGAACCTACTTTTTTGAAGAACAGGCCGTCCTTCGCCATCGTATAATACACCCGGGCGCCGGCCAGGATAATGCCGTTGTTGCAGCCGAAGGTGGAGATCATGATCATCAGGGCGATGGTGATGGTGCCGGCAGTGCCGAAGATACCCTGGGCGGCGGTTACGGCCACGCGGTCCTTGTCGGCGGAGGCGATCTCCTGCAGCGGCAGTATGCCTGCATACACCAGGTTGGTGGCCACGTAAATAAGCGTAACCAGCAGGGTGCCCAGGAACAGGCTGAGGCCGACGTTGCGCCTCGGATTTTTGACCTCGCCGGCAATAAAGGTGACGTTGTTCCACGAGTCGCTGCTGAAGATCGAGCCCACCATAGCGGCGGCAATAGCGCCCAGGGACGCCAGGGTGGTGTACGAAATAGTGGAGCCGTCGGGGTTCAGCCGGTGCATGTCCCAGGCGTGCGCCCAGTTGGCCTGCCATACCTCGGGTTTTAAGGAAAGCAGTCCGAAGAGGATCAGTCCGAAGAGGCTCAGGAGCTTGGTGAGGGTGAACACGGTTTGAATCAGCTTGCCGCTTTTGATGCCGCGGGTATTAATGTAGGTAAGCAGGGTGATCACCGCCAGCGACAGCAGCTGCGCCGGCGATACCGTCAGAAATCCCAGGTCCAGGGCCACGAGGTCTTCGCTGAGGGCGGGCACCAGGTAGGCGGTGAATTTGGCGAAGGCCACGCCGACGGCGGCGATGGTGGCGGTTTGGATGACGGCGAAAAAGCTCCAGCCGTAAAGAAAGCCGATCAAAGGGTTGTAGGCTTCCTTCAGGTATACATATTGTCCGCCGGCCTGGGGAAACAGGGCGCTGAGTTCGCCGTAGCTGAGGGCGGCGGTAAGGGTCATCAGCCCGGTGATCAGCCAGACGACCAGCAGCCAGCCGGCGCTGCCGGTATTGCGGGTGATGTCGGCGCTGACGATAAAGATGCCGGAGCCGATCATGGAGCCGGCCACGATCATGGTGGCGTCGAGCAGGCGAAGCGAGGGCTTGAAGGTGGGGGTATTTTTTTCCATGCAGTATATGGTTTCTTATAGGTGATGAAGTTAGTTACAGGCGTGTCTTTTACAGGCTTTGGCGGCTGGGAGAATATTGACGAGTAATAAGCGAAAATTAACCGCGGAAGCGGCTGTAGGGGAGGAAGCTGTAAATTGAAGCTATATTTTTCGGATCACTTATACTTCCGCCCTATGAAAGTATTGCCCTTTACCATTCCTGTAGCCCACGACAAGACCGTGATCGTCCTGGACGAAGTGCTCCCGCATTTTTACCCGCACCTGCACCGCCACGAAGAAGTGCAGCTGACCTTTGTGCTGCGGGGAGAAGGAACGCTGCTGGTGGGAAGTCACATGCATGCTTTCTGTGCCAACGAGATCTACCTGATCGGCGCCAACATGCCCCATGTCTTTAAAAGCGACGCTTCCTATTTTGACGAAAGCCGGAACCAGACCATCCATTCCCTGACCCTGTTTTTCAATACCGGCGGCAACCTGGCGCCCCTGTTCGACCTGCCGGAGCTCAAAGGCGTGCATTCCTTTTTCGGCAGCTATTACAGCGGCTTCAAGGTGCCGGCATCCGCCTTCGGCGCCATTGCGGGCCGCGTCCTGGGCCTGCGCAATGCCGGCGGGCTGGACCGGCTTTTACAGTTTTTTGACCTGCTGAAAGCGCTCAGCGAGCTGGACCACCTGGTGCCGCTTTCAAGCGATGTGCAGGCGGGTTCGCTGAGCGAGTCCGAAGGGGCGCGCATCGGCAACATTTACCATTACATTCTTCAGCACTACAGCCGGGAGCTGACGCTGGAAGAAGTGGCGGCGGCCGCCTTCATGACGCCCCAGACCTTTTGCCGGTATTTTAAAAAACGTACCCGCATGACGTTTGTTTCTTTCCTGAACGAGGTGCGGATCAACGAGGCCTGCAAAATGCTGGTCGGCGGCGATTACGACAGCGTGGCTTCCGTAGCCTATGCCTGCGGCTTTAACAGCATCACTAATTTTAACCGCGTCTTCAAATCCACGCTGGGTATCTCGCCCCGAGAATACCAGTCCCGTTATTTATGTAAAGTGCGTTGAAGGTTTTCTTATTCCAAAATACTTGCCTGGCTGATGACTTTCTGGTAAAAGCAGTCGATGAATTCCTTGGGTGATTTTTTCACGATCTTTTTAAATACCCGGTTGAAGTTGGTGATGCTGTTGAAGCCCGTATTGTAGGCTACCGAGGCGATGCTGTCGCATTGGTGGTCCAGCAGCATTTTGCGGGCTTCGTTGATCCGCACTTCGTTGATGAAGGACACGAGGGTATGGTTCGTGTATTTTTTAAAATAGCGGCAAAAGGCCTGTGGCGTCATGCAGGCGATGCCGGCCACTTCCTCCAGCGTGATCTGCCGCTGGTAATGCTGCAGGATATAATTGTAGATGGTGGCGATGCGGAGTCCTTCGTGCTCGTTGTGAGCCCCACTCCTGGATTCGGAAGACAGCGGCTGCAGGCCGTCGCAGGAGGAGAGGTGTTTGAGCAGGTCCACGAAATTCAGGAACTGTTCCAGCCCGCTGGTTTCGTTGATGCGGCGCATCTTTTTGGAGATGTCGGGCACACGAAGCTGGGGTACGCGGAAGCCGGAATGGTGCTGCCCGGCAAAGTGTTTCAGGTGCTTTACTTCGGGTATGGAAAAGAAAGAAGCCAGCTGCGTATCTATATTAAAAAATATGTTCAGCGTATGCATGCTTTTGGGAGCGGCCGGCTCCGAAGGGGTATGCTCCCTGCGGAATACGTGCGGCTGGTTGGCGCCGATCCAGTAGATCTCGTTGTTGTGAAAAGGGTGCATGTTGTTGTCGGCTACCAGTGTGCCGGCGCCCTCCAGGATCCAGGTGATCTGTACTTCGTTGTGGCGGTGCAGGTGCGGGTAAAACTCCGGCAGGCTTTCTTCTTTAGTGATGATGGTCTTGTCCTCAGGGGCCGGTAGGGTAAATTCCAAAATTTTCATAGATAAAAAATTTAAATTGAAATTTCATACGGCGATCTGGGTTAAACTTACAATAATTGCTGCAATTATATAGTTTTCAACACGAAAAATGGTTAAAATGTTGCCTGTTTTTTGTAAAATACAATGATTGTCGTCAATTATTATATAATTGTTTTACCTGTTTGCCGCCTGGCGGCGGGCCGGTGCTAAAATCCGTCTAGTATCGGCTAAAAAGCTGGAAGGCGCCCCGAAGGCAGCAGTTGCATCTGCGAGTAACTTTACGCATGCTTATTCAAAGGAGTGTTATCAACCTGTTTTTGCTCGGTGCGCTGGCACTGCCCGCTGCCGGAAAAGAGATCCACCAGCCGCAGGCTGCCGCCGGGATGCCCGGGGATACGACCCGCAAGGAAGGAGGAAAGGAACTGTACCTGCCGCCCAAAGTGTGGCGGGTGCCGGAACAGAACCGTTACGACCAGGACACCAGTGAATTCAGCTACAGCCGCATGGCCCAGTCGGAAAACCTGGCCCTGTTCTGGTCGAAAGAGTTTGGGGCAGACCCGGCCCTGAACCCTGACCCTTCAAAGCGCTTTTTGATCAAAGAGGCGCTGCAGGAATGCGAACGCTTTTACGATTGTTATGTCAATAAGCTCCGATTCGTGGAGAAAGGCCGGTCGGTGACCGATCGCTATAAAGTACTGTTCTATGTCATCGGCGGCAAAGGCGGCACGGCCTTCGGCGGCGGAGCGGAAAAAAAGATCGGCGTGCTGTGGACGCCCGCCGCCCGGATGAACAAAGCACCCTACGGGGCCCTGGCCCACGAGCTGGGACATTCGTTTCAATACCTGGTGAGCGCCGACGGCGCCTGGGGCTTTACCTCCGCCCCCGAGGGCAGCCGCGGGCAGTCGATCTTCGAAATGACCTCCCAGTTCATGCTGTGGCAGGTGTACCCCGAGTGGATGACCTTTGAGAACTACCACCTGGTGGATTTCATGAAAAAAACGCACTACGCCTTTTTGCACGAGACCAACCAATACCATTCGCCTTATGTGCTGGAATACTGGGCGCAAAAACACGGCATCGACTTTATCGGCAAACTGTGGCGCAAAGCCGAAAAAGGCGAGGACGCCGTGATGGCCTACAAAAGGCTGACGGGCATCAGCCAGCAGCAGTTCAACGACGAGCTCTTTGACGCCTACCGGCGCTTTATCACCTGGGACCTGCCCCGGGTGGAAAAAGTGGCGGCCCGCTATGCCAACCAGCATAAAACCTCCCTGAACGCCCAGCCGGAGGGGTGGTTCCGGATCGCTGCATCCCACTGCCCGCAGAATTACGGCTACAACGGCATCCAGCTGCAGGTGCCGGCAGGGGGCACCAAGGTAACGCTCCGGTTCCGGGGCCTGGCCGGAACGGAGGGTTTTCGCACTATGAAAACGGAAAAAGCGGGGTGGCGCTATGGCTTTGTGGCCGTTCGGGAAGACGGCAGCCGGGTATACGGAAAGACGGAGGCTGCGGCGGAGGGCACCAGCACCTTCAAGATTCCCAAGGGCACCAAATATTTATGGCTGGTGGTGAGCGGCGCCCCGACGGAGCATTGGGAACACCTGTCCGACGGCAAGGACGAGAATGACGAACAATGGCCTTACCAGATCCAACTAACAGGAACCGCACCGGATGCTACCGTGCTGGTGCACCCATAAATTTCAACAACATGTGGAGCAATTACAAAAGAATCGTTTTATCCCTGCTGCTGGCAGCAGGGGCGGGCCGGGTGGCGGCACAGAAAACCTTTACCCTGGCGGCGCCGGGCGGGAAGATCCAGGTTTCCGTTTCGGTGGGCGACAGCATCCGCTGGAGCCTGAAGAACGGCAGCGAAACCCTGGTGCAGAATGCCGTGGCCGGGATGGATATAGAAGGAAAACCGTTTGTAGGATACCGTGAACAGGTGAAGACGGCGAAGACCACTGCCGTGGACCAGCAGATCGAGGCAGTGGTGGCCGTGCGGCAAAAGCAGATCCGCGACCACTACAAAGAGCTGCGGCTGCAGTTCAAAAGCGGCCACGCCCTGCTGTTCCGCGCCTACGACAACGGGGCGGCCTACCGCTTCGAAACGGCTTTTCCCGATTCCATCAACGTTACCCACGAAACCGTGGCGGTCCGCTTTCCCCAGGACAACCGCGTCTTCTGGGGCACGGAAAAGAACAAGGAGTTTTTATCCCATTTCGAGCTTATTTTCAAGGATACCGCCCTGTCGGCCTATTCCCGCGACGAGCATTGCGGCCTGCCGCTTTATATGGCCACGCCCAGGGGGTCGCGGATGCTGCTGACCGAGGCGGACCTGCTGGATTATTCCAACCTGTTTTTCTTCGGAAGTGGCGGGCCGGCCGTTGCGGGCGGCTTTCCGAAGGTGATCAAAAAAGAACGCCTGCAGGGCGACCGCACCACCCGTATCGTGGAGAACGAAGCCTATATTGCCCGCACAGCGGGCAAGCGGGCCTTTCCCTGGCGGCTGGTGATGGTGGCAGCCGACGACAAGGACCTGCTGTCCAACAACCTCGTCTACCAGCTGGCGTCGCCCAGCGTGCTGCCCGAAACGGGCTGGATCAAACCCGGCAAGGTAGCCTGGGACTGGTGGAACGACAACAACATCTACGGCGTGCCGTTCCGCTCGGGCATCAACAACACCACCTACAAGTACTACATTGATTTTGCCGCCAAATACGGCCTCGAATACATCGTGCTGGACGAAGGCTGGTCCAAAACCACCTGGGACCTGCTGCACCCCCGCGATTCCATCGACATCCCCGAACTGGTGCAGTACGGAAAGACCAAAGGGGTGGACGTGATCCTGTGGGCCCTCTGGCAGCCGCTCGACCGCGATATGGACCGGGTGCTCGACCAGTTTGCCGCCTGGGGCGTCAAAGGCGTGAAGGTCGACTTCATGGCCCGGGCCGACCAGTACATGGTCAACTTCTACGAAAGGGTGGCGGTAAAGGCGGCGGCGCGCAAGCTGCTGCTCGACCTGCACGGCGCCTACAAGCCCGTGGGCCTTGACCGCAAATACCCCAACATCCTGACCTACGAAGGGGTGCGGGGACTGGAAAACTACAAGTGGAGCAACGACGAAGCCACACCGCCCCACGAAGTGACCCTGCCCTTTACCCGCATGGTGCTGGGGGGCATGGACTTTACGCCGGGGGCCATGCACAATGCCCGCCTGAAGGATTTTCATATCCGCTACAATTCGCCCATGAGCCTCGGCACCCGGGCGCATCAGGCGGCCATGTACGCGGTTTATGAAAGCCCGCTGCAGATGCTGGCCGACAACCCCTCCAATTACCTGCAGGAACCCGCCTGCACCCGCTTTATCGCCCAATTCCCCACCACCTGGGATGCTACGGTCCCGCTGGAAGGAAAGATCGGCGAATACGTGGCGGTGGCCCGCCGCAAAGGCAACAAGTGGTATATTGGCGCCATGACCAACTGGACGGGGCGTACCCTGAAACTGAATCTGGACTTTTTGGAAAAAGGCCGTTCTTATTCGGCCGAGATCCTGGCCGACGGCCCCAATGCCGACAAGTACGCCCAGGATCATACCCTGTCCACCGCCACGGTTGCCGGCGGCGGTTTTTTGGAAATCAACATGCAGCCGGGCGGCGGCTGGGCGGCCGTCCTCTCGGAAAACTAAGGATCGTTTAATGACTCAATTGCAGGAACATGAAACTACAGACAGCCCTCTTCTTTTGCCTGGCGGCGCCCTTGATCGGCCTTTCGCAGGGAGCTGCGGAGAAATCCTTCAGCCGTGCCGATACGCTCCGCGGCAGCATCACGGCGGAACGGTCGTGGTGGGACGTGCAGCAGTATGACATCCGGGTTTGTCCCGATTATACGCAAAAAACCATCGCCGGCCACAACCGGATCACCTACAAGGTGTTGAAAAATGCGGGCGGGCAAAAAATGCAGGTCGACCTGCAGGAGCCCTTGCGCATCGATAGCGTCCTTCTTGACCGGCAACGCCTGGCTTTTAGTAAAGAAGGGGCGGCCTGGCACCTGTCCGTGCCGGCGCAAAAGGCGGGTTCGGTGAACGCGGTGACCGTTTACTACAGCGGCGCCCCCCGCGAGGCCGTACGGGCGCCCTGGGACGGCGGCTGGACCTTTGCCAAAGACTCTCTGGGCCGCCCCTGGATGACGGTCACCTGCCAGGGACTGGGCGCCTCGGTCTGGTATCCCTGCAAGGACCACCAGAGCGATGAACCCGACAAAGGAGCTTCCCTGGAAATGGTCGTTCCCGATACGCTGGTGGCCGTGGCCAACGGCCGGCTGGAATCCCAAAAGAACAACGGCGACGGCACGGCTTCCTACAAGTGGCGCGTGGTCAACCCGATCAACAATTACAACCTTATCCCCTATATCGGCAGATACGAGCATTTTTCGGAAACCCATAAAGGCGAGAAGGGAAAGCTGGACCTGGATTACTGGGTGCTGGATTACAACGAGGCCAAGGCAAAGGATTACCTGCCCAAAGAAGTGCGGAACATGCTGAACGCTTTTGAGCACTGGTTCGGCCCTTACCCGTTTTACGAGGACGGCTACAAGCTGGTGGACGTGCCGCATACCGGCATGGAGCACCAGAGCGCGGTGGCTTATGGCAACTGGTACAAGCCCGGCTACCGCCAGCGCGATGGCTCGGGAACCGGCTGGGGCCTGAAGTGGGACTTTATCGTGATCCACGAAAGCGGGCACGAATGGTTCGGCAACAATATCACCAGCAAGGACCTGGCGGACATGTGGATCCATGAAAGCTTTACCAACTACAGCGAAACCCTTTTCGTGGATTATATTTTCGGCAGGCAGGCCGGCAACGAATACAACTGGGGTACCCGCAAAGGCATCCGCAACGACAAGCCCATTATTCCCGAATACGGTGTGAACCGGCAGGGCAGCGGCGACATGTATCCCAAGGGCGGCAACATGCTCCACGCCATCCGCCACAGCCTGGATAACGATGCGCTGTTCCGCAACATCATGCGGGGGATGAATGCGGCCTTCTACCACCAGACCGTGACGGCGCAGCAGGTGGAAGGGTATATTTCCCGAAAGGGGGGCTACGATTACCGCAAGGTGTTCGACCAGTACCTCCGGACGACGCAGGTGCCGCGGCTGGAGTATTATTTCTCCGCCGACCGCAGCCGGGTTTTTTACCGTTATGCCAACTGCGTGGAGGGTTTTAACCTGCCCCTGGTATTGAAAAACGGGGCGGCCCGCCGCAAGATCATTCCTTCCGAAAAATGGAAAAGCGCCGCCCTGAAACCTTCCGAAGTCTCCCTGTTCGATTCGGCAGCCATTGAAAAGATGTATTATGTGCAACCCGTGCAGGTGCAGCCGAGCTGACCTGTTTTTTCCTCATTGATGCTCCTGATTTTATGAAGCAAATCACGCAACTCTTTCTTATAGCTTTCTTTTCCTTCTTCCTGCAACCGCTGTCGGCGCAATCCCTGCGGGGTGTCAAATGGGCGGCGGATGGCAGCGGTTATTTTGCCCTGGAGGGCAACGCGATCGTCCGGTACCAGCTGCCTTCTTTCCAGCGGTCGGTGGTGGTGGATTCCCTGGGGCTGGTCCCGCCCGGAGGCGGGAGGGCATTGTCGGTCCGCAATTTTTATTTCACGGCCGACGGCAGCCGGGCGCTGTTGTACACCCATACCCAAAAAGTATGGCGCCAGGATACCCGGGGCGATTACTGGCTGTGGGACAAGCCGGCCCGTTCGTTGCGGCAGCTGGGAAAAGGGCGGCCCGCCTCCTCGCTGATGTTCGCCAAGTTTTCTCCCGACGGAAGTAAGGTGGCCTATGTGAGCGAGCATAACCTGTACGTGGAAGAGGTGGCCTCCGGAGCCGTACGGCAACTGACCACCGATGGCAGCAGCCGGGTGATCAACGGCACCTTCGACTGGGCCTATGAGGAGGAGTTCGACTGCCGCGACGGCTTCCGCTGGAGCCCCGACAGCCGGCAGATCGCCTACTGGCAGGTGGATGCCCGCAGCATCCGCAATTTTCTGATGATCAACAACACGGATTCACTCTACTCCTTTACCGTGCCGGTGGAATACCCCAAGGCCGGCGAAGATCCTTCCGCCGCCCGGGTAGGCGTGGTCAGCCTGGAAACAGGCAGCACCCGGTGGATGCAGGTGCCGGGAGACGCCCGCCAGCATTATATTCCCCGCATGGAATGGGCCGTCGACGGCCGTGAGCTGGTGCTGGAGCAGTTGAACCGCAAACAAAACGAAGCCAAAATATTCCGGTGCCAGCCGGCCACCGGGGAGGCCACCCTGATCTATTCCGAAAAAGATGCCGCCTGGATCGACGTCAAGGCGCGCTGGAGCGACGACCCTACCGGCTGGGACTGGCTGAAAGGAGGGGAGGAGTTTTTGTGGGTGTCGGAAAAGGACGGCTGGCGCCACCTGTACCGGCTGGACAAAAAAGGGAAAGAAGTGCTGCTGACCCGCGGCAACTATGACGTGATCGAGCTGAAAGCGGTGGACGAAAAAGGAGGCTACATTTATTTTACCGCCTCCCCGAAGCAGGCCACCCAACAATACCTGTACCGGGTACGCCTGGACGGGAAGAAAGAGCTGGAACTGGTGTCGCCGGCGGCGCAGCAGGGCACGCACGACTATTCCCTGAGCCCTTCGGCTACTTATGCCACCCATAATTTTTCGAACCTCCGGGGACAACGGGTTTCCGAATGGATCCGGGTGGCGGACCATAAAACCATCAAGCCGCTGGCCGCGCAGCTGCAGCCGCAACAGGACCGCGACATCCGCCTGTTCCAGGTAACCACCGAAGAAGGCGTAACGATGGATGGATGGATGATCCTTCCCGACAACTTTGATTCTTCCAAAAAATATCCCGTATTGTTTTACGTGTATGCCGAACCTGCCGGCGCCACGGTAAAGGATGCCGACGGCAGTGCGGGCACCCGCCTGTACCGGGGCAATATGGCGGCGGACGGCTATATCCAGATAAGCCTCGACGGGCGGGGAACGCCGGCTCCGAAAGGCGCTGCCTGGCGCAAGGCCATCTACCGCAACATCGGCACCGTCAATATCCGCGACCAGGCCGGGGCGGCGCAAAAGATCCTGCAGTGGCCCTTTGTCGATACGGGCCGCATTGCGGTCTGGGGTTGGAGCGGCGGCGGTTCCACTACCCTGAACCTCCTGTTCCAGTACCCGCAGATCTATAAGACCGGCATTGCCATTGCGCCCGTGGCCAACCAGCTGCTCTACGACAACATTTACCAGGAGCGCTATATGGGGCTGCCACAAGAGAACCGGGAGGACTTTTTGAAAGGCTCGCCCATCACCCATGCGAAAAACCTGCAGGGCAATCTTCTGGTGATCCACGGTACCGGCGACGACAATGTGCATTACCAGGGCACCGAGCAGCTGATCAACGAATTGATCAAGCAGGGGAGGTATTTCCAGATGATGAGTTATCCGAACCGCACCCACAGCATCAATGAGGGGCCGGGCACGTCGCAGCATTTATCGCAGTTGTTTACCCGCTATTTGCAGGAGCACTGTCCCGGCGGAGGCCGCTAGGGCAGGAGGGAGCGAAAATAAAGGTACCTTCGGGAACAGTATGTTTCCATGAAGGCCAATACACCCAAAAAGGACAAAGAGGAACTGGCAGCCGCCCTGGGAGCGCCTAAATATTATTTAGAGGCTCCCGGCATGGTGGAAGGCGAAACCTATGCCTGGTTCCCTAATATCGGCGACAGCATGACGGATGGGACCGACCGGTCCATTCCCGGGGGCAGCCTGGTGCTGGGGCGCTGGCTGCCAATGAAAAGTGTAGCGGATATCCCTTTGCACCGTCCCATCATAGTGATCCTCGACGATGGGGGCGTTCAGTATTGCCTGCTGAAAAGCTGCTGTGCGCTTCACGACGGTCCCGGCACTGAAGCGGGCATCTGGCTGCGCAGCTACAACCCGGCGCCCCGCTGCGATGATTTCTGGATGCCGTTCGTCCACATCAAATTCGTGTTCGTGGTGGAGCGGGTCCGCCTTCCGGACGGGAGGGAGTTTGTGCCCCGCCAGGAAGAGGTGATCCGGAAAGGCAGCGGGTCTTAGCGTTCCCGTACTTTTGCGTTCCTGATTTATTTATTCCCATGCTGAAACGAATTGCTTCTTTGCTTTTTACCCTGTTTGCCCTTACTGCGGTTGCGCAAAACAACATGCGCCCTTTGAACCAACTGGTCAATAAAGCCGATCCCGGCTGGCCGCTGGTGCAGCAGTGGATCACTGCCGCCAAAAACAAAGTAGAAATTCTGCCCGCCGATACGGCGAAAGCCGGCGATGCCCTTTATAAAACCCAGGTTACTTCTCGTTCCCCCATGGGCGCCATCATCTATGCTACGGGCGGACTGTTGGTCGATGGCGGCTGGATCCGAATCCTCGGCTCAGGACACAGACGGCTGAACCGGTCGCTTCCGGATTGGAATAAAGGGAAGTCCTTCAAAGAGTTCGGCCAGCCGCCTTCATTCCTGTTAATCGCCGATGATGCCGCCGGCGGGTTCTTTGCGCTCAATGGCGGGGCTCTGGGAGGCGATCCCGGCAAGATCTATTACCTCTCGCCCGACAACCTCGAATGGGAGCGGCTGGACCTGACCTACACCCAGTTTTTAAACTTTTGCTTCAATGGCGACCTGGCCGATTTTTACAAAGAACTGCGCTGGAAGGGCTGGCAGGCGGAAGTGGCCCAGTTGGAGAGCAACCGCACCTACAGCTTTTTTCCTTACCTCTGGACCAAAGAAGGCAAAGATATCAACAAGGTTTCCCGGAAAGCCATCCTCGTTGAGGAGCAATTCAGCTTGTTAGTGGATATGCGCAAACAGCTCGGATTGTCGAATAACGGCTTCTAGGAGAAGGGCTACTGTAATATATTTTAGGCGCCGTAGGTGCCCCCTGTTTATAGAAAACCTACAACGGGAGGAACATCGCTCCGGAGGAGCGCCCTGTGGAAATAAGCCATTTCCCTTCCGGTATTGATGCCCTCCGGTTTTCACAGGGGGCTCCCATGGAGCCCGGACTCTTTCCAATGGAGGTTTCTATAAACAGGTGGCACCTAACGGTGCCGTGCATCGTCTTTTTGAAGTCTGACCACGTACCCCGGAATTGCATTCCGGGTAAAGACAAATCAACCTGTTGGGTTCCTTAGAATGAAGTGTACTTTCCCGGAATACAATTCCGGGGTACGTGGTCAGGCATTTATCCGAGGATGCGTAACGGCCTTCGCCTAATCGCCCAGAAGCTTCTCTTTTGGGAAGGATGGATAAATCCCGGCCTCAATAAGCCAATAAATTTGATTAACGGAATGGTTCAGGTGGTATTGTTCGCAGGCATACTCGTCAATCTTTCCGTAAACCGTGTAGGTCCCGATATTGAATCCCTCCTCGATGTCATTATACCATAATACATAATTTCCGAAAAGGCCAACTACCCAAAAGCCTCCGCCCTCATTGCCGTATTCGTCTTCGGACCATTTGACCGGAGGTGTCCGTATGAGTGACCAAAGCCGAAGCTGCTTGGAATCCATTTCTGCCTGGTGCCGGGCCATCATCGATTCCAGTTCCTCCAGTGTTATAGGGGTCCACATTTCCATAGCTGCTTACTTTCCGCCTTAAGATAACCATAAAAAGCCGTTGCATTTTAATTTGTTTATTTGATCCTTCTCCGGTACGTGTTGCCTGCCTTCCCGCTGGTTCGTATATCCTGGTGATGGAGAACCGCCCGCCCCTGAGGTTTTTGAAGCAATAATTTCCGGGAAAGACGCATTGCCAAACGGCCAAGGGCACTGGGACATATTGTTTGTTCCTGGGCCTTTTGTCTTTTCATAGCAACAATCATAAGGCTGGAGGCGAACAGTGAAGCTTTCATGGACACTACAGCACATTTTTAAAAACAGGACAGGGAATTTTTAAAAAAAAGACGCGAAACATTCTTTGATTTGCGGCATTCGCGTTATATTTGTCTACCGATTTGGTAGACTATGTCTGCTGATGATTTTGAAGGGTACTGTTAACCGCCAGCACTACTCAAAACATTCACCCTTAAAGTATACAGCAATGAATCGGCAACAATCCCTGTTCTTATCCCGTATGGCGGTGGAATTTTCGTTCCGGTCTTCCGGGAGCTTCTATTGTCTTCTCCAATGATTCTTTCCTGATACAGGATACAACGTCAGGCGGAGGGGCCTTGCCGCTCCTCCCCAAACGTTCCTTTTGCCTCATGGGCTATTCTGAAGCATGGCCGGCCTGCAGCACGGGGTCGGCGGTTGATTCCTGCGCCTGTGGCCGGCTATGATTCAGGATAACCTTCGGCGCTTGGTGTACGTGTACCCCCGGTGATGTACAACCGTTTTTTACAGCCACGTGGCCGAGTGGAAAGGCCGAGGTCTGCAAAACCTCCTACGATGGTTCGAATCCATCCGTGGCGTCGCTTTAGGCAGCTATCGTTTATGCGCCCCTCTGTTTCTACAGGGGGGTTCTTTTTAATACTTAAAGGCGCGGTAGCTGGGCAGGGCCAGCTGCATCAAATAACTGATCGCGCCGGTGTTATAGTTGACCTCCATTACCCTTGGTTCCGACCCGCAGCCGATAAAGTAGCGGTCGCCTATCTTTTGCACCGATCCCATGAACTGCGAAAAAATGCCGTTGGGCAAGGGAAAAGCTTTGTAGGTCCGAATGGACTTTTCCGCTTCGCCGAGCTGGAATTCCAGTACCCGGCTGTATTCGCGTTCGCCCTTGTTGCCATTATCAAAAAGCAGGAGGGTCTGGTTGTTGTCGGTTAAGGTGGCATGGTGCTGCCGCAGGAATTTTTGGTCGGCCGCCAGCGGGAAGTCGCTGTTGGTGCCGCCCAGCCGCCAGAGGATATCGCCGGTAGTGCGGTTAATTTTCACCACCTGGTTGGTATTGCGGAAAGAACAAATAAGATTGTTATCATTGGGGTCAATGAAAACGGAATTCAGGTGCATGTAGTCGTGCACCGTTCCGGCATTGCTGAACTGGTTGCCTTCCACGCTTTGCTCATAAAATTCAGGGAACCGGCTGGCATCCCATTCCCAGACCACCTGGTCGTTTTCAATTTCCTGGATAATGGGGGCGACCACCTTGCAGTTCGTTACAGGGTTCAGCGAGGCGGGAATATTGTTGACGGCTTTTTCGAAATAAGCGATGGTGATGAAATGGTGGTCATTGAGATAGATGAACTCGTGGGCGTCGATGGCCGACGGATCACCGGCGGTGCGCTCATTATACGGCAGCAGGGAAATCCTTTTGATCTCGTTCAGGTTTTCGTCCAGCACCACGCCCCAGGCCGGAACAATAGATGGCGGGTTGATCTCGTAGGTATTCGTGTTGTGCTCCAGGTAGGTGTACCGGACTGTTCCCTCTACCTCCCATTTCTGAAAATTCAGGGCCTCGGCGGCCGTCTTCTTTTCTTTGAGCGTGTTGCCATAGGCGTCCAATACCAGCAGTTTGCCGCTTTTGGAATTGCCCGCTTCAAATGGGGCCACCAGGATTTCCCCTTCCGCGGGGTCGGTGGCTACGAGCACTTCGGTCTTGTCTTTCGTACAGCCGGCCTGCCCCAGCGCAAGGGCGCATAGGGCGCCGGCGAACAGGAAGTTCTTCAGGTTCATCAAGATCATAAATGGTAAATCTGGAAAATGAAAAACCTGAGAAGGAAGGCCGGCGGGGAAGTTTACCGGCTGTGCCGGTTTATAGACGAATGCCCGACTTTTATCTACCAGGGGTCCGGATAAATACCCGCTGCATCAGTGCGGACCATTCGGGATGCTGTTCCTGGAACTGTTCGGGCTGTTCGAAAAAGTATTCGGCCATCACCGCGAAGCATTCCACCGGGCTGGTGGCGCCGTAGGGGTCGATATCCGAATAGCCCTGCCGGATCTCCTCCATCGTCCGCTCCAAGAGTTGCCGCCAGCGCTCCACGTATTTGCGTTCCAGTAAAATTTCCGGCACACCATCCAGGGTGCCGTCCATTTTATCGATCAGGTGCACGAATTCGTGGATGGCCGTGTTTTGGGTGCTGGCGCTGTGGATAAAGCCCTGGCGCAGCTGCCATTTGGAAACGATCAGCACGTTTTCCAGGGCGCCGGTGCCCACCATGCCGGCTACGGACCGGTTGTATCCCTGCTGCTCGAAGTCAAAATTGAAATTGCCCGGGTATATCAGCACTTCCCGCAGGTTGATGTATTCCCAGTCGGGAATGTAGTACACGGGAATAACCGCGGCGGCGGCGACCAGTACCCGGTCCAGGTCTTCCACTTCGGCCTGGGCGCCGGTGATCTTTACCGAGGAAAGGAACTTTTTGAATTTATCCTCAAAAATCTTTTTGCCCTTTTCGTCGAGGTTGGCATAGAAGCGCACATAGTCCTGGAGCAGTTCCTGGTAGTTGAGCGGCCAGGAAAGGACATGCCGGGTCCGGGGCCGGAAGACAAACAGGATGATCATCAGGACCAGCGATAAGGCAAATATGATCTGCAGCACGGTTATCATCAGGGCTTGAAGGTAAAGCAGGAAGGGGAAACGGTGAGCGATCAATCCTGGCCCGGTTTGATTTTTCGTAATTGCCGGGCCAGTACCACGGCCGGCCGGCCGTCTTCGAAGCGTACGAGCATGTTGGCGTTCTTGCCCCGGATGCACTTGCCGTCGGGCCGCAGCACGGCTGCGCAGCGTTTCCCTTTATAGACGGGATCGGTATGCCGGTCGCCCCGGTAGATATAGTTCATGTTTTTGGCTTTTTTGTTCCGGTTGCCTTTGAACTGCTGCAAAGGCTGTGCTGAAATTGAAATGGTGCTTGGATTGGGCTTTGAAAAGAGTCTATTTGTTTGATAGTGTCCTACAGGTATCGATATTCTTCTACTTTTTGTCTTGGAAACAAAAAGTAGCAAAAAATTCAAGTCGGCCCTCTCGCCTAGGGCGAGACCGGGCCGACAGGCCCACGCACAGGAGGGGCACATCCATTATTTGCCTCGCATATTCATTGTTCTTCGAAGAGTTCGGCGTGCTTTAAGAGAAGCGTAAAGGCGCTGCATTCCGCCTTGCCCTTCATTACAGTAGAAAGAAACGTTAGGTCCGGCGGAATGAGGCGCGTGACCTTTAAGTTTTTACAGGCTCGTGCATTCTTTTACTTCACAGGCATGGGCGCTGCCCAAATGATCGTGGTATTCCCGATAATGTTATTTCGAAAGGAAATATGGAAAGAAATGACAACAACGAATTTCATCCCGTTAGCATTCGTTTGGGCAGCGCCCAAACCTGTTTGTAGAAAAACAGCCATCGCAAAAACATGGGCAGCGCCCATGCCTGTGCAGTAAATGACTGTACGAGCTAGGAAGAGCTTGATGGTCACGCGCCTCATTTAGCCGGACCTAACGTTTCTTTCTACTGTAATGAATGATTAGGCTAAATGCAGCGCCTTCACGCTTTTCTAACAGCACGCCGAACTCTTCGAAGGACCGGAAATATTCGAGGCAAATAATGGATGTGCCCCAATTGTGCGTGGGCCTCGGCTGCCCGGCGGAGCATCGGGCAGCCTTGAATTTTTTGCTACTTTTTGTTTCCAAGACAAAAAGTAGAAGAATATCGATACCCTTAGGACACTATCAAACAAAAAGACTCTTTTCAAAGCCCAATCATAACATTCTTTCAAATAGCAAAGCCTGGCATTCATTCATTTTCGTATTTCGTACCAGGGTGCCCGAAGGCTCCCCCGCCGTAGGTAAAGATGCACGATGTCACCCTTTTGAAACTTATTCCACTGGGCGTGGGGGATCGTTATTTCCTCCGGTTTATTCATGCGTGCCCATGGGGACAGCGTAAGGCGGTAGGAGGTATGCCGCCTCCGGTGTGTTTTTCGTTTTTCCATCACGGTGGTCGTATACTTCCTGGCCTGCGAATCATCCGGCAGGCAATTGGCAAAAATGCAGGCGCAGAAGCTGTAGGCCGCCACCACAAACAGCAGGTACATAAAAGAGGAGAACTTCCGGTACTGACGCGGGAGGCCACCGCCCAGCCGGAGGGCAAAGGCCACCGTCAGCAACAGCGTCAGCACGCCGGTCGGTTGCAGCAGGGGACGGTAACTAACCAGGTGGAAGTCGGTCACGGCCCGGTATACGAGCGCCAGGGTCGGGAAGGCCAGGGGTAGGAGCACCAGGGGAAAGGACTTTCGTCCCCGCTTGCGGCGCAGGGGTGGCTCCAGGTAGCGGGCGGGGGCCGCCAGTACCGACAAAGGTAGCAGCAGGCCAACGGCCAGGGCCGGCCCATAGGGAACCGGAAACAGGAACAGCCAGATCATACTGCCCAGGCCCAGCGTGCCGAGAAGGAGGATAAAGCTACCGCCCGACTCCAGCTTTGCTTTCCGCTCCTCGCGGGTGGTTCCCAGCGACTCATCGTTCAGCAGCTGTTCCTCGTGTTGCTGATGGCGGAGGAGGTCCAGGTCGGGCAGGTGACGCAACAGCAACTCCCTTATCTGGCGTGTTTTTTCCAGGCGCGGATGTACGCGGATGCGGGGATAGCCTCCTTCCGCAGGCAGGATGAATGCCCGGTCCCCGCGCCAAAAGAAGCCGGTGGCCCGGTCAAAGGGCAACTCGCGGGTAGCAAAGGCGCTGACCCGGGTGACCCCCTGGTCGGAGATGATGAGCTTTTCGCGGAAGCAGGCCAGCAGCCGCCAGGCGCTATAGGCTACTACCGCCCCAGACAGGAACAGCAGGAACTGGTCCACCGGGTCCGTGGAGCGGCGCTCCAAAACGGACAGGCCCAGGCGGCCGAAAAGGAACAGCAGGGGGCCCAGGATGATGCACAGCATGACTTTCCAGAGCAGGGCTACCCGGAATTCGTGGATCATGGCAGAAGGTTTTAACGATATGGAGCTGCCTGCCTCCCCTTAATAATGAAAAACAAGGTCGTCGCCGGTACGGAACCGGCCATCACTTCCGGCGGACGTCAGCAGGTAGTCGGTCCCGTCCGGGGAAAGGCGGTATTGGTAGGCCCGGCCCCAGCCATCCGATTTCCAGCCCTGCCGCATGGGATTGTTGCCGATCAGCTCCGACAGGCTGGCGGGGTAGCGGCCGGTTTTTTGGTAATAGCGTTGCAGCGCACCGGTCATCTCCCGGCCATCGGCCCGGGTATCTCTTTTTTTGATCGGCCCCTGGGCCAGTAACAACAGCAGGACGGAGGCGGCGGTCAGGGCCAGGAAAGTCAGCAGGGCCGTCTTCAGTACGTGGAAAAAGAGGCGGGTGGCCGGGGGCGAAAACGCCCGGAGCAGGGCACCCCTGACCCGTTCCTCCGAAAAGCGGACAGGCACCATTTTGAACGGGGCGAATCCGGGGGCGGAGAGGAGAGCGGCCCCCAGCAACAGCAGCAAAATAAAGGCGGGCGCCGGCCAGAAGCCGGAGAGGAGCCCAAGGACCAGCAGTACCAGGCCCAGGATAAAAAGTGTTTTGCCGGTCAGCCGGACCAGGTAGTTCCAGGTACCGGGACCTTCGGATTGGTAAGGCATATGCTTTTCTTTTAGGGTGGCCAAAGGCGTACCAACAACAAGCGGCCGGACAGGGTCCGGCCGCTTGTATAAAGGTAAACGCCAGGGCGTTCCGATAATTGTGCAGTCTTACTCATCCTTGCCGAACAGGCGGCGGAAAAAGCCTTTTTTCTTTTCCTGCGGCTGGTCGTGCGGGTCGCCGATACGGGGTGCCGCGCCGGCGGGGCGGTCTTTCCGGCCGCCCCGGTTATTGCCGTTCGGCGCACGGTTGCCGTCTTCACCCGGGATGGTATAGGTGTCGGCCGGGTGCGCTTCGCCTTCCGTGCCGTTGCCCATCAGGCCCGCATCCATCAGTTCCTGGATAACCGAGCTGTCCGACTGCTGCTGTTGTTCTTCCTGGATAATGCTTTCCGGTTTATGGAAGACGGCATCCGTGCGAATGCCCAGGCGGCCGTCGGCATATATTTTTTTGAAAAACGCTTCCCAGAGGGGGCGTGCCGCCTGCGAGCCCATCCCCAGCCCGCTTTCAATGCGGATGAAGCGGTCGTCGCAGCCGATCCAGGTGCCGGCCAGCAGCTGGGGCGTATAGCCCATGAACCAGGCATCGGCATTGTCGTTGGTGGTGCCGGTCTTGCCGCCCATCTCCAGCGCGCCCAGCCGGTCCATCAGCCCTTTGGCGGTGCCGAAGGTGACCGTGCCCTCCATCATGCGGCACATACGGTAGGCCGTTTCCTCGCTGATCACCCGCTGGCGCTGCTTTTCCTGGTCGAAGTCGCGGAGCACCTTGCCGTTGCGGTCCTCGATGCGGCTGATGATGTAGGGACGGGTGGAAACGCCGGCGCCGGGGAAGATGGAATACGCCCACATCATTTCGTAGAGCGACAGGTCGCAGGTACCCAGGGCAATGGAGGGGTGCGGGTCAATTTTGGTGGGCAGGCCGGTGCGCTTCAGGAAGCGGCTGAACTGGTCGGGGCCCACCTGCTTCATGATATAGGCCGAGGCGCCGTTGCGCGAATAGGCCAGGGCCGAGGCCATGGCCATGGTATCGCCCGAAACCGACTGGGCGGTGGCCGGCACCAGGCGCCCGCCGCCAAAGTCCTGCTGCTGGTCCAGCACCGTGGTGTTGGCCCGGTAGCCCAGCTCCTCCATGGCCTGTGCATACAGCAGCGGCTTGATGGACGAGCCCACCTGGCGCTTGGTTTTGAGGTTGGCGTGGTCGAATTTCCAGGTTTTGTAGTTAATGCCGCCCACCCAGGCTTTTACGGCGCCGCCCTGCGGCTCCATCACCATAAAGGCGGTCTGCAGCATCTGGCGGTGGTACTTGATGGAGTCCAGGGGCGACATCAGGGTGTCCTTCTCCCGCCTGCCGTTCCAGGAAAAAACCTTCATGGCAACTTTGCGCTTGAAGGCTTTCTTGATCTCGGCGTCGGTAAATCCTTCATCCGCCATATGGCGCCAGCGTTCGGAGGTACGCATCTGCGCTTCCAGCACGTTCTCGTGGCCTCTCCATACGCCGCCGGAGCGGATGTTGCGCTGGCGGTTGAGGGCCGCCTGCAGGATGGGCATCTGCTGCTGCACCGCTTCCTCGGCATAGGTTTGCATGCGCGGGTCGATGGTGGTGTAAATGCGCAGGCCGTCCTCGTACACGCTGTAGGCGCCGCCGTCCGGCTTGCCCATACCCTCCAGGGCGTCGTCGATCTCGTCCTTCAGCACTTCGCGCAGGTAGGGGGCGATGCCGTTGTTCTCGTCCAGCTTTTTATAGTTCAGCACCAGGGGCAGGGCCTTCAGGCGGCGGGTTTCGGTGGCGGAGATCATGGCATTCTTTTCCATCTGTCCCAGCACCACGTTGCGGCGTTCTTTGGCCTTGTCGGGATGCAGGCGGGGGTTATAAATGGAGTTGCCCTTCAGCATGCCCACCAGCACGGCGGCCTCCTCGCGCTTCAGCTGGAGGGGCTCTTTCTGGAAAAAGGTACGGGCGGCGAAGCGGATGCCGTAGATATTATCGCCGAAGGGAACGGTATTCAGGTAAAGGGTCAGGATCTCCTGCTTGGAGAACTGCTCTTCCAGGCGGCTGGCAATGATGTATTCCTTTAGTTTTTCGATCAGGCGGGAAGCGATGTTGGTGGCCCGGCGCTCGTGGAACAGGTTGAGGGCGAGCTGCTGGGTGAGGGTGCTGCCGCCGCCTTCCTTGCCCAGCAGGAAGATGGCCCGCAGGGTGGCACGGGTGTCGATGCCGGAGTGCCGGTAGAAGCGTTCGTCCTCGGTGGCCACCAGGGCGTCGACCACGTAGGGCGAAATATCCTTGTAGTTGACATTACTGCGGTTGCCGCCCTGGCGGTAGTATTTGCCCATCAGCGTGCCATCGGCGGCAAATACCTGGGAGGCCTGCATCAGGCTGGGGTTTTTCAGTTCGTCCAGGGAGGGCAGGGGACCAAAGACGCCCTTCATCACGAAAAAGATGATGAGGGCCAGGGTGCCCAGGGCGCCCAGGAGCAGAACCAGGAAGAGGCGGAAGATCTTTTTCATCGGTTGTGTGGCGGGCAGGGGCCGGTGTGATGCCCCTGCAGTGCGCCAAATCTATAGAATTGCGTCTAAACCTCAGGAGCAACGGCCCCGGCGGCGGGCAGGTTTTGCTTTTCGTTAAGGAAGGAAAGGGCCGGTGGCAAGGGTTTTGTTAAAGCCGTGGGGGCAAAACCCCCGTTGCGCACCGCCGGCCGGCGGCTGTAAATTTCATTAAGGGGAAATAAAGGCCCCCGGCGGGGCGTTCTAACACCAGCCTGTGACCGAGTAACTTTTTGATAATGACTAGACTCTGCCTCATTTTCCTGTTCCTGGTCCTTTCGTGTTCCCTTCTGGCACAGCCGGCGAAGAGCCGCCAGAAAATGGAGCGGGAACGGCAAGCCATAAAAAAAGAACTTCGGCTCATCCAGTCGGCCTACCAGCAGGTAAAAGGCCGCCGCGAGGAAACCCTGGGGCAGCTGGGCCTGCTGCAGCGCAAAATGACCGTCCAGGCCCAGTACATCAGCAACATCCACGACGAGATCGGCATCCTTTCGGGAGAGATCAAGCTCAGCAACGAAGAGCTCATCCGCCTCCAGCAGCAACTCGATACCCTGAAGGCCCAGTACGCCCGCAGCCTGGTGTATGCCTATAAAAACCTCAGCGCCTTTGGCTATCTCAACTTTTTATTCTCCGCCATCAGCTTCAACGACGCCCTGAAGCGGGTCCGCTACCTGCGGGCCTACCGGTCGTACCGCCAGCAGCAGGCGGACTTCATCGTGCAGACCCGCCGCGAGATGGAAGAAAAAAAGCAGGAGCTGCTGGGAAAGAAAACGGAAAAGGACGCCGCCCTGGACAACCGGCAGCAGCAGCTGCAGGTGCTGGCGGGGCAGAAAAAAGAAAAGGACCGGGTAGCGGCGAAGCTGCAGGTGCAGGAAAAAGCGCTGCAACAGAAGATCGCCCTGCGCAAGAAGCGCGACGCCCAGCTGCGCAACGCCATTGCCGTGCTGGTGCGCCGCGAGGTGGCCGCGGCCCGCAAAGCCGCCCTGGCCAAAAAGAAGGCGGCCGGCAGCGGGGCGGCGGCCGTACGCACCAAGGCTTCCTCCAAATCCACGGTCAGCGTGCTGGTAGCCACGCCCCGCGATATCGCCCTGAATGCGGGCTTTGAAAACAACCGCGGGCGGCTGCCCTGGCCGGTGGACAAGGGCCACGTGAGCGTGCCCTTCGGCCGCAGCAAGTGGGAGGGCGGCCTCGAGATCGACAACCCCTCGCTGACCATCGCCACGCCGGCGGCCGGACAGGCGGTAAAAGCGGTTTTTGACGGCGAGGTCAGCTCGGTGGCCAACCTGGGCGACGGCCTGATGGTGGCGGTGAAGCACGGCAAGTATTTTACCATCTACGGCAACCTGTCGTCGGTAACGGTGCGCAAGGGCGCGAGCGTGCGCAGCGGGCAGGTGCTGGGCCGTGCCGGCGCTTCCGATGAGGGCCGCGGCGGGCAGGTGGAGTTTATGGTGATCAATGAAACCAAGAATGTGAACCCCCTGCCCTGGCTGAGGCGTTAGGCTTCTTTCTTTTTGGAAATTTGCTTTACCGGCAACAGGATTTCAAAGGCGGCGCCTTCGTTCTCCCGGGCATGGGCCGTGATCGTTCCCCCATGGCGCTCCACGATCTTTTTGCATAGGGCCAGCCCCAGGCCCGTTCCCTCGTACTTGTCCTTGGTATTGAGGCGGGTGAAGGTGCCGAAGATCCGTTCGGCGTATTTCTGTTCAAAGCCGATGCCGTTGTCCGCCACCGTGATACAGGCCCAGTCGTGGCCGTCGCGGGAGGTGCGGACGGCAGTGAGGGTGATGACCGGGGGCGTGCCCGCCCGGGCAAACTTGAGCGAGTTGTTTACCAGGTTGTAAAAAAGCTGGTACAGCAATACCGGGGCGCCCTCCAGCACCGGCAGCCGGTCGTAGCGGATCGTAGCATTTTTTTGTTGGATGGCCACCTCCAGGTCCGTTTCGATATGCTTCATCACTTCGTTGAGGTCCACCGGCTCATAAGTTTGCTCCAGCGCGTTGATGGTGGAATAAGTCAGTACGCCGTCGATCATGAAGAACATCCGGTCCGCGGCGCTTTGCACCTTGTCGATAAAGGAGCGTTCGCGTTCGGTGAGGCGGCCGTTGAATTCCTCCTCCAGGAAGTTGGTATAGGTTTTTATTTTCCGCACCGGTTCTTTCAGGTCGTGGGAGGCTACGTGGGCAAACTGCTGGAGGTCCTCGTTGGAACGTTGCAGCTCGCGGGTGCGTTCGGCCACCAGCACTTCCATCTGTTCCATCATGGTCTTTTGCTGGTGGATGTTGATGGCGGTACCGATGTAGCCGGCTATGGCGTTGTCCTCCAGGCGGGGAACGCCTTTGAACAGGTGCCATTCGTAGGTGCCGGAGGCGGCGCACAGCACGCGGATCTCCATGGTGAAGGGCTGCTGGCGGGCCACGGCCTCGAAGTAGTTGTGGTACACCTGCGGTAGGTCGTCGGGGTGGGTAAACAGTTCCCAGAGTTTGGCCGTTACTTCGGAAGAATGTTTCAGGCCGAGGTAGTCCAGGAATTCCTGGTTGGTATAGGTGACATTCAGCTGGTCATCGGCCATCCATACCCACATCGGCGCCTGGTCGGCCAGGTGGCGGAACCGCTGTTCGCTTTCCTTCAGTTTTTCTTCGGCAATCTTCTGGTCGGTGATGTCCTGGCTGACGCCGGTGAACCGCAGGGGTTTTCCCGCTTCATCAAAGACCACCTTTCCCTTGGAGCGGATCCACCGCAGGCGGCCGTCGGTCAGGCTGATGATCCGGTATTCGGCTTCGTAGCGGCCGCCGCTTTCGGGCCGGAGGGCGTCCATGAGGGATTCCATGGTTTTTTGCCGGTCCTCGGGGTGCAGGGCCTGCAGGAAGGTGGCCTGGTCGGCCTCGGCCTCTGCCGGCAGGCCGAAGAATTCCTTGGAGCGGGCCGACCACTGCAGGGCGCCGCTTTGCGGATTGTAGTTGAAATAGCCCAGCTCGCCGCCTTCCAGGGCGATCCGCAGCAGGTCCTTGCGTTCTTTGAGGGCCGCTTCGTAGTTGCGCTGGTCGGTAATGTCGGTGTTGGTGCCGAACCAGCCGGCCAGGCGGCCGTCGGGCTTGCGTACCGGCACCGCCCGGGATAGGAACCAGCGGTAGGTGCCCTCGCGGTTGCGCAGCAGCAGGGTATCTTCCCAGTCGCTGCCGGCCGCCACCGCCGCCAGGAAGCGCTCCTCCACCCCGGCGGCCATGTCGGGGTGCACCAGCTTCAGCCAGCCCTGGCCCTTCATGTCGGGCGCCTCGGCCCCGGTATAGTCGTACCAGCGCTGGTTGTACCAGTAAATGCGGCCGCGGGCATCGGTCATCCAGGCCAGCTGCGGGATGGAGTTGGCCAGGGTGCGGAAGCGTTCCTCGCTTTCTTTCAGCTTTTCCTGCACCGCCTGGGCCTGGGTAATGTTTTCCGCCAGGCCCACGATATTGCGGGGCCGGCCCTGCTCGTCGCGGATCAGCGACACGCCGATCTTCATCCACACGATGCCGCCGTCCTTGCGCACATAGCGTTTTTCGCAGACAAAGGGCGGGTTTTCGCCCCGCACCAGCGCGTACACCTGGTCCAGGTTCTTTTTCCGGTCGGCATGGTAGGTCACCTCCTTGAAGGTGACGTGCTTCAGTTCTTCCTCGGAATAGCCCGTGATGCGGGTGTAGGCTTCGTTCACCTGCAGGTAATAGCCCTCCAGGTCGGTGATGGCGATGCCTACGGAGGCGTTGGCGAAAACGGCGCGGAAGCGTTCCTCGCTTTCCCGGATCTTTTGTTCGGCGTTTTTCTGGAAGGTGATGTTGATGGAGGAAAACAACACCATGCTGACGCCGCCCGACTCGTCCAGCAGGGGGGTGGCGGAATTGAGCAGCCACAGCACCTCCCGGGATTGTTTGTAATGGATCTGGTAGATGCCTTCCCGGGGCTGCCGGGTGCGGTAGGCCTGGGCGAGCACGGCGGTCTCAGGACGGAGGGGTACCCCGTCCTCGTCCAGCACATCGGCCACGGCGCGCCAGCGTTCCGTGATGGCCCGGCTGTCTTTTCCCCTCAGGTCGGCGGAGGATTTAAAGCCGCGGGAAAGGGCGGCCCGTTCGTTGGCAAACAGGATGAGGCCGTTGCGGTCGAACAGCAGGATGTCGGCAGGAACGTTGTTGAAGGTCAGTTCCAGTTGTTCGCGGGTGATGCGCAGCGCCTGTTCGGTATGCTTTTGTTGCGAAATATCATAGCGGGACACCAGGATCCGGTTGTAGCCGGTTTCCGGCAGCGTAAAGGAAACGGAGCACTGGATGCGGCGGCCCCGGAGGGTTTCCAGCTCGTATTCGCGGTGGAAATGTTTGTCGCCGCTGGCGATGGCCACGATTTTGTCGATAAAGGACGGCAGGGATTTGCCGTTGAAGACGATGTGCAGGCCTTGTTTCAGCTTTTCGACGCTTTCCGCCTCGAACAGGTTCACGGCGGCCTGGTTGGCATCGGTGATGCGCACCAGCGCCATCAGCCGCCGGGCTTCCGCTTCGTTGGCGTTCAGGTAAGCGGTCAGTTCGTTGCCGTGGCGGGTTTTCAGTTTTTGCAGTTCGGGTACCATCAGCGAATGGTCCTCCTCGAACAGGGCCACGGGCAGGTTGTTGAATAGCTGGTGGTAGCGTTGCTTCAGTTCGGTCAGTTCCCGCGGATCCCCTTCGGAAGGGAGCGGGCCGGGGGGAACAGCAGCGGCTGCTATTGCCCCGCCGGTGCAGCCCAGGGCCACGATGCCGGTGACGGTGCCGGTTTCGTTTTTAATGGGGTGGAGCATCACTTGGCAGCATTCCTGGGCCGGGGTTCCGTTGACCGCCGGGGTGAGGGGCAGGCGTCCTACCTCCTGCGGTTCTCCCGTCTGGAACACTTTGCGGCACAGGCGGTCGATGCCCTGGCGGGCGGTTTCCGGGAACACTTCCACCAGCGGCCGGTGGAGCACTTCGCGGGGCGTTTTTCCCAGCCGCTGCAGCAGCTCGTCGTGGAGCATATCGATCCCGAAAGATGCTCCCCGCAAAATGAAAATAGGAAAGGGGACCTGTACCGGAGTAGTAATAACGTCTTTCATCTTTTCTGTAGCATGTATCAGCGAATCCGATCATAGCGAGGTGCCTTCTTGGATAGGGAACTGGAGCGCCAGGTAGTGAAAAAAAACCCTTAATAAAAAACTCTTAGAAGTCTGCTTACCTCCCCAAATTTAGGCCGTTGGCGGCTGCCAGAAAGCGGGCAGAGCCGTATTTTCTCCGCTTTGAAGGGGCCGCAGAAAAAGAAAATTCTGCCGCTAAGGGGAAAGCACTAAGCCGGGCGGGAGGTTCGTGCTTACCCGGGCCCGGACAGCATTTTTCCCGCTTTTATTTCCCATCTTTGTTCCGGCAGTATTCATTCCAAACTGTTTTCAAGCCCCCGGCTATGTAATTCTTTCTCCCATAATTTTCGTTCTTCCCGGCGCTTGTTGCAGGCGCCGCGGCATTTTATTTTTCATTCTTTTACTTTCCGGCCCGGATTTTCCGGCCGGATCCCTCCATAAACGTTATGGCCTTATCCGAAAAATACGGACGAACGGGGCATTATCCCTTTTCCCCCGGCGCCACCCACGACGACCGGGTCCATACCCACTACTGGCACGACCTGCAGGCCATCGGGCAGCTGGTGCATACCGAGAAGCTGGACGGCGAGAACAACTGCCTCAGCCGGCACGGCGTGTTTGCCCGCTCGCATGCGGCGCCCACCACCTCACCCTGGACGGCCACCCTGCGGCAGTACTGGCAGCAGGTAAAGCACGACCTGGGCTTTCTGGAAGTTTTTCTCGAAAATCTCTATGCCGTGCATTCGCTGCGCTACCGGCAGCTGGAACACCATTTTTATGTATTTGCCATCCGGGAGCACGACCGGTGGCTGAGCTGGGAGGAAACCCAGTTTTACGCCGCCCTGCTCGACCTGCCGGTGGTGCCCCAACTGGCCGTGGAACGGCCGCCCGCCAGCCGGGAGGCGTTTGAGCGTTCGCTGGTGCAGCTGGCGTCGGGTCCCGGCGCCTTTGCTCCCGTGGAAGCCTGCTCGGGCCTGCCGGCGACCATGGAGGGGATCGTCAGCCGCGATGCCGCCGGGTACCCGACCGCGGACTTCGCACACCGTGTATTTAAATATGTACGCAAAGGGCACGTGACCACCGACGCGCACTGGACGCGCCACTGGAAGCGGGCCCCCTTAAAACAGGAAGGAGGGAATCATGTGGAAGCTGACTGAACATACCGACTGGCGCTCGCTGGTACAAAAATTCTCCTGGGTGCGCGATATGAAGGGCGTGCCGCAGGACCCGCTGTACCATGCCGAAGGGGATGTGGCGGTGCACACGCGGATGGTGCTCCGGGCCCTGGAGGAGCTGGAGGGCTGGCGGCAGCTGCCGCCGCAGGACCGGCAGGTGCTCTGGGCCGCCGCCCTGCTGCACGATGTGGAAAAGCGTTCCACCACGGTGCGCGAGCCCGATGGCAGCCTGACCTCCAAAGGCCACGCAAAAAAAGGCGCGCTGACGGCCCGCATCCTGCTGTACCGCGACGAGCCGGCGCCCTTCTTCCTGCGCGAGCAGGTGTGCGCGCTGGTGCGCTACCACGGGCTGCCGCTCTGGGCGCTGGAAAAGCCCGACCCCGTGAAAGCCGTCCTCGAAGCCAGCCTGCAGGTGAATACGAAACTGCTGGCGCTGCTGGCCGAAGCCGACGTGCGGGGGCGGGTTTCGGCCGACCAGGAGGAGCTGCTGTACAAGATCGGCCTGTTCCGGCTGCTGTGCGAGGAGCACGGCTGCTGGGGGCAGCCGCGGGCATTCGCCACCCCCAACGCCCGGTTCTGGTACTTTCATAAGGAAGACAGCTATCCCGGCTATGTGCCCTTCGACGAGTTCCGTTCGCGGGTGGTGCTGTTGTCGGGCCTGCCCGGCGCTGGCAAGGACACCTACGCCTGGCACCATTACCGCGACTGGCCGGTGATCAGCCTGGATGATATCCGCCGGGAGCTGAAAATTTCCCCGCTGGACAAAAACGGTACCGGCAAAGTGGTGCAGCTGGCCAAGGAACGGGCGCGCACCTACCTGCGGGCCGGCGACAATTTTGTCTGGAATGCCACCAACATCACGCGGTCGAAGCGGCAGCAGCTGATGGACCTGTTCCTGACCTACAAAGCTTTTGTAACCCTCGTGTACGTGGAGGTGCCCTGCTACCGGCTGTACGTGCAGAACAGCGAACGCGAAGCGGTGCTCCCGGCCGCCGCCATCGACCGGATGATCGAACGGCTGGAAGTGCCCCAGCCCCAGGAGGCACATGAGGTGGTGTACCATGTCGAAGATTTCGGATTTGGTCTCGTTTCAGGCGAGACCAAATCCGAAGTTCCTTAGAGGGGGCTATCCGTTAGGGTTTTGCTTTTTTCACCCAGGCGATGATGCGCAGGGGGCCGCCGCTGCCATTTTTTATCTTCATGGGCAGGGCCACCACGTAAGCGCCTTTTTCGGGCAACAGCTCCAGGTTGGCCACGTTTTCGAAGGCCGGGATGTTTTTTCCCAGCAGGATGCGGTGGGTACGGAAGTCGGTGGACTGGCCGTAGTCGATGCTGGGCGTGTCAAGGCCGGCGGCCTTGATGTTCCGTTGGGTGACCAGCCATTCGGCGGCGGCCGGGTCGATGCCCGGGAAGTGCAGGTGGGGGATGGCGCCGGCGCCCTTTTCGGCGGTGCCGAAATACTTTTGGGCATCGGGGTAAAATTTCCCGTAGCCGGTGCGGAACAGGACGATGGCGCCTTCGGGCAGTTGGCCGTTTTTCTTTTCCCAGCCTTCGATATCGGCCACCGAAATGAGGTAGTCCCGGTTTTTCAGTGCTTTTGCCGAAACGTCGATGACCAGGGCGGCGCCCGTCAGGTGGTCCAGCGGCACCTGGTCGGCCGTTTGCGCTCCTTCGGCAAAATGAACGGGGGCGTCGAGGTGGGTGCCCCCGTGCTCGGGAGCGGAAAAGGCATTGGACGAATAATAGTAGCCGCCCGGTGTGGGGCCGGCCGCCTGGGTGTCGAGGACAAAGCCGGTGGGGTTGTTGGGCCAGTACAAGGTGCGGGACGAGAAGCTGTGGGTGAGGTCGATCCACTGGCCGCCGGCCAGCAGGTCGGGCAGGGTGGGCTCTTTTGTCGGCTCCGCACAGGCGGAAAACACGAGCGGCAGCAGGAGCGACAGGGGCCAGGCGGGCTTCATAAGCGAAGGTTTAGGAGGAAAATAGGCGGTTCCTTTCAAAGTTGGTGAAAAAGCCCCGTAATTGTGTTTATTTTTGCCTGCTTCAATAAAATCAGGAAAAGAGATGCCCATAAGGACGCTGGCCGTTGAAACCGTTGAATACCTCGATACCCATAATCTATCCCTTAAGGAAATGCTGGCCAATGTGTCTCTTTCCGAAAGCGAATTCATCCAGCTGCTGGAGGGTTGTGATGTACTGCCGCCCGACAAGAAAAAGAAGGTCGAGTGGTCGCTGTTTCCCGGCAAGAAAGTGTGTACCAGCTGCGGGCTGGTGTTTCCGCTCAGTCCGGATGCCCGGGTAAAGGGCAGAGGACCGGCCGGCCGGCGCAAGCTGGCCCGGCAGCGGTAGTCCTGCCGGCAGGCCCGGATAAAGTGGGCCCGTTCCATCATATTTAATGCTTGAGCTTCGTTATAGAGGGGTGCGTCCGGGGACAGCGGCGATGGGATGACGTAAAACCGATACTATGGTGGGCTATTTCAAGCTGATTTCGAAGCTTTCCGGTAACGTGGTTACCTTCTTTGCATTGGATATCCGGGGTGACCAGGAGCTGGACCACCTGAATGCTTTGGGCAAGAGCAGCCAGGTCAAACAGATCGGGCGGGCCGAGTACGAAGGACTGATGGCCGAGTTGGAGGAGAAGCTCTATTTCTTTGACGGGCGGCCGTAGGGAAAATGGGGACGGCACCCATGCAGGTGCCGTGGTGAAGGAATATAGGAGGGCGATACGCCCCGGTAAGGTAATTAGAGGGTGATAATGCTGTTGTGGCCGCCGAAGGTATCGGGACCCTGGCTGTCGGCTTCGGGTTCGTTGATCCAGTCGTTGCCGTTGACGCGGTACTTAAATTCGTGTTGGGAGCCTTTGGGCAGGGAAACTTCAGTGGAAAAGGTTCCGTCTTTTTTCTTTTTCAGTTCAATGGGCGTTTGCCAGTCACCGTTTAAGCCAAATACTTCCACGGTTTGAGCGTCGCCGCCGTTATAGGTAAATTTTACTTTACAATGTTCCTTGGTCTTAAAGTATGTTTTCTGTACCATTTGTAGATTTTTAAGAAAAGTTTCCTTCCTACCTTAATACCAATAACCCGGAAAGGTAACCGGTTGCCCCAAAAAAAGCCGATGGCCTTTGCCGGCAGCAGGAGACCCGAGAGTGATTGCCTGTAGGCTTAACAGTCCAAATATAAAAACGGAACGGCTAAAAAGTGCAGCGACCTGTTTATTTGTACGCCTGTCTGTGCGATTTTGCTGTTTCCTGCGCCGCATCCGGCCCCCGGAATTGTCCGATATGCCCCTCTTCTTTCTTCCGATTCCCCCGCATCTTTGTAACCACACCAAATGCATCCCCATATGTCAAAACAGATCTTCGTGAACCTGCCCGTCAAGAACCTGAACCGGGCGGTTTCCTTTTTTACCCACCTGGGTTTTTCCTTCAACCAGGAGTTTACCGATGAAAACGCCACCTGTATGGTGGTGTCCGACAATATCTTCGTGATGCTGCTGGTGGAGCCCTTTTTTCAAACCTTTACGAAAAAAGAAGTTGCGGACGCCACCCGGACGGCGGAAGTGATCGTGGCCCTGTCGGCCGGCAGCCGCGGGGAAGTGAATGACTACATTCGCAAAGCCGTGGAAGCGGGCGGTACGACGCCGAATGAAGCCACGGACCACGGCTGGATGTATGTGCATGGTTTCCAGGATCCTGACGGCCATTTGTGGGAATTTACCTACATGGAACAACAACAGCAATAAGGACTGTACGCGGCAGGAAGAACGTACGTTCTTCCTGCCGCGTACCTGGTTTTACGCTCTTTCCTTCATGGCTCCGGTGATTGCTTTTTCAAATTCAGCGACGAAATTCTCAAATTCGGGCCAGGCGTTGCCCTTCACCTCGCGGCTTTTTTGGTATTCCTCCGTATGCTTTTCCCTGATGTCGGACAGGTTGTTCACGTAGGCCTGCGTGACCTCGTCGTCCGGGGGCGTCCGGCACTCCTGTTCCAGCTTCGCATAAATCTTTTCAAAATTGCTTTCGTTGCTCCGGTGCTCGCGGATAAATTCCAGCACTTCTTCCAGGTGGGCTTTTCCGGTGGCCATAATTTGTTTTGGAGAAACCCCTGCAAACAATGGTCCGTTTTGCGGTGGCCGTTTACCGCACTTGGCATAAAAAAGCCGGCAGGGATCCTGCCGGCTTTTTTTATTACACAACTGTCACCTCTGGACTACTTTTGTTTTTCGTAGGAATAGCTGACCATCCACTGGATGCCGAAGCGGTCGGTCAGCATGCCGAAATAGTCGCCCCAGAACACTTTATCCAGCGGCATGGTCACCTGGCCGCCGGCGGCCAGCCCGTTGAAGATATGGTCGGCTTCCGCCTCGCTTGCCGTGTTGATGGAAAGGGAGAAGTTGGTGCCCACCGTCATGGGGTGGCCCAGGGATTCCAGGGTGTCGGAGGCCATCAGGATATTGCCTTGGCCGATGGGCAGCGCCACGTGCATGATCTTGTCCTGCACATCGGCCGGCACCTCGTGGGCATGCGGCGTTTCCTTAAAGCGCTGCAGCACAAGAAATTCGCCTCCGAATACCGATTTGTAAAAGTTGAACGCTTCTTCGGTGTTGCCGTTAAAATTCAGATAGGGGTTGATCGTTGTCATTATTGGGGGAATTAATTTTTGCTGAGGGGTTGGGGTTGCTCCAGGTTGTTTTTCAGGTTGGCGAGGCCGGTTTGCAGGTCGTCGCCGATCATTTTTTCCATGTCCATGCACAGCAGCATCAGGTTCATGGGGTAGGGCATGCGGCTGGTAAAGCCCCATTTCACCTTGGTTTCCCGGTCCGACACGGCCTCGGTGGTCATGTAGGCGTTGGCCCTGCCTTCAAAGGGTTCGATGAAGTGCAGGTCGCATTCGATCCGCTGTCCCTCCCGGATGCCTATGATCTGCTGCTCGCCCTTGCCCACATCGTCCTGCTTGCTTTCCCAGGCCGAAACAAAACCCACGGTGCCGTCCGTTCCCCGGTACTCTTTTTTCATCTTCGGGTCCATGTTGGCCCATTTGCTGAAGCGGTCCTGGTTCCTGAGGTACTTCACGTAGCCGAACACTTCGTCTTTGGGTTTGCCGACGGTGATCTCCCGTTCCACGGCATAATCGTTCCGGGTAAAGAGGGCGACGGTCAGGGGGACGGCGAGTACGATGGCGACGCCGAGGAGGATTTTGTTTACAATCTTCATGTTGGTCAGTTTTGACGGTTTTAAGGTTTGGGGCGAATATACAGCGATACCGGGGATGGATACCTGCAGCCATCCGGTTGCAATCTTACGGCATTTCATCCTAAAAAAATTAGTTTTTTCTTGCTAATAAAATTCGTAATTTCTGATACAAATGTACCTTGCCGGTCTTAACTTGCCGGGGTGCGGATGGGACATTTTCAGGGGGAGGATGCGGCATTTATTATTTTACATTTACGTCATATGAAACACATTTCCATCCTGGTTCCCCATGGAGCCATACTGGGCAGCCTGGAAGGCTCCCGGCAGTTGCTGACCCAGGTCAATCATTTTTTCCGGGAACGGGGCGAGGCCCCCGTCTTTACCGTACAGCTGGTGGGGCTGACGCGGGAAACGGTGCTCAGCGGCGGCCATTTTACGGCCCATGCGGATGTGCTGCTGGAAGAGGTGGAGGCCACCGACCTGGTCCTCATTCCCGCCCTTGACGGCGACCTCGGGGAGGCCGTGGAAAAGAACCGGGATTTCCTTCCGTGGATCGTTCGCCAGTACCGGGGCGGGGCCGAGGTGGCCAGCCTGTGCCTGGGCGCCTTCTTGCTGGCGGCCACCGGCCTGCTGCGGGGCCGCAAGTGCGCCACCCACTGGCTGGCCGCCCCTGCTTTCCGGCAGCTGTTCCCCGACGTGGAGCTGGTGGCCGAAAAGATCATTACCGACGAGGGCGGGCTGTATTCCAGCGGCGGGGCCTTTTCGTACCTCAACCTGATCCTGCACCTGATCGGCAAATACGCCGGCCGCGATATAGCCGTGCTGACGGCCAAGGTGTTTGCCATTGAAATGGAGCGCGAAAACCAGCTGTCCTTTACCATCTTTCGGGGCCAAAAGGACCACGAGGACGAACCCATCCGCAAGGCGCAGGAGTTCATCGAACGGAATTACAGCGAAAAGATCTCGGTGGAACAGCTGACCTCCATGCTGGCGCTGAGCCGGCGCAACTTCGAGCGGCGCTTTAAGAAAGCCACCGCCAATACGGTGACCGAATACATCCAGCGGGTAAAGATCGAAGCCACCAAGAAAGCCCTGGAAACCAGCCGCCGCAGCGTCAGCGAGCTGATGTTCGACGTGGGCTATAATGATACCAAGGCCTTCCGCACGGTGTTCAAAAAAGTAACCGGCCTGTCGCCGGTGGAATACCGCAATAAATACAACAAGGAAGCGCTGGCCGTTTAACGGGAGCGCTTTTCCCGGGAACGGCCGGCGGCTCCGAAAAGCAAAAGCGTTCCGGCCTCCCCGTTACGGGTGCCGGAACGCTTTTGCGTTCTTGGAAATATTTTTTGGGTATCCTACAGTTTTTCCAGTGTAATGGTGGCGGTTGCCTCGGTCTTGTAATTTACGCGGACGCCCTGCTCCAGTTCGGAGGTGGCCATGTTGGACTTCATGGTCATCGACAGCCGGTTTCCTTCCAGTTTCAGCTTGGCACCCACGGGAGCCGTTTCCAGTTCCGTGTCCAGCATGATCATGGAGCCTTTGTCAAAGTAAACGGAGTCGTTGCCGACAACCTTGTAAGGAACCGAACCGCTAGAGGTGGGGACGTCAATCGGCAATTCAAATTCCATCGTATTGAACAGTTGGCCATTCATGTAGCTTTTTCCTTCCATGTCACAGTTGTACAAATAGCCCAGCTTATCGCTGGTAACCTTGGTGGCATCCAGGGTCATGGTGCCGGTATGCTGTGCGCTGGTGAAATTGGTGCGGGTAACGGTACTGTCGGTCACGCCGCCCTCCTTCATCCATACGGTAGCTACCGAGGTACCGGTGATGGAGATTACTTTATACTTTCCGAAAAAAGGTGCGGGGGCCGGGCCTTCTTCGGTTTCTTTCTGGCAGGAAACAAAAACGGCGCAGGAACATAACGCCAGTAAGGCATTGGTTAGTTTTGGCATGTGTGAAAAATTTGCGTCAAAGGTAAGGTTTCTGTTTTTAGTTGATGAGCTTATGCAGGTTTTGAGCGCCTTGTGAGGGTTTTTCCTGAGGCCGTGTTCCCTGCCGGAACTCAACCCAGTTCGTTGATATAGACCTCGATATGGGTATAGCCCTGTTTTCCCTTCGCCTTCTTCGCGCCGTCGGTGGCATCCCGGGGGTTCAGGCCGTGGGCCTTTTCCCAGGCGTCGGGCAGGCCGTCGCCGTCCGTGTCGGTACGGGGAGCGGCGGGGACGTACACGGGCCAGCCGCCCACCTCGTTTTGCGAATCGATCAACTTGCCGGTGTTGGTCCGCACCTGCCGGATCAGCCAGGTGTCAATGGAGTCCCGTACCGGGCGGGAGGCGCCCACCTGTTCCAGCACGTCGCGGTAGGCCTGTTCGGCGGAGGAGGTCTTGACGTTTGCAACCGGAAAGGGCTGGTTCGTAAGGGTAAACAGTTGCAGGCCTTTTGCGGTCCCGGCGCTGCTGTCGAACAGGGCTGCCGGCCGGGCCGTGAATTGCGGACGGCCTTCCACCACGTTGCCCGCGACATAGAATTTCACCTGGGAGGTTTCGGTCAGCACGATCGGGGCGCGGTCGCTGCTGTTGGGGCCGGGCTTCAGGTAGTTGTTGATGTAGTTGGCGCTGATGTTGCCGCCGGTCATGCCGCTGCACATCTGCGACCAGTTGTACATCACGTTGTTGCGCACGTCGATGGTGGGCCAGGGCGGCTGGTTGTAGTTGTCGCCCAGCCGCGGGTTGCGGGCGGTGTTGTTGATCCAGAGGTTGTGGTGCAGGCTGATGCCGCCGATGCCGCGCACCAGGGAGCCGAAGCCGTGCGCGCCCTTTTTGTGCACGCTTTTCTGCAGCGACTGGCCGATCAGGCACCACTGCACCGTTACGTTGTAGATGGCGCCGGAAGGCGAGAGGCATTCGTCCACCGACCAGTTGGCGGTGCAGTGGTCGGCGATCACGTCGTGGGCGTTTTTGCCGATGCTGATGGCGTCCATTTCCAGGCCGGAGATGTCGCCGGGCCGCGAACGGATATAGCGCAGGATGACGTCGTGGGTAAAGATGTTCAGTTCCCGCCGTTTGAGGCAGATGCCGTCGCCGGGGGCGGTCTGGCCGGCAATGGTCAGGTAGGGCTCGGTCACCACCAGCGGCGTCAGCAGCTCGATGACGCCCGACACATTGAAGACCACGATCCGTGGTCCTTTGGCTGCGCAGGCTTCCCGGAGGCTGCCCGGCCCGCTGTCGGCCAGGGTGGTTACGGTAAACACTTTGCCGCCGCGGCCGCCCGGGGTGGCGGCCCCGAAGCCTTCGGCTCCGGGAAAGGCAGGCAGGAAATTTTTCTGGGCGGGGCTATTGCCGGCGGCCAGGCACAACAGGCCGGCGCACAGCAGGGGCCCCGCTTTTTTCAAAAGAGGGAAGAAATTCATGGCAAGGGTTATCTGGGGTTTTAAAATTCGGCTACAGCAGCACCAGTTGGGAAAAAAGCCTTTCCAGCGCCTGCTGCACATCGGTGCAGAAGCCCGGGTGCACGCGGGAGGTTTGCACCACCGTGCTGCGGGTGGCGGTAAGCCAGCGGAAGCGGGAAGCCGGGTCGAGCTTGCCGATGGGCCCGCTGCCGGCGCTGCCCTTGCAGATCTGCTCAAAGGCGTGGAGGTGCTTTTCCACTTCCTCGGTATCCAGGCCGCCCGCAAAGCACTGCAGCCGCTGGTGGTCTACCTGGAACAGGACGTTGAGGTATTTTTGCTTTTTCGAAAAAAGGACGACCCCCACGTTCAGGAATTCTTCCCGTTCCACCCGGGGAACCACGCGGATGACGGCGTACTCAAATAAGTGATTTTCTTGCATGCTGCGCTTCGTTTACAAAGATCTCCGACGTTTCGAGCCGGGAGTTAAGGAATTGAATGTACATCTGGCGGTTTTCCTCCGCTGTGTCCGGCGTACCGTTGGTTTGCAGCCATTCGGCGGGCAGCACCGACACGATGGCACCGATGCGCTCGGGTGTCAGGAGGGAGCGGAAGGCGGCATCGACGGTGGAAAGCTCGCCGGCCCAGGGCAGCAGCACGTGGTCCTTGATCTGTGCGAAGGGCCGCTTCGACTGTTCGTGCCAGTTGGATCCGGAATGGTGAAAGTACAGGGCGGCGCCGTGGTCGATCAGCCAGAGCTGTTTGTACCAGGTGAGCATGTTGGTGTTGCGGCAGGTGCGGTCCACGTTGGTGATCAGGCCGTCGAGCCAGACGATCTGCGAGGCCAGCAAACGATCCACCTGGGTGGCCACGGGGTCGAAGGTGATGGCGCCCGACAGGTAGTGGACCGCCAGGTTCAGGCCGGCGCTGGCCTTGAGCAGGTCCTGGATCTCTTCGTCGGGCTCGGTACGGCCAAACGCCGGGTCCACCTGGGCAAATACCAGTTCGGGCACCCGCAGGCCCAGGGCCCGGGCGATCTCGCCGCCGATCAGCTCGGCAATCAGGGCCTTGACGCCCTGGCCGGCGCCGCGGAACTTGAGCACGTATAAAAACCCGTCCTCGGCCTCGACCAGGCCGGGCAGCGATCCGCCTTCGCGCAGGGGCGTGACGTAGCGGGTGATGTTGACCGTTCGGAGTTGCGGTTGCATGGTTAGTTCTTTATCGGTTCCACGTTGAAATCCTCGTACACTACCCGGAAGCCGCCTCCTTCCGGAGCGGCGGCCATCAGCCCGATCTGTACGGGCACGGCGGGCGGGAAGGGAGCGATGCGCAGCAGGGCGTAGGCGGCATTGTCGAAAGAGTAGTGGATCTCCACGAAGTCGCCCTGGCGGGTCAGCTTCAGCCAGATGGCTTCGGGGTTGTTTTGCTGGGGCGCCACCGACCAGTCGGAGCATTCATGGGTGACCACGGCGCTGACGTTCTGCACCCCGTGCACGTATTCGATGCCGGTCTTGATCCAGTGACGTTCGTCGGTGCGGATCATCAGTCCTGCCTGGTCGTACAGGTCGGTATAATCACCCCGAACCTTAACCGAAGCCGTAAAATCGCCTTCCGCTTCCCGGAACAGGAAGTGGCCGTTGTCGCGGATAAAGCCGTAGTGGGTGATGCGCCAGAAGTCGGTTTTCGGGAGCGCTTCCAGCTCGATGGTGTTTCCGTCGATGCGGAATTTTTGGGGGGCATTGTGCCAGTTCATGGTTTCGGGTTTTAGGGGGCAAACAGAGGCGGCAAAGCTAATGGTTTGGCCCCGTAAGGCGGGACAATTCCCGGCATTCCTGTTCCAGTACGCCCGTGACCACCCGGGGCGGGGCCGCCCAGCGCCGGATGCCGGTATCGGCCAGCAGGGGATAGGCGGAGCTGAGGCCCCCGATCTCGCCGGAGGTGACGCCCATCACCACGGTGGGCAGGCGCACCTGGCGGATCACGTAGGCGCACATGATGCAGGGTTCGTGGGTGGTGTACAGGGTGCAGTCCGACAGGTCCATGCTGCCCAGGAGGGCGGTGGCCTGCCGGATGGCCTCGATCTCGGCATGAAAGGTAATATCGCGGTGGGTCTTGCCGCCTTCGATGCCGCGGGCAATGACCTGCCCCTGGCGCACCACCACCGATCCCACGGGGGCGTCGCCGCGCTGTGCCGCTTCCCGGGCCAGTTCGAGGCATGTGCGCATGTAGTTTTCGTGTTCCTGCATGTAAAAAAAGGGTTTTTTCGCGCTGTTCCCGGCCGTTACGGACTTCCGGTTAGGGCGTGCTAATGGTAAGTAATTATTTTTAATAAGTGCTCTTTATTCACCGGGTATTTTCCCCCATTGACCGAAACGGGGCCGTATGCCGCTGGGGCCGGGGCTACCTTTGTCCTGTCAAAAATTAATACCCTATGACAAAGTTTAACCTGTCGGTTACCAAGGTAGCCCTCATCCTTGCCCTTTTTGCGACGTTCCAGTCCTGTAAGAAGTCAGATGTCCAGGATGTAACACCCGCGACCGAAAGCATTGACATTGCCGCCCTGCAACAATCCGTATCCAATTCGCTCGGAGCTCCTGAAGGAAGTGTCGTGTACAACAAAGAGTTAAAGCAGTTTGTAGTGGAAGAAGACAGCTATGTATCCCTGGAAGATGCCCAGCTGCGCTTTGGAAACAAGGGGATCGCCAGCGGTGTGAACGGTACCACCCAGCGCGAGCATTTCTACCTGATCGTTCCCACCAAGGTAAAAGCCATTACCATTTTTGCGGATGCCACCGTTCCGGCAGCCTGGCTGACCGCCCTGGATTCGGCCATCGCCTCCTGGAATCGTACCGGCAGCGCCGTGCAAATGAAGCGGGTGACCTCTGCCACCGGTGCCACCACCAAAGTGACCACCAACTATACAGCTTCTTCCACCATCGCTTCGGCCGCTTATCCCGACTATTACGGCAATCCCGGCAGCCGCATGACCATCAATACCTACCAGAACGGTCTGACCGCCTCGAAGAAGCGTTTTGCCATCACCCACGAACTGGGTCACACCATCGGTTTCGGCCATACCAACAGCACCTGGGGTTATGCCATCGAAGGTACGCCCACCACGGATTCGTATTCGGTGATGAATTCCACCGTACTGAACTGGAGCAACTTCACCTCCTGGGACCTGCTGGCCGTAAAGACGCTGTATCCCAAGTCCTAGTATACCTTTTCTTTCCGGGAAAAATTTTTTCAAGCCATGATCGGTCTTCCGGTTATGGCTTTTTTCATGCTCCTTCCGGGGCGATCCAAAACAAAAAGGCCTTGCAAGTGGATAACCTGCAAGGCCTTTTTATAAATGCTGTAGGGGAAGGAGTCGAACCTCCACGGGGCCATTAGAAGCAGCACAAGTGCTGTTTTTATCCGGTGATCCCCACCCCCGAGACAAGAGGGCATGTCTGCCAAAAATTTCATCACCCCACAGTGTAAAGAGCTTGTTGTTCTTTGTGAGCACAAAATTAAGAGCCCGACCCATTCCTTCAAAATAATTCAACCAAACTTTTTAAATTTTAGAAAATTTTCAATTTATGGCATCTTTTTGTAAAAATATTATTGATCACCCATCTCTATAAGGTGCCATTTTTGAAAATTGACGAATCGCCTTCCCTGCTTCCCCCGCATAAGGGCCTGATACTAACCCCGTTGGAGAAAGAGGGGAGGAGCGGAGCGGAAAAAGCACCGCCGGGACCGCCGCGAAACCGTCCCGGAAAGCCCCGAAAACAGGGGGACTGTTTACGGAAGTCAAGTTCAACTATTGAATTGCAACTAGTTGATTGTCAATATAAAATGGGGAAATAATTTTACGGCCTCCAACGGAAAGGGGCTAAAAAATTTGGTGAAAATATGTGATAAAGTTGCTCAAAAAACGGGCAGTTCGCCCGAATTTTTGGAAATTCGCCAAGAATTTTAAAATCGATTCAAAAAATCAATAAAGTATGAGCAACGCCCCAAGCACCTTGTTTGATAAAGTGTGGGATGCCCACGTGGTTCGCAAAATCCAGGACGGTCCGGATGTATTTTTTATTGACCGCCATTTCATTCACGAAGTGACCAGCCCGGTTGCCTTCCTGGGCCTCGAAACCCGTGGCGTCGGCGTGATGTTCCCCGAGCGCACCTTCGCTACTGCCGATCACAACACCCCCACCATCAACCAGCACCTGCCGGTTCAGGACCCGCTTTCCGCCAACCAGCTGAAAGCCCTGGAGACCAACTCCGCCAAATACGGCATCTCGCATTGGGGCCTGGGCGATCCCAATAATGGTATTGTGCACGTGGTAGGACCCGAGCACGGCATCACCCTGCCGGGTATGACCATCGTTTGCGGCGACTCCCATACCTCCACCCACGGTGCTTTCGGCGCCATCGCCTTCGGTATCGGTACTTCCGAAGTGGAAATGGTCCTCTCTTCCCAGTGTATCATGCAGCCGAAACCCAAGAAAATGCGCATCAACGTCAACGGCAAGCTGAACAAGGCCGTGACCCCCAAGGACGTGATCCTCTACATCATCTCCAAGATCTCCACCAGCGGCGCTACCGGCTACTTCGTGGAATATGCCGGCGATGTGTTCCGCAACATGACCATGGAAGGCCGCATGACCGTTTGTAACATGTCCATCGAAATGGGCGCCCGCGGCGGTATGATCGCCCCGGACGAAACCACCTACGCCTACATCAACGGCCGCGACAAAGCCCCCAAAGGCGAAGCCTGGGAAAAAGCGCTGGCGTACTGGAAAACGCTGAAAACCGACGAAGGCGCCACCTTCGACGTGGAATATAACTACGATGCCGCCGACATCGAACCGATGATCACCTACGGTACCAACCCCGGCATGGGCATCGGCATCACCAAAAACATCCCGACCGCCGAAGATATCCAGGCCGGCAAAGCCACTTTTGAAAAATCACTCGACTACATGGGCTTCCACGAAGGCGAACAAATGATCGGCAAGCAAGTGGACTACGTATTCATCGGCAGCTGTACCAACGGCCGCATCGAGGACTTCCGCGAATTCGCCAAAGTGGTGAAAGGCCGCCGGAAAGCCGAAAGCGTGACCGCCTGGATCGTTCCCGGCTCGCATATCGTGGAACAGCAGATCAAGGAAGAAGGCATCCTGGACATCCTGACCGAGGCCGGCTTCCAGCTGCGTCAGCCCGGCTGCTCCGCCTGCCTGGCCATGAACGACGACAAGATCCCCGCCGGCAAATACGCCGTCAGCACCTCCAACCGTAACTTCGAAGGCCGCCAGGGTCCTGGCGCCCGCACGCTGCTGGCCAGCCCGCTGGTGGCCGCCGCCGCCGCCGTTACCGGGAAGGTGACCGATCCCCGCGAGCTGATCTAAAAAGTTTACGAGTTTACAAGTTTACGCGTTTACCAGTTCTTCCCCGAACCGCCACAACTCGTAAACTTGTAAACCCGTAAACTCGTAAACTTCAATTTCATTCTTTAAACTCTTTCTAACTGAACATGGCTTACGATAAATTTACAGTGCTGAAAAGCTCGGCCGTTCCGATGCCGATCGAAAACGTTGATACCGACCAGATCATTCCCGCCCGCTTCCTGAAAGCTACCAAGCGCGAAGGCTTTGGCGACAACCTGTTCCGCGACTGGCGCTACAACGGCGACAATACGCCCAAACAGGATTTCGTCCTGAACAACCCCATCTACTCCGGTAAAATCCTGGTAGGCGGCAAGAACTTCGGCAGCGGCTCCTCCCGCGAGCACGCCGCCTGGGCTATCTACGACTACGGCTTCCGTTGCGTCGTGTCTTCCTTCTTCGCCGACATCTTCAAGGGCAACGCCCTGAACATCGGCATCCTGCCCGTACAGGTGAGCCCCGAGTTCCTGGACAAGATCTTCCGTGCCATCGAGGCCGATCCGAAGACCGAGCTGGAAGTGAACCTGCCCGCGCAGACCATCACCATCCTGGCCACCGGCGAACAAGAATCCTTCGAGATCAACGGCTATAAAAAGCACAACCTGACCAACGGTTTCGATGATATCGACTACCTGCAGGCCATGAAGGACGATATTCAAAAATATGCAGCGGAGCGGGCCTTCTAATCGCCCCTTCCGTTGCCCCTAACAGAACATGTCCTGTTTTTATGAGATCCGCCCCGGCCGTTTCATAGAACAGGACATGGTCGTTAAAACAGTTCACGCGTTTTCCCACTACCTAATTCCCCAGCACCGATGACAAAGGACCAGTGCCTGACCGACTCTCCCCTGACCAGGGACGCTTCCCGCCTGCAACCCCAGCAGCGGCATATTGAAATCATGGATACGACGCTGCGCGACGGCGAGCAAACCAGCGGCGTGTCGTTTTCCGCCTCCGAAAAGCTGACCATCGCCCAGCTGCTGCTCACCGAAGTGAAAGTGGACCGCATCGAGATCGCCTCCGCCCGGGTGTCGGAAGGCGAGTTCCAGGCCGTGAAAAAAATTACCGGCTGGGCGAAAGAGCAGGGCTTCCTGGACCGCATCGAGGTGCTGACCTTCGTGGACGGCAACACCTCCGTGGACTGGATGCTGCAGGCCGGCGCCCGCGTGATGAACCTGCTCACCAAGGGCTCGCTCAACCACCTGACCCACCAGCTGAAGAAAACCCCCGAGCAGCACTTTGCCGACGTGGCCCGCGTAGTGGCCCTGGCTGCCGAAAAAGGCATCGCCTGCAACGTGTACCTCGAGGACTGGAGCAACGGCATGCGCCACTCCAAAGAATATGTGCTCCAGTACATCGACTTCCTGCAGACCCAGCCCATCAAACGGGTACTGCTGCCCGACACCCTGGGCGTGCTGATCCCCGAAGAAGCCTACGCCTTCATCAAAGAGCTGGTGGACCGCTACCCCGGCCTGCACTTCGACTTCCATGCCCACAACGACTACGACCTGGGCATCGCCAACGTGCTGGCGGCTGTCAAGGCCGGCGTGCACGGCCTGCACCTCACCATCAACGGCATGGGCGAACGGGCGGGCAACGCCCCCCTGGCCAGCGCAGTGGCCGTGCTGAACGACTATGTAAAAGACGTGAAGACCTCCGTGGTGGAAGGCTCGCTCTACTCGGTGAGCAAGCTGGTGGAAACTTTTTCGGGCTTCCGCATCCCGGCCAACAAGCCGGTGGTAGGGGAGAACGTGTTTACCCAAACGGCGGGCATCCATGCCGACGGCGACAAAAAGAACAAGCTGTATTTCAACGACCTCATGCCCGAGCGCTTCGGCCGCGAACGCCGCTACGCCCTGGGCAAGACCAGCGGCAAGGCCAACATCGAGAACAACCTGCAGCAGCTGGGCATCCAGCTGTCGAACGAAGACCTCAAAAAGGTGACCGAGCGCATCATCGAGCTGGGCGACCGCAAGGAAGTGGTGACCCAGGCCGACCTGCCCTACATTATTTCGGACATCCTCGACAGCAATACCATCAAAGAGCGGGTGCAGATCGAGAACTACGTGCTCACCCACTCCAAGAACCTGCGGCCTTCGGTAACGCTGAAGATCACCATCGACGGCGAAAGCTTCGAAGAACATGCCCAGGGCGACGGCCAGTACGACGCCTTCATGAATGCCCTCAAAAAAGTGTACGGGCTGAAAAACCTGGAGCTGCCGGCCCTGACCGACTACGCCGTACGCATCCCGCCCGGCGGCCAGTCCGACGCCCTCTGCGAGACCATCATCACCTGGGAGCACAACGGCCGGGAATTCAAGACCCGCGGCCTCGACAGCGACCAGACCGTGGCCGCCATCAAAGCCACCCAGAAGATGCTTAATTTGATGAGCTAGGGGGCCTTCCTGCAACTTTTTTATCAATAGTAAAAGCCTGGCAATAAAATGCCAGGCTTTTTATTTTCGCCGTGCCCCAGCCCGGACAAAAAAAATCCCTGCTCAGCCCGTCTCAATTCGTCGAATTGGCTCAAATTCGCGGTCTGATTGCAAATTTTCATATAACAAATAGAAATCAATGGCAAAAAAACACATCCTGGTAGTTCCCGGCGACGGTATCGGGCAGGAAGTAACCGCTGTAGGCAAGAAGGTCCTGGACCGCATTGCCGCTAAATTCGGGCACGAGTTTACCTACGACGAAGCGCTGATCGGCCACGTGGCCATCGAAGCTACCGGCAACCCCCTGCCGGACGAGTCGCTGGAGAAAATGCGGGCCTCCGATGCCGTGCTGTTCGGCGCCGTGGGTCACCCCAAGTACGACAACGATCCCAGCGCCAAGGTGCGTCCCGAACAGGGCCTGCTGAAAATGCGTAAAGAGCTGGGCCTGTATGCCAACCTGCGTCCCATCAAGCTGTTCGACGAGCTGCTGGGTGCTTCCAGCATCAAGCCGGAGATCCTCAAAGGCGCCGACATCCTGTTCTTCCGCGAGCTGACCGGCGACATCTACTTTGGAGAAAAAGGCCGCAAGAACGACGGCGATACCGCTTTCGACATTGCCGAATACAGCCGCTTCGAAGTGGAGCGCATTGCCCGCAAAGCCTTTGAAGCCGCCCGCACCCGCCGCAAGAAGCTGTGCTCGGTGGATAAAGCCAACGTGATCGAAACCAGCCGCCTGTGGCGCGAGGTGATCCAGAAGATCGCCCCCGAATATCCCGACGTGGAAGTGGAACACCAGTTTGTGGATGCCACCGCCATGCTGCTGATCAAGGATCCCCGCCGCTTCGACGTGGTGGTGACCGCCAACCTGTTCGGCGACATCCTCACCGACGAGGCTTCGCAGATCGCCGGCTCCATGGGTATGCTGGCCTCCGCCTCCATCGGCGACGGCACCGGCGTGTACGAGCCCATCCACGGTTCGGCCCACGACATCACCGGCAAAGGCGTTGCCAACCCGCTGGCTTCCGTGCTGTCCGCCGCCCTGCTGCTCGACATCTCGTTCGGCATGAAGCAGGAGTCCGAAGCCGTGATCAATGCCGTTGACCAGGTGCTGAAGGCCGGCTTCCGCACCCGCGACATCGCGGATGCTTCCACCCCGGCCGACAAGATCCTCGGTACCGAGGCGATCGGTGAAGAGGTGCTGAAGTTTTTGTAAAAAAATAGAAAGCCGCATAAAAAAACAGGGCGCACCGGTGGGTGCGCCCTGTTTTTTTATGCGGTGGCGGGCAGCAGCAGGCGAAAGGTGGCGCCCTTGCCGGGTTCGCCGATGGCCGAAATATGGCCCCCGTGGTTCTGCACTACTTTTTGTACGATGGCCAGGCCTACGCCGGTGCCCTCGTATTCGGAGCGGCCGTGCAGCCGGTGGAATACCTTGAAAATATTTTCAGCGTCCTCGGGGTCAAAGCCGATGCCGTTGTCGGTGACCTGGATCCGGTGCCAGGGTCCGTCGGCGGTTCCGCCCGTTGCCGGTGCGCCGGGGTCGTTCCGTCCGGCCGCCCGGCAGGAGACCGTTACTTCGGGGGGAACGCCGGGTTTGCGGTACTTCAGCGCGTTGCCGATAAGGTTCTGGAACAGCTGGCGCAGTTGCCGCTCGTCGCCGGCGATCCGGGGCAGGGGATCGACGTGGAGGACGGCCCCGGTTTCGGAAATCGCCGCCTCCAGGTCCTGGAGCACCTGGTGCACCACGTCGCCGAGGTCCACGGGGCTATGGGCCGTGGGCTTCGAGCTTACCTGCGAAAACGCCAGCAGGTCGTCGATGAGGGTTTTCATCCGGATGGTGGCCACTTCCATGCGTTCCAGCATGCGGTGGCTGTCGTGCCCGGGAGGGAGGTCGAGGCCGGCTTTCAGCCGTTCCGAGAAGAAGCGGATCTTGCGCAGCGGCTCCTGCAGGTCGTGGGAAGCCACGTAGGCAAATTCCTCCAGGCTGGCGTTCGACCGCTGGAGATCTTCCACCAGCTTTTGCTGGTCCAGCTGGGCCTTTTTAATGGAGGTGACATCGGTAAAGATGTAGATCTGGTGGGTTTCATCCATTTTGGAAACCGATACTTCCAGCCACTTGCCCGAGGAGGCGAGAAAATACTGTGCAATAAAGGGCTCCCCGGTTTCCATGCACCGGATGCAGCGCTGGAAAAAGTCGGACTGGGGAAAGTGCGCATCCAGTTCCGACCCGGTTTGGGAAAGGACGGTGTTCCGGGGCAGGCCAGTGAGGGTGGCGGCGGCCTCGTTGGCCATCACCGTTTGCATGTCGATGATGCGGCCGTCGGCATCGCGGATCATTTCGCCCACGGAGATGCCGTTGGACGAATGTTTCAGGATGTTATCGAGCAGGCTCCGCTGTTCCTGGAGCTGCAGGCTGGCTTCCCGTTGCGCCTGGCGGCCGCGGTTCGTGCTCAGGACGCCGCCATCCAGTGGCTGGCGGATAACTTCCCGGAGGCTAGGGGCAGCCAGCAGGCAGAATTCCCGGCTTTCGGCCACCTGGTGCACTTCCAGGTATTGCCGGAAGCAGGCCGGCGCCAGTTCGGGGGAGGGGAGGCCATCGCGGAGCACGCGGAGGCCCGTGAGCGAGCCGGCGGGATGATGGGCGCCTGCGTCGGCCGCTTTATTGGCATACCCGATCTCGAAATCTACTACGGCGCCCGTGCCGTCCAGCACCGGGCGGGCCCAGGTGATGGCATCGGGCAACTGGTCGAGAACCGAGAATGCAAAAGTTGAATGAATGGATTCTTGGATCATCATAGTGGAAAGTGGCAAGTTAAGCGTTTTCATAACGAATTCCGCAGCAGCAGGTAACCGCCGGGGGACGGGGCAGTACGTTTTTTACCGTTTGGCTGGGGTTTTCAGGTAAAACAATGCAGGCGGTAAAAGGTTGAGCGGCAGGGCAAAAAAATCCCCCGGTATACCGGGGGAAGTGCTTTGTTGCGAAGGGGAGGATCGAACTCCCGTCCGCCTCTGGCGGATATGAGCCCGGCGGGCTATCGCTGTAAAATGAAAAAGCCTCCCGGAAAGGAGGCTTATATCTTTTGTTGCGAAGGGGAGGATCGAACTCCCGTCCGCCTTTGGCGGATATGAGCCCGGCGGGCTATCGCATAAAAAAAGCCTCCCGGAAGGGAGGCTTATATCTTTTGTTGCGAAGGGGAGGATCGAACTCCCGTCCGCCTCTGGCGGATATGAGCCCGGCGGGCTATCGCATAAAAAAAGCCTCCCGGAAAGGAGGCTTATATCTTTTGTTGCGAAGGGGAGGATCGAACTCCCGACCTTCGGGTTATGAGCCCGACGAGCTACCGCTGCTCTACTTCGCGGTGCAAATATAGGACGCCGGGCCGTTGCAGCCATATCTTTTTTGATTTTTTGGGAAAATATTTTCCGCAAGCGGTAAGGGGTTGATTCGTAAGCTGTTGGGGCCGGCGGGCCCGTCCGGGCGGTTTATACCTCCCGGATGTCCTTTCGGACGCCTACTTTTTGCGCCAGCAACAGTTCCACCATTTGTTCCAGCTTCCTTTTATAAAGGGGCGAAAGGTTTTGTTCTTCGTCAAACAGGCCGGCGCGGGCAATGGGCAGGGAGAGCGGCAGTACCCAGGCGCGCAGGGCTTTGGCCACCGCCTCCATGGTATTGATGCCCTGCATCGCCTGCAGGCCGCCCGACCAGCACAGCAGGCCGACCACCTTGCCGGTCAGGTACGGCTCCGGCTCGTGGCTGCTGACCTCCAGCCAGTCGAGGCAGTTCTTCATTACCCCCGGTATGCTGCCGTGGTACAGCGGCGCCAGCCAGATGTGGGCGTCCGCTTCGCGGAAGGCATGGACCATCTGCAGCACCTCCCCGGGAATGTGTTCGCTGCGCAGGTTCAGGAACGGGATGCCCGCCTCCGACAGGTGGAACAGGGTGACGGTATGGCCCTGCTCCTCGATCAGTTCCTGGAAGCAGTGCGCCAGCCGGACCGCGGTATTGGAGGGGTGGCTGTCCTGCGACCCGTTGAAGATCAATATGTTCATAGTGCTGTTTTGGGTTTGTAGGGACGAGGGAAGTCCGAAGGACCGAAAGTCGGGAAGCCGGATCGTCCGGAAGCCGTTCGCCCTGGTGGGTAATTGGTTTACGAAATTGAATAAAAGTTTTGAAAGACTGCAGAGTATTAGTCGTAACCGGGAACATTTTGGGACGGCCCAGCCTTCAAAATTTTCCATGGGCCCAACTTCCGGACTTTCGGACTTCCTTTTTCCTACTTCCTACTTCCTTTTTCCTACTTCGTCCGCACATACACGTGCTTGATATTGTTCTTGCCCGTATCCCGTTCGTCCACCTGGAACTCTTCGATGCTTTTGATCAGGTGCAGCATTTTGGCAAAGCCGTAGTTGCGGGGGTCGAAGTCGGGCTGCTTTTTGAGCAGCAGGCTGCCCAGCTCGCCCAGGAAGGCCCAGCCGTTTTCGTCCGCCAGGTCGAAAATGGAGTCGGTAAGCAGCCGGATCAGCGCATTGTCCACCCTCGTCAGGGGCGGGCGGGCGGCGCGGGGCGTTTTGCTGACCTGCGCCGGCTTGGCGTCTTCCTGGGCTTCTTCTTTGAGGATCTCGAGGTAGATAAATTTTTCGCAGGCGGCGATGAAGGGCGTGGGCGTCTTCTTTTCGCCGATGCCGATCACCTTCATGCCGGCTTCGCGCAGGCGGGTGGCCAGCCGCGTGAAGTCGCTGTCGCTGGAAACAATGCAGAAGCCGTCCACCTTGCCCGTATACAGGATATCCATGGCGTCGATGATCATGGCGCTGTCGGTGGCGTTTTTGCCGGAGGTATAACTGAACTGCTGGATAGGGGTAATGGCATTTTCGTTCATGACCTTTTTCCAGCTGGCCGCGGCAGGCTTGGTCCAGTCCGTATAGGAACGTTTAAAGGTGGGGGTGCCGTATTTGGCGATTTCCTCGAACATCTCCTTGATGTTCGAGAGGGGAACGTTGTCGGCATCGATCAGTACGGCCAGGCGGAGGTCTTTTTTTGCATCCATAGTTTTTGCATTGGGTCCTCAATAAGGGAGCGTTCCGGCCGGGAGGCTGCCGGGCCGCGGGAAATCAGCCCAAACTTAGGAAGGCCGGAATTAGAAAAGGAATATTGGAACGTTTTTTCTGGTACAAGGACTGCAATGATGCAATACCTCAAAGAATCAGCCATGAACTATATTACCACGAAAGAGGCGGCGACAGGGGAGCAGGTGCAGCTGTCCTATGAGGACTACGGGTCGGGGCGGCCGGTGGTGCTGCTCCACGGCTGGCCGCTGAGCAAAGAAATGTGGGAGTACCAGGTGCCCGACCTGGTGAACGGCGGGCTGCGCTGCATCCTGTACGACCGCCGCGGGTTCGGGGCTTCCTCCCGGCCCTGGGAGGGCTACGATTACGATACGCTGGCAGCGGACCTCCATGCCGTGCTGGAGCAGCTCGACCTGAAGGAGGCCGTGCTGGTAGGCTTTTCCATGGGCGGCGGCGAAGTGGTGCGTTACCTGAGCCGCTACGGCGCCGGCCGGGTAGGCCGGATTGTTCTGATCAGCTCTGTGCTGCCGTACCTGTCCAAGGCGCCCGATAACAAGGAGGGCATCGATCCCATGGTGTTTGCCGACATGATGACCAATATGCAGGAGGACCGCATCGGTTTCCTGGACGACTGGGGCAAGCTGTTTTTCGGGGTCAACCTGCTGAAGCACCCGGTCAGCACGCCCCTGCTGGAATACTACCGCCACCTGGGCGCCCAGGCGATGCCCTGGGCGATGCAGCAGTGCGCCCTGTCGTTTGCGCATACCGATTTCCGTACCGATGTACAGGCCGTCACCCTGCCCACCCTGATCATCCATGGCGATGCCGATAAAACGGTGCCCATCGATGCCAGCAGCCGGCGCACCGCCGCCATGATCCGGGGAGCGGATTTCCGGGTGTATGCAGGCGCTACGCACGGGCTGTTTTATACCCACCGGGCGCAGTTGAACCGCGACCTGCTGGAGTTTGCCTCGGTACCCAGACCCCTGGCCCAGCAGGCCGGCAACCCTGCGGGATCCGGGCCGAAATCCGGGGTATAACGGCAGCGCCCAACGGCGGCGCCCAGGGTTTTTTTTCACTTTTTTTTCCCTTCCGAAAGGGTGGGGGATTTTTTTAATATAAGGCGGGCAAGGTCAGCTTTAAATTTTTTATTTGCGGCGCCGGGGCAAAAAGGAGGCAGCTGCAAGCGCCGGGAAGAAACGACCGGAGCGGGCCCGTTTTCTTTTCAGATTGCAAAAAGTTACATAAGTAAGCGGCTTAAAATCAGCGGGAAAACTGACTTTGGCCGCTTTGTTTTTTGTTCAAGAGTATCTACTTTGGTGGTATGGAATTCAAAGAATTAAAACGGAACGGCGCCGAAAACCCCATCCAACTCCTCCTGGATCAGGCCGTTCCCATCGCTTCCCGTAAAACCTTTTTTTGTGAAGTGGCCCTGTACCAGCTGGAGGGGATCTATATCGAGGTATTCTACCGGGGACGCACACACGAAATTTCCCGGGTCCGGACCTTCAGCTCCACCGACCTGCTGGCGCCTTACCTGAAACAGATCCCGGTAAAAAACATCTTTGCCGCCGAGCGTGCCTGCCCCCGTTGGTAATCGTTTTCTCTTTGCCCTAAGGAACAGGCCCAACGTCCCCGGCTAACTTCCGGACCCGCCAAACGGGCCCGGAACTCGTGAATTTGTAAACTCGTGAACCCGTAAACTTTACAAGGGCATAAAGTTTTGCTCCAGCCCCTCATTGGTGGCGAAGGAGACAAAGCTGTAATGACGGGGCAGGAACCAGCCGAGGCTGCGCATCAGCTTTGCCTGTTGTTCCCGGGAGGGAAACTGGTCCTGCGCCAGGTTGAAGGCCAGTTCCTGTACTTCACCTCCGGGCTTCTGGCGCACCATCAGGAATATTTGCGGGTCGTTGAAGCCGTGGGCCACCAGGTGTTCGCGGAGCACGGCCCTTGCCTGCTGCGGCAAATAGGATTCCGACGGCTGGGCCACCAGGATTTGTTCGTCCTCCTGGATCACCTCTTTTTCCTCCGAGGCCGCCTGCGGGCGGGGCGAAAAGAATTTCCCGGTGAGGTGGAAATTCACGATATCGCCATAGGTAAACACCCATTCCACTCCTTTTCCCCTCGGGTTGATGACCACTCCGAAACCCTTTTCCAGCAGGAATTCATCCTTCATGGAGGTGATGGTAAATTTTTCAAAAGGGGCGCCCGCTTCGGGCAGCTGCAGTACGAAGTAGGGGAAGTTGTCGGGGCCCAGCATTACCTTGGGCTCGCCGGCGCGGAAGGGCGCTTCCGCAATATGGGTGGACACGATCTCCTGCCATTGTTCGTCCCGCTGGTCCGGGGGGATGTTAAACAGGCGGTCCAGCAGCCTGATTTTTTCTTCCTCCGCCAGGCCGGTTTGTTTTTTTGCGGGTTCTTCTTTCTGCAGGCCGGTCTTCAATACATTTCCCTTGGGCACGGTTTCCTTCGGTACCGGTTGCGGCTGCACCCGCTGCGGCGGCTGCTGCTCCTGCGGCGCTTCCGGGGGTGTAGTTTCTTTTTTCTTTTTAAAGAAGTCGAATAATCCCATAGTGATTCTTAGTTACTTGCCAAACGTAAACAGAAACCGCTAATTGTAAAAGCGGCGGCGCTAAAATACTCCCATTTTAACAGGGAGCCCCGTTATTTTGCGATAAAATCGTCCCGGCAGCTGCAAAAACCCGGAACTTTGCCGCCCGGCCCCCAAACCGGGCAAACGTACAAACCTATGTCTACTACTTTTACAGCGCTTGATTTTGAGACCGCCCAGGGCTACCGCCACAGCATCTGCCAGGTAGGGCTGGTACGGGTGGAGGAAGGAAAAATAACCGGGAAGATCAACCTGCTGGTGCAGCCTCCCGGCAACGATTACTGGTCCATGAACATCGGCATCCACGGCATTACCCCCGCCATGACCCGGACGGCGCCCACCTTCGACCAGGTATGGCCCCGGCTGGCGCCTTATATCTGCAACCAGCACGTGGTGGCGCACAATGCGGCCTTCGATGTCAGCTGCCTGCACAAAGCGCTGGAATATTACGGCATCGCCGCTCCCTCTTTCCAGAAGCACTGCACCTACCGGCTGTACAAAAGCAAGCTCAGCCTGCTGTGTGCTACTTATGGCATCGAGCTGAACCACCACGACGCCCTGTCGGATGCCCTGGCCTGTGCCCGGCTGTTCCTGATGCACCAGGGACAGCAGGATTTCCGCTAGGCGGGAAATGCAGGGCTTTTTGGGCTTAACTTGTTGAACGAAAGGGGATTAAAGGGCAATGGAGGGGACGGCTGCCGGGGGCCTGCATGGCAACAGGCCTGCCTGTATTTCTTTTTTCAGAATTAAAATAAAATTCATAAGATAGCGTTAAATTTACAGTGATTGTGCTCAGAAGAAGGGCTTTTACAAGGAAGGTGACGGGCTCTCTCCACGAATCAAATCTCTAACGATTTTGCCTCTGCCTTTGATTTGGAAACCATTTCCCGGTTGGACACGGATCGGATTATTTTGACCTGTATATAAATGTTTATATTCATTTGGTAAGATAAGGAGGACCGACGAACGGAAGGACGCGGAAGCAACCGATAGGCTGCCGTGTGCCAACAGGGGTTACTTAAAATCCTTTTTCTATGACGCTGAATCAATTTATTTCGCTTTCCAGGGAGGAACAGGTAGCCATTGTCCTGAAAGACGGTGCCCCATTGATGCAACTGGAAAACGGAGGCTTTACCATAGCCCTGCACCAGCTGAGCGGCTTTTATATCGAATTGTTCTTCCTCAAACAAAACAACCAGATTATTTGGATCAACAGCTTCGAGGATCTTTCGAAGCTGGCCCATTACCTCCATAAAATCGACCTTTCGCCCCTGGCCGACTGCCTGCATAAGGCGAGGTAACGGCCTCACCCCCGGCCCCTCTCCATGTGGAGAGGGGTGCCCAAACCAGTACCTTTTCCTACAGGCCTGAAAGGCCGTAATATCCCAGCACAGGGCACAGCCCTGTGTTAAGGAACGTCTCTAGCGAGTAGCCCTGAAAGGGCGTAAGACCTTCAAAGGAAAGCGGCAGATGTTAGGCCGAACCACATATTACGCCCTTTCAGGGCAAAGCGACCATTTCCCCGGGAACACAGGGCTGCGCCCTGTGCCGGGGGAGTCTGAGGTTTTTTGCAGTTCCCTGTTCGCAGTTTTTCTCCAAAAACGACTAATAAATGAAGCCACAATACGGAGCCGGCAGCGCCGGCGACCGGGAGCTTCACATTCAGGAACAGGTGTTTTACCGCAATCAATCATATGGACAATCGATCAGACTACATGGAACGCTACTTCGGCGGCAGGCTGACGGAGGCGGAAAGAGCCGCTTTTGAACAGCGCTGCCAATCCGATCCCGGCTTCGCCGACGAAGTGGCCTTTTACGTTTCAGCCCGGGCGGCCCTCAAAGAGCAACTGCAGGAGCAAAAAAGACAGCAGCACCGCCAGTGGTACGCCGAGCTGTCGGCGGGGCAGGCCGCCGCACCGCCCCGGGAAGGGCAGGAGCTACCGCCGGCCGGAAGGGTGCGCCGCCTGCCCACCTGGCTGAAAGCGGCGGCAGCCGCCTGCGTGCTGCTGGCGCTGGGCTGGCTGTTGTTCCTCAAACCGCCTTCGGCCCAACAGCTGGCCGACCGCTACATCGAGGAGCACCTGCAGGTGCTGGGCGTTCACATGGGGGCGGGCGACAGCTTGCAAACGGGCATAGCGGCCTATAACCAAAAAAACTATCCCGAGGCGGAGCGGGTGTTCACGGCCCTGCAGGGGCACGGGCTCTACGCGGCGGAGGCGGTCAAAAACCTCGGGCTGGTGTACCTGGTCACCGGCCGCTACGATGCGGCGGTGCGGCAGTTCGACGTGCTGACGGGGTTTACCGACCTGAGGGTGAACGAGGGCTATTTTTACAAGGCCGTTGCGTTGATCAAGCGGGACCGGGAGGGCGACCGCCTGCAGGCAAAGGCCCTGTTGGAAAAAGTGAAAAGGCAGGGGCAGTTCGGAAGCGAACAGGCGGAACAATGGCTGCAGGACCTGTAGGTAGATCCCGGTGGAAAACAGGCAGGCATAACCGAAAAACGGCAGGATACTATTTGCCGTAAGCGGTACCGGGACCGGCCGGGAAAAGAACCGTTGCGGCCCGGTTTGCGGTTCGGCCGAAAGGGCGCTAATTTGTACCGGAACGGCAACGGTTAATTTTGTAATTTAATGTCCTCAACTACCTTAATTCACCGCAAACCATATGGACTCCCAGGTAAAAGAAGGCTCCCCGGAAGAGAACAGTATCATCGACGGGTTACAGGCGGGCGGTTCCCGGCGCCTGTTATCGGAGAAGGGATTGTATGAGCGTTACTTTTACCTCATCCGGCAGGGCACCCTTAAATACTCTATATCCGAGGAAGAAGCGGCCAGCGCCTATTCCGACGCGGTGATCAGCGTGATCGACAACATCCTTACCGGCAGGTTCGAAAGCCGGTCTTCCCTCAAGTCGTATATCTACCAGATTTTTCTGAACAAGTGCGTGGACGCCGTGCGCAGGAAAACGACGCAAAAGAACGTGGTGCACAAGACCACCGGCATCAGCGAGTTCCTGTTTGCCCTGCCCGACAAGGCCCGCAACGTGATCCAGCAGCTCACCGAAAAGCACCAGCGGTCCACGCTGCTGGAGAAGCTGGCGGAGCTGGGCGAGAAATGCCGGCAGCTGCTGCTGCTGTTCGAGGACGGTTATTCCGACCGCGAGATCGCCGAAGTGATGGCCTATAATTCCGCCGACGTGGTCAAGACCAGCCGGCTGCGTTGCCTGGAAAAGTTAAAGGAAAAGGTATTTCACCGCAACCCATAGCATGAGCGACACACTAGCCTATATCGAACGCTACTTCAGCGGCGGGCTGACGGAGGCGGAAAGAGCCGCCTTTGAACAGCGCTGCCAATCCGATCCCGGCTTCGCCGACGAAGTGGCCTTTTACGTTTCGGCCCGGGCGGCCCTCAAAGAGCAGCTGCAGGAGCAAAAAAGACAGCAGCACCGCCAGTGGTACGCCGAGCTGTCGGCGGGGCAGGCCGCCGCACCGCCCCGGGAAGGGCAGGAGCTACCGCCGGCCGGAAGGGTGCGCCGCCTGCCCACCTGGCTGAAAGCGGCGGCAGCCGCCTGCGTGCTGCTGGCGCTGGGCTGGCTGTTGTTCCTGCGGCAGCCTTCGGCCCAACAGCTGGCCGACCGCTACATCGACGCCCACCTGCAGGCGCTGGGCGTTCACATGGGGGCGGGCGACAGCCTGCAAACGGGCATAGCGGCCTATAACCAAAAAAATTATCCCGAGGCGGAGCGGGTGTTTACGGCCCTGCAGGGACACGGGCTCTACGCGGCGGAGGCGGTCAAAAACCTCGGGCTGGTGTACCTGGTCACCGGCCGCTACGATGCGGCGGTGCGGCAGTTCGACGTGCTGACGGGTTTTACGGACCTCAGGGTAAATGAAGGCTATTTTTATAAGGCCGTGGCGCTGATCAAGCGGGACCGGGAGGGCGACCGCCTGAAGGCAAAGGCCCTGTTGGAAAAAGTGAAAAGGCAGGGGCAGTTCGGAAGCGAACAGGCGGAACAATGGCTAAAAAAGATCTGATGCAAGGGCCTGGCCGGGCTATCTTTTGGCCCCGTTTTTTGAAGCAGTTTTGACGGCCCTGTCCGGCCGGTTGCCGCGCAGTTTCTCCTTCCATAGTCGATCACGGATGCCAGCAACTGGAGGTACATGCCCTGGTAGTAAATGGCCGGCTCGGTGATTTCATAGCTGTTTTCATTAAAGCTGCCGTTCCAGTGGGTATTCCAGTCCCGGTAAGCCTTTTGTGCCGGCTGGTTATAGGGCGGAACTATTTTGCTTACGGAAAAATCCCGGTTGGGTCCACCGGTCACAAAGCCGGGCGCCGGGCCTTTTGGGGACGAGCGTGCACGATCATACACCGTTCCATCGCTAAACCAGGAATGATAGAGCTCGTTGGCGCTGCTGTCGGCGCCAAAGGCATACATGTTGCTCAGCATGACGATCCCTTCGGGGTTCACACCGTGCAGCCAGTGGAGGTATTGTTCGGCCAGTTCGATATATGCGGGGGCGGACGGGCCGTTTATTTCGAAGTGTACATAATCCAGGGCAAGGTTGCCGCAGGCGCTTTTGGTCCTATTGCTGCCCCAGGTATATTGTGCATCCGGCATATACGCCCGGTAGAGGTCCAGGGCATCGTTGTATTCGGTCAAACCCATCGCCACCCCGGTATTCTGCTTGCTTTCCCGGATCTCCAGGGCCACCGCCGGGGAGACGCCGGGCAAATGTGCGTAGCGCAGGAGCGCCTTTTGCACAAAGAGCAGGTAGGGGCCCCACCAACCCGAAAGCACCGGTTCCACTTTTCTGAACTGGCTTTCCACGAACGTTTTGTAGCCGGCCTGCCCGGTGGCTTCGTACAGGTAGGCGGCCGCGGCCAGGGCGCATTGTCGTTGCCAGTCGGCATCCTGGTCGGCATCCCCTGCCCGGATGTCCCCGTCGTCGCAGTCCGTTTGGTAGCCGGTGAAGTCGGCCGTAGTGACCTTCGCCCGGTTCCAGGCACGAACCGCACGAGCTTTTAATGCATCGGCATAGGCGGTCATCGCCCCATCCTGCAACTCCCGGTACACCACCGACGCCAGGGCAAATACCAGCGCCCCGCTCAGGGTGGAGGAGGTGCATTCCGGCAGGTAGTACCGCTTGTTGCGGTCCGCGCTGGGAGGGGAAGCGGCCTCCCAGGTATCGGCGCCTACTTTCAGCAGGAGCCCATGGGTGCCGGTGGCCTCCTGCATCCGGATCAGCCAGTCGAGCTCAAATTTGACCTCATCCAGGATATCGGGCAGGCCGTTACCGCTTTCGGGCAGCTCCCAATGGTCGGTGAAAACAGAGGGGTGGAGGCGGTAGGCCTCCAGCAACTGTGTCAGCGGTTCCACGGTGAAGGGAACATACTTGTTGTAATCCCCGGCATCGAACCAGCCGCCGCTCAGGTCTTTCGCGGTGGCAGGATTGTTTTTATCCCACCGGCTCCGGGCCTGGCGGTCCTGCTGTGGGCCTTCAAAAGCTGCCGCGTCGGTCCAGCGGTGATCCGCGTAGGGCGGCGACTTGGAAAAATTGCACCGCTGGTAAAAAAACATCCGGCCGGCTTGTTTCAGGGTCTGCACATAGACGTCCCGGTCGATTTCAAAGCGGTACGAGCCCATGCCGGTTTGGAGGTCGTAAATGTAGTAGGCTCCGGGTTGCCACACGCTGGTAAAATCGAACCACCAGCCCCGGTCGCCGCTTTGCTCCTGTACGCCCCCGTCGTTCCATGCGTGGAGGGTACCGGTAAAAACCACCGCATCGTCCTGCCACCGGCGTACCTGGTATTGGCCGTCGCCGGTGCCCGGGGTATAAGCGTCCCGGGCATTGTATCCCTTTATGGGATCCGCTACCACGGCCACTTTGCGGCTGTTGCAGGAATAGCCAAACTGGTCAATTCGGATAAAAGGGGTGATCCGGGCGGGAAGCGCCAGGGCGTTATTGGCAACCATGGCCCATAATACGGCAAGGATGCATTTCACGGCAGGGAGGTTTTTGTTTTAAAAGTGTGGACCAGTTTCCTGATGGCCTGAACGAAATCGGCGCCCGTTCCCCGGAGAATGCCTGCCTTTACAAGGGTTCGACTGTTTCCTGGTCGATCTCCAGGTAATAACGCTTTTTGCACGCCCTTACGTATTTGCTCTGGCCCGGGCGCGTTTTTTCGGTTGTTCCCATTCCTTCCGGAATCACGACCAATGAGTAGGCGGCCGAACCGGTTTCAGCCGTTGATCCGGACGTTCCTTGTTCCGAATGTTCCTTTACCACCCTTAAAATCATGTGTTATGACCTTCCGGCAGTTCCAGCAACTTTCCAAATTCGAGCAACGCGTCCTCCTCGATACCATTGCCGTGTACCTGATGAACCTGGAAACCACAAGTTTTGCCATTTCGCTGTTCCAGCTGGAATCTTTTTACGTTGAGCTGTTCTTTTTAAAAGAGCGGAACGAGGTGATCTGGGTAAACGCCTTCGAGGAAACCGCCAAGCTGTCGCCCTACCTGGAAAAGATCGACCTGTCCGAGTTATCGGATTGTTTGCTGTAAACCTTGGATAGAGGTTCATGGCAAGGAGTTTTCATTCCACCAATGCGGAACGGTTGCCCATTGACCGAAGGTACAACAGCGACCGTTTTTGGGAAAGCCTGCTTATTATAAGGTTGATTGTTTTGGGGGGGCGGCTTTTGATTATGAATGCATTTTGCAGGTCCTTAAGTAGGGATGCCTATCGTATAGAGAATCTGACTAAAATCAAGGCTTGTGATAGAGTAGTGTAGTTTGTAAGCACTTCTAATTAACAAGTTATTCATGAAGAGTCTTTCGCAAACTCATCAAGCTTTTGGCTGAATAGCCATCTTGATTCGTATTTTTGCCTTATGAACCGATCCGTAACTGCTGACCTTATTAAGGTTATTTCCATTTTTGGTGTTGTATTTATTCATGGTTCTTATCTTATGGGGGCAACTTCGTTTATAAGTCAAAATTTACTTTACCTTTTTCGATTTGCCGTTCCCTGTTTTATTTTCATCTGGACGTATTTTTTTGAAAAGTCTTATGCTAAAAAGGATGATGCTCAGCGCAAGCTATATCTAAAGGAGCGTTTTATCCAGTTGTTTCGAATTTTTCTTATTTGGAGCTCTATTTACTTCATTTATTTAGTTAAATGGGATACACTTACTCCACAAAAATTCATCAGTACTCATTTTACGGGATTTGGCTGGGCTGGACAATATTTCTTTATAATTCTTTTTCAATTAATATTACTATTTCCATTTATAAGATTTGTGTATTCTAAAAAGATATTACGAAGTTTTACTGTAATCCTGTTGATTTTTCTTTATATTTTATGGGGGTGGGGATATTCTTCAGTCCCTCCATTATTAAAGAAATTTAGTGATACTCCTTTTGTTTTTTGGCTGCCTTATGTCTTACTTGGAATAGCAACAGCTCGCGGGCATGTGAGAAGGTTACCTGTAGTTTGCTCCGCTGCACTTGTTTTAATTCTTTTAGAATTTCATGTACTTCGGCATTATAATATTGATCATTCTCCCTATGTCACTCCGGGGGTATTAATTGGTTCTTCTTTATTTTGCATTTCGCTTCTTCAGTACCCAATGACAATCAAAAGTTTTTGGCTAAGTAAATTGATAGGCTTCATTGGAAATAACACAATGACTATTTTTGTGCTTAATCCAATGGTTATTCTACTCTTGGCTCTTTTCCTTCCTCAGCATTTATTTAAGGGAATAAATTTTGTGGAGCTGGTATTCATTCCATTTTTATCTAGCCTAATTGTATTTTGCATTTGTCTGTTAACAGGCGAGTTTTTAAAAAAAATTAGATTAAGTAAAATGATAAATTAATAAAATATTATGGTTGGATAAACAAGAAAAAAGAGGATTGTAAGATCGAATGGATGCTTGTGAGCAGTATTAGAAGTTCTTTTAAGTGATATTGGAACAACCTTTACCTGTTTTCTGTTTTTTTTAAGTTATTGATAATAAGGTGGCTGCGGGCCTAGTTAGGGAGTTGTCTACGGTAGAAGTCCCAAAAGATAGTTATTGAAGAGGTTTGCTGCTTAAAGCGGTAAACCTTTTTTATTTTTCGGTCTACTGTGGTTTGTTTATGATTCTTTAAAAGCCTTGGCTGTTTTCGGGGGCCATAGCTAATTGAGCATTATTAATTTGTCCGAGAACTCCAGCAGTTCTTTCTTATATATCTTATTTTTTAATGAACTGGAAGCCAGCCGCAGCGCGTATCATGCGAGGAAAAGGTGTTAAATGTTCCTGCATCCATAGCTTAGCTGAAAGTCTTGCCCAGTGCATCTAAAGGCGATGCAGGAATGACGATGTGCGCCGGATAGGGGCCAAACGCTGGGCGCAATGCTTGGAAGTGAGCGTTTCCAAGGCGCGGGAAGTGCTGTGCCGCAACGAACTTCAGGTCATCCCGCCGCGGAGCTTGTTACCTGGTATTTTCCGTAATGTTCAATAAACCTTCGAGCCGTTAATCAAAGTGGAATTAATAGGGTTCCTGCACGAGGCGGTAGTGGATGGCATGCGACAGCAGCTTGATGGGCTTGCGCCGGTAGGTGCCCCAGACCTTGGTAAAGGCAGCCCCGTAGTACAGGATCAGCGAGGAGTAAAACACGAACAGCAACAACAGCACGATCGAGCCGGACGCCCCGTAGATGGAAGAGATGTTGCTCCGGTTCAGCAGCCAGCGGATCAGCAGTTTACCGATGTTGAACAGCAGGCCGGTGACAAAGGCGCCCGTCAGGGTAACGTTCCATTCCTGCCGCCCATCGGGCAAATAGCGAAACAGCAGGGCAAACCAGACCGTAACGACCAGCAGGGAAATGACATAGTTCAGGGCGCTGTTCAGGTAAATGGCCGCCAGCGGCGAAAATTTTGATACATGCGATCCCAGGAAGGCCTGTGCCCCTTCGGCCACCAGGGTGATGACAAACAGCACGCCCGTTACCAGGATTACCACCACCGCCACCAGCCGGCTCCGCAGCTGCTGGCCGAAACTTACCTTGCCGGTCAGGCGTATTTTCCAGATCTGGTTCAGCGAGCTTTTGATGACCCGGAACAGGGTGGTGGCCACGAAGAGCAGGAAGAGGAAGCCTGCCGAGGTCAGCAGCCAGTCCTGCGACATCCGGCGGAAGGCGATCAGGACCCCGATCACCTGCCGGACGCTGGCAGGCCCGATGACGGTTTCCAGCTCCTGCAGCAGCTCGCGGCTGATGGTGCGGGGGTCGAATACCAGTCCCAGCACCTGGATGATGATGAGCAGGATCGGCGGCAGGGCAAAGGTGGTAAAGAAGGCCGTGGCCCCGGCCATGCGCAGGGGGTCATTGGCCATCAGCTCCGCGAAGGCGCCCTTCAGCAGGCGGGGAATATGCTTTATGTCGGCCATCCTCCAGCTCATGGTTCAAAAGTTTATGGGTTTCCGCGACTTGTTTCTCACTGTAAGCAACAGTTATACCGTTTCTGGTAACTGGGCAAGCCCCAAAACCCATAAACGTTAAAGCAGTACAGGAACTTTTTTCAGCTACTAGGGCGACACTGCAGGATTTTAAAAAAAGAAGAGGCTGTCTCAAAAGCAATTTTTGAGGCAGCCTCTTTTTTTATTAAGCCATATAGGGGCTATTGTATTTTGAAG
>NZ_JBBBEI010000014.1:0-175516 GCF_037132455.1 Huijunlia imazamoxiresistens | reverse complement strand
AGTTAGGTGGGCTGCAGGAGGAAGATTAGGGAATAAGGCATGAGGCCTTAACCCTATATTTCCCGCTGACACAGATCGTTTTACACCCTCCAGGGAGATCCCGGACCGCCTCAATGGCCACTTTTGCCTTAAGTGGTGCGCTGGAATTGCGTCTTGTTTTCTTACTCATGGATCAGTAATTTAGAGTGCTTATCACCTTAACTCACTGTCCCGGAATTGGGGAGCATTATACCTTTGATCGCTTCCCGTATACACGTTTTAGCCGCAGGGGCAATAACCTCGCATAGGATGTTCCTTATATGAAGTGGCATGCATTTCTTTTGGAATGGGAGGCGGGTCATTCCAAATCCAACGTATAGGTCTCATTGGGTGTTTCTGCAGCAGAGCCCAAAGCATCGGTCTGAAAATAAAACTTGTTTCCCCTGTTGCCTAGGGATTTCAGAATCCGGGGATTGCGCATGGAAGAAATCGGGGAGAATGTTCCGTTGGCCGGGTCGTATTCCAGACAGGAGTTTTGCATTTCATATCCGTACCAGAGGCCGAAAAAATGATATTTTTGGGCGGTCAGGAAATAAGCTTTGTTGTTATAGGTAATAATCTGATACTTTTCGCCTGGCAGGGGGCCGCCCAGGGCCGGCAGGAGCAGTTGCCTCCAGGCATTCTGCTCAGGGTCGTACTGCCAGAACTGCTGGGTGAACGTAGTTGTATAGCCCGGGTCTCCAACCGGAACGGCACCGTAGAAGGCGTATCCTTTTTCTCCCAGCGAAAAACAGGTCGGCATTCGCTGGAGAGCTCCCGGGAAATCTGCTAACCGGGTCCAGCGGCTGGCAGTGGGGCTGAACTTCCAGAACTTTTTGTAGGGAAGCGGATCGCCGCAACATATACTCAGGCTGTCCCAGTTGGCGCCCATGCCTATATAGAATTCGTTATTCAGTTCAAAACCTGCCAGGTAGTCTATGGATTGGTAAGGCAGGGAATCCATGGCATGCCAGGTGGAAGTGCCAAGGTCCAGCCGCCACATGATCCTTTGGAAACCGCGCTGGGGATCCACGGGGATGTTGTTCTTGTATTTATAGTTTATCTCTATTCCACCGAGCACATAAATATTATTGTTATAATAAAAACAGGTGGGTTTTTCGAAATAGCGGGGATTCACCGTGGTCTTTTTTGTCCATTGCTCGCGCTGGAGATCGAACTCGTAAAGAAAACCGTTAGTCGATCCATCCGGACCATCATGCCCATTAAACAGAGCTCCGCCAACAAGAAAACCCTTTTGAGAGGAGGAGCAGCTGCCAAAAGAGTATAAGCCATAGGTGGAAGTATTGTTGTTCCGCGGGAGGGCAGGGGCGGTTATTTGTGTCCATTTTCCCATTAACAATTCAATGGAAGTTCCGGACTGTACTTTCAGCCCTTTGCGTTCCAACTGAAGCATATATTTGCCTGCAGGAACCGAGCCTGGAACACTGAAATTGATGGAACTGCCCATATCCCAGTTCACCGTACAGGCATAGGGGCCTAGATACACTTTCGTTCCCTTCACTTCGTTGTAGCCGGTGGTCTTAAAATTAGTATAGACATTTGAGGGTTCCTCCTTTTTCAGCAAGGGAGAAGTATTGCCGTTGTCAATTTGCAGTATCTTCAGCGTATCGGTGGCCCACTCCTTTACCGGGCTATAGAGCCTTTTGTTTTTATAGGTGGCGCATAGCCGGGAAATATATTGGGAGGCCTGATGTAGCCCGGACAAACGCACCGTGCGGGTATAGGGGGCGGTAAGCTCCGCTGCAACAAGCAGGCTGTCATAACCCTGGTTAAAATCTGCGGTCGGGCTCCATTGGAGCCAAACCTTGGAGAAGGCTTCATTCTCCGGGACATTTACCTGGCACGTCAGGTCAAAGTCATTGATATCCAATTTTGCAGCAGTTGTAAGGTACAGGGCGGAATCCCCAATGGGCTCAGGCTGGGTAGCCTGGGATAAGGCGTCTTTTTTCTTACAGGAAAAAAGCACCAGAAAAACGGGCAACAGTGAAAGAATCTTTTTCATGGCAGTGGGTACGTTTTGGTTGCCGGGCGTTGGCGTTCATAATTTCCTCCGGCCTATTGGTTTGGTGGGCTATGGCTTTCCTTGGAAGCTATAGACCTTCGGTAAGTTAGTTTAATTTACAAAGGTAAGGGTGCTTCAATATTTAGGTTTTTGAGGAATACTTTTTTTGTTGATGTTTTTGTACTGTTGGCGGCCCCAGCCGCCGGAAAATCCTTATTTTAATTCCAAAAACCCGCCGAACAGGAGTTACCAGAGATAAACAATGGTCATGGAGGCAGGCGAGCACTTGCAAGCGGAAGTCGCCCGGGAAATTGAAAGTTATTTAATCGACAGGACACTATAGAAAACGAAAAAGCGGATAACCCTCCCGGACTCGCAGAGTAGGGCTTCCGGCCGGGCAACCATATTTGCAAATTTTTTGACGAGGATCCGGATCTATACGGGACTAGCCGACTGACCACCTACGGCATCGCCGTAAGCAGACGAGCAAATACATGAATTTACCCGTCTAAGTGAATTAGCAAATGTTATTTGAAGAAAGATTTAAGCCAAAAGTTCTTTGATAGAATGCCTGCTCGATGCTTTGCCTGGAAGTTGGTTAGCTTTAAAATATAGGTTTCACCGAAATCAGCATGTTCTGCAATGTTTGCATACTGGTGATTCGCAGAAACATCCGATTGGACCTCTTTCCACATATGATCCATTGCGTTTAACTCAGGGCATTGCTTCGGTAACCATATCAATTTGATATTCAGTTCTTCGGCTAAGGTTTGGCTTTTGGGTCTGATCGTTAAGGTAAAGGACAGCACCAACTACGCCACCGTGTAAGCACACGAGCAGCAGCATGTTGCCCGGGGATCATAAATTCTAAATCCATAGTCCTGCTGGTTGCCCTCACCCTTGACCTCGTTGTCGTTTTCCTTTCCATTGAACCCATAACGATATGAACCTGAGACAGTTGATGGCCGGGGCATTTTCATTCCGAAGGAATGGTTGTCAACTTCCTTGGAAGCCTTGTCCAGCTTGATCTTTCAAAGAGCGCTGCATTTTTCTTTTCTACTCAAATTGGCTGTTTTCCGTTATTTTTCCAAGCCTTTTTCGCTTGCTTTAGGACCTAAATAAATTTATGGCTAAGTAAGCATTCGACGATCCACGTCTTGCCCTGAGCCTCGTTTCGGAATAGTTTTGCCCTAAATGATTCCCATGCAAACGACCCACCAGGCAACCATGTATGCTCTTCTGGACCAGAAACAGCCCGACTAAAGTGTCCGCGAGTTTTGCAAAGCCAATGGCATTAAAGAGGCCTCTTACTACTACTGGCTGAAAAAACGCAAGGAGCCAACTCCTCAACCGGAGCAATCCTTCATCCCCATTGAGGTGTCCGGATCTGCAAACACCTTACTGGCTTCGGTGCAGTTGCCGGGCGGAGCGTTGATCTCCATCTATCATCCCGAGGCCTCTACCTATGTTTCAGCCCTACTCTGACCACTATGCTTGCCCTTCACGATAACCGCAGGTATTTTCTCTACCAGCCGCCGGCTGATGGACATAGTATCACCCATCAAGCCGCCTGGCAACATGCTGCTGCTCGTGTGCTTACAAGAATCAAGAATCAAAGGGTTGGGGATGGCTTTTCTGAAATGTACTCCCGCAGTTCATGCAATTTGAGTTTTTTATTTAGTTTTTCTCAACTCCTTAGGCTTGGTGATGGACCCAACCGCATACATAGTGGCGTACTTACTTACGCGCGCATTCTTTCTATTGATACGCTGCCTGGGAGATGAAGGAGTTTTGGTTAATGGAGAGTCGGCAGCCTCCATCTCCTTCAGCGTTTCAAACAGGGCGTTGCATAGCGCCGTGAGTTTCGTCTTATAATAATTGAGTTCTTTAGCCATGATCAATATTTTTAAAGGATAAATTTGTTTCATGGGGACCTGGGGCAGGACAGCTAGTTGGAAAAATTGGTTCTTTTCCGGGGTAAGGTTCGAGAAATTATCTCGGCCTTTTCTTCCAGGATGTATTCGCTGATGGAACTTGTTTTTCTTCCGTATGTTACCTGAAGTCTGAAATGACCTGGGCAGGGTAATCAAAAAACTATATTGCCGGTTTAGAAAAAATGACGGATTTTCTGGAACCAAATGGTTCTTCTAATGAATGAACCAAAATTACATTGTAAAGATAGTGTGCGTTTTTCTTACAAAAATCATTTTGTGTTAACTTTTTTTACATAATCCCGTACCTTGTTGTAATATTTTTTCCCCAATGGCTAAGGTGTTATCTGATATTGATACGTTACTGGAGAGTATTAAAGTTCTAACCGGCCTTACCCAGGAACAAATAGCCCAAAGGATAGGCTATACCCGCCCTTACATGAGCCAGGCAAAGAAGTCCGGGAGCGAAAAGCTGTTCAATTTGCTTCGCCGTGAATTTGCCAAAGAGCTGGAGCATCATATTCAAATCCCGGAAGCACCGTACTCGGTAAAAAGAGGAAACCAACTCAATATACCTGGTCCCGGTGGCCAGGGAATCCTTTATGTTCCCATTGCTGCACAGGCAACCTATTCCAGGGCCTTTTCCGATCCCGGATACCTGGATCAATTGGAACGGGTGCACTGGCCGGGATTTCCCTACCAGGGGGAACATTACCGGATTTTCGAGGTTTCCGACACCGATATGGATCCAACCTTCAGGGAGGGGGCGTTCCTTGTTACGGAATACGTAGCGCCCGCATTCTGGGAAGGGATAGCGGATTTTTATGTCTATGTGCTTGTTACCGATGATCAGGTCCTTTTAAAACGCGTGTACAAAAAAAGCCCGGAAGAGTGGGTGCTGATAAGTGATAACGCGGAATTCCATCCGCAGACTGTCTTTCCGGCAAACCATCTGAAAGAGCTGTGGCTGGTGAAAAGAAAAATGGAGTGGGAAGTTGTTCTTCCGAAAAAGTTTGACATAAGTGTATGACCAGTAAAGGGGAATATGCTTTGACCCTCCCCGGGTTAAAGCCTGACCAGCGGCCGACCGGAAATCCAGCTCCCCAGGGCCAAAGAGCAGTCAAGGCAGAAAGTAGAACCCTGAACCGGGTTATGGGACCTGAGTTGGAGGGCTTTTTATATGCTCCTTCTAAATTGTTGCCGTTTCCACTGCTTTCGAATTATTAAGACCCTGGTGTGCGTCGGGCCTCCCTTCTGCTAAAATGAAGGGGACTTTTGGACAATCTGCTCCCGGTAAATATCCTTGACCTTTTTTGCGTACCGCTCTGTCATGAGCGTGGAACTGTGGCCGTACAATTCCCGGAGTGCCTCCAGATCAATGCCGGCAAGGATCTTGTCGTTTGCGCCCGTATGTTTCAGGGCGTACTGGTGTTTGTCAATGCCCAGTTTATCCATGACGATCCGCTTCCACAGCCTGGTGACCGTATCCCGTTTGATTTGCGTGGGAGAGGGCAGGAAATAGTCTGTCCGCATGGTGCCGCTGATCCCGGTTTTGTAACCGGTCCCCCTCATGGGCTTGCCGTACCTGGGCTGGGAGCCGGCACCCCGGTTTCCGCTCCCTGAAGTGAACGGGGAGCCGAAAACATAATAGTCCGACGGGTATAGCTCCAGTTTCAATTCGCGCAGGAATAATTGCAAATGGTTGTTTATGGGGACCTTCCGGATGGTTTTGGTCTTTGAGTTTTCCGCCTCAAGGTCCGGCAGGATGGTGATTAGGCCCTCCTCCAGGTTCACCGACCGGATCTTGAGGGCCAGCACTTCTTTGGGGCGGATCCCCGTGTGGTAGATCACCATCAGGTAGACGAAGAACCGGTAATGGTGGATGAACAAGAAATCGCGGAGTATTTCCTTTTCTTCCTCGGTCAGGGGCACGTACTTCTCGGTTTCGGTAACCGGAAGGGGTTTGATACGATGGGCCGGGTTGAACCGGGTGGCTTCGAAGTCGTCCAGGTGGGAGAGGACCCCGGAGAGGTAGCCCCGGTGTTTGTTATAGGCTTTGTTCGACCACTTCCGTTCTTTTTTGATCTGCTCCAGCATCATCCGGATATGGGGGCGTTCGATTTCCACGACAGGCCGCTCCGAAAGGCCCAGGGTGGTGGCGGCTTCCTGTACGAACTTGACCGTGCAGCCGTAATCCTGCCGGGTCTTTCCGGAGACAGAAGCATGCTTCAAGGCAAAGTCCAGGGCTTGGTTGAAGGGCATCTGGCGGAATTCCTCTTCCGGGCTGGGCTTTTGCACCTGCTCAAAGGGATGCCAGCCGGACTGCAGCTGCTGTTGCCAAAACTTTTTGAGGGCATTGCCTTCCCGGAGCCGTGATTGTTTATCCTTATAAAAGTTGATGCCGCCGCGGAATTGCTTGCGTTTGATTTCCCCGGTGTCGAGGTTGGTAATGGAAAAGTGGATGAACCAGTTTTTTTCGAGGTTGAAATGGTAGTGGCAGAGGGCCACTTCGGAGTAGGAGATTTGAGGGTTCATAGCGCGGGCGTGTTTGAGTTTGTGTTTGAGGTACCACGCCGACGCTATGCAACTCCTTGAAAATCAATGATCTTTTTAAAAGATGCGGAGAGAGAGGGATTCGAACCCCCGGACCTGTTACAGTCAACGGTTTTCAAGACCGCCGCATTCGACCGCTCTGCCATCTCTCCGCGGCAAATATAGGGGCAACATTTGACTCAGCAAATTTTTTAAAGAAAAGTAGGTTCCTTTTTTAAAAATTTTCCCCTCCGACATTCCGGCCAGTTCCACAGTTAACCAACTGCTACAGCCCGTATACCTGCAACACCACCCGGAAATACTATTTCGGTTTATTCTTTTCCCTAAAAACTAAAAATTGATCCGTCAATAATTTTAAACCACCAGGTGCAGTCTTTTGCTGTTTCATCATCCTAAATAAACCATCCTTCCGTATTTCCTTCCTGTATATTTAGGGGAGAAATCAACCGGACAACAGCCTATGTGGGAACTTATCTTGGACAACATCGCCCGGGCCGGAGTGCCTCTGAGCGAAGCGGAAAGCGGGGTGCTGCAGTCGCTGTTCACCCACAAAAAATACCGCAGGAACCAGTACCTCCTGCAGCAGGGCGAGGTGGCGCGCTACGAGACCTTTGTGCTGAAAGGGCTCACCCGCACCTACGAACTGGACGACAAGGGACAAGAGCACGTACTTTTTTTCGGTCCCGAGGACTGGTGGGTGGGCGACCTGTACAGCTTTTTATCAGGCGCGCCTGCCACCTGCAACATCGACTGCCTGGAGGATACCGAGGTGCTGCAGATCTCCAAAGGAAGCCTGGACCGCCTGTATGCCGAAGTGCCGCAGATGAACCTGTATTTCCGCCTGAAGCTGCAAAACGCCTTTATCGCCCTTAGCCGGCGCATCTCTTCCAGCCTGAGCAAGCCGGCGGTGCAACGCTACCAGGAGTTCCTGGAGCAATATCCCCGGCTCGAACAGCGAATCCCCAACCACCAGATCGCTTCCTTCCTGGGCATCACGCCCCAAAGCCTCAGCCGGCTGCGCAGCCGCCACTAAAAACCGTTAACATAGGTGAATGGATTTTCTTATCAAAGGTGATTGGAAAAGGGCTTTTCGGAAGTGCATTTTTGCAATAGAAACCGGCACGCATCCAAAAGGAACGTGCCTTTGTTCACCGCTAAAATCGTTTAACATGAAACAGATTCTTTTTTCAACCTCCAGGAGCTGGTCGCCTGTGATTATACGTGTTTTATTGGGCCTGGTGCTGGGCGCACACGGGGCGCAAAAGCTCTTTGGCCTGTTCGGCGGCTATGGCTTTGAAGGCACCATGAATTTTTTTACCGGCACGGTAGGACTTCCCCCGATCGTGGGGCTTATGGTCATCGTCATCGAATTCTTCGGTTCCCTGTCCCTGTTAGCGGGGCTGGCAACACGCCTGTGGAGCGCTTCGATGGTGTTCCTGTTTTTAGGCATCGTATTCACCTCGCACCTCCAGAACGGCTTTTTCATGAACTGGTTCGGCAACCAGAAAGGAGAAGGCTACGAGTTCTTTATCCTGGCCATCGGCATGGCGGCATCGCTGGTGCTTTCCGGGGCCGGTGCATTTTCGGCGGACCGGCTCCTCTTTTCTGTCCGCGAACGCAAACCGGATCGGCCCTTCGGCGCCCGTACCGCCACGGCCTGAGGTGAAGAGGTGGAGTGAAAAAAGGTTCACGACCGCAGGGCCGCCTTGCAACGGGCGGCCCTAATACGTTGCCAGGTGGGTATCACGCTTTGCAAATTGCTTAAGCCGAACAGAATCCTAAACGAGCATTTCGATAATACCCATAAATAGTCCACGCCTGCTTTATGCTCTGGAAGGTATTTTTGATGGAGGTGCATTACCACCCGCTTGCAGCTAATAACAATACGGTATTTTCCGCGTTGTTTTGATAACTTTTGAAATAGTGGAAATTTTAGAATTTAAAGAAATAATTAGCTTGCAGAAAAAACCAGAGCAACAGCCTGACAGGAACCACAGGTCATATCTGTTGCCCTGAATACGGACAAAAAATTTTCATTTCCTCCATTCGTTTATTTAACAACTGTTTCTTTTTTCTTTTCAGGTTCACTGCGATCGTAGGAGAATTGGATGCCTGCCGTGCCGCCCGTTTCAATAAACAATTGCATAAATCCCTGAACTGTTTGAAATCTCGCCCAATCACGCTGCAACTCGCAAAAGAGCTGGGCCACACTGGTAAGTTTTGCTCCGGCTCGTTCCATCCGCCTAAGGGCGGCATCATGAGCTGCTAATGATGTCCCGCCAACAGCATCCACTACCGGGTAAACCTCATAGCCTTCTTTCAGCGCATCCAGTGTTGGAAAAGAAAGACAGGCTTCTGTCCATAGTGCCGTCATAATGAGCTTTTTTCTTTCAGTGGCTTTTACCGCTTCTAAAAACTCCTTATCCTCCCAGGCATTAATAGTTGTACGATCATAAGAAGCAACGCCTGCCAGTTCTTTCCTGAGTTGGGGAATGGTTTCAACGTTTAATCCTGTTGTTACATTCACAGTGGAAAGCACAATGGGTAAACCATACAGTTTTGCCATCTTGGCTACACCAACAATGTTGTTGACCATTAATTGCCTGTCCATTGAGGCAATGGAATTTACCTGTACCGGCTGGTAGTCAATAATAATTAATACCGCATTTTCAGGTGTCAGCAAGTGATCTTGTTTCTGATCACGGATGGGTAAGCTCGCCATAATTCCTCCTTTTGCATTAAATTATTAAAAAGTGAAAGGGTGACTATTGATGAGGGCTGTATGCTTTCACGAAGTATGATTTTTTGGAAACAAACAGGCAACCACGTGTGGTAAATCGACACCTGGGCTTGCAGGTTCGTTTACGAAAATTACTAAAAATAGGGAAATGACTTCCCGGAGCTGGAGCATGAGCTGAAGAGGTAGGGCTGGTCAGAACCCATAAGCGTGTGGCTGGAAATGACTGCCGCAGGGATTAAACCCTTCGCGGAAGAAAAAGGAAATAGGAAAGCCCCGGGGATCAGGGGCCCGGTTCAGCGCTGCCTGGATCAAGCGGTACACCGGTTCCACTACCACCTCGACCGACAGGGCAACCGCCCTGGGGGTCGACCCTTCCTCGTCCGGGCACCCCTAAAGGCAGGCACGTACAGCACCGGCTTTGACGCTTCCACCCTGAAGAATGGGGTTTTTGGTTACCGGCTTACCCTTCGGATATTAAAGACAGCAAGTATATATTGTTGGTACAAAAGGAGGACAAAGGATGGGCAAGCCACCAAAATAATTTAGCAGAAAAAATGATGAACAAGCACTACATTGGTCGTTTTGTACTGGCCACGGAAAAAGACATTCAGGCTCATCCCCAATATGCGGATGTGAATGTTTACCGCTATGTGGTTAAAATGAACTTTGGTTCTGGAGGTACCTATGTTCGAACTTATAGCGGCCCTGCAGATGCAGGCCATGGCCCGTCGTGGGTAACCTATTCAGACCAGGTAATTTATGACAGAAAAGAAAACAAAACGCTACCCGCTACCGGATTGGTAGGACACAACTTTGCCCAAGGTATGATGTACTTCGCAAAAGCTGCTCGTAAGATTTAATGTGGTTTTGTATTGGTTGCTGTGTATTTAGGTGACCAGTTCACTGATGGCAATGCTGCCAATGGGGACGTTATCCGGATACAGGCGGATCTCCTCCTTTCAAGGGGGCCGAAATCCGATATCCGAAATTGCCTTAACTGAATGACCCGGCAAAAAACGGCATTACTCCCTAATCACCGGCAGGGCGCCCAGCAGCCGCTGTTTGGCCAGGTCGTACAGCGCCAGCCAGAAGGTTCCCCGTCAGCACGATCTCTTTGCCCAGGACGCCGCAGAACTTTTCCTCGAACACCTTGCGGCCGGCGGCATTGTACAGCGAAACCCCATAGGTCTTGGCCGTATTCAGCCCTTAGATGGTCAGCCGGTCCCGCACCGGAACGGGGTAGGCAAGGATTTCCTGTCCCGGGTAATCCGGGTCGCTCAGCCCGTCGCCGGGCGACTTGCTGACCCTGATGCTGTCCAGGGCGAAGGGAGCAGTGGCACAGCCGGCGCCGGTGCGCATCCATCCGCTTAAAGGCTACGTTGTCACTCTGGTTCAAGCTCTTTTCCCCGATCACCGCTTTCCGGTCCGTTTCACTGTTGTTATGGTTCAGAACAGGGGAGCGGGCACTGTCCTGGCTGATCTCAGCCCCTTCCAGGACGACGCTGGTCCAGCCGGTCAATTGCTGCTGCACGGGCTTTACGGGACTGGGAATTTTTTTGCGGTCGGCTTCAAAGTTGCCGTTCTTTACAAAATTGTTGCCGGCGGCTACCTTGGAACTTTCCAGGGGTCTTTCCCCGCAGCCGGAGGGGCAAATGCCCTTTTAGCATATTACCCCTAATTTTGGGAATGGATATTTTTGGGTGCCCCTTTTTCGCAGGTTTTATTTTCATCAAAAAGTGAGCAGTTGCCAATGAGCTTTATTCCCACAGAGAACCACGAGGGAGGCATATCCCCCGGTGATTTTCGATTTGACAATGCCGCCTTTAAAGCATTTTTTCAAAAACACTACCGCCCTCTTTGCCTTTACTGCAGGTTAAAGTACAGCTTTGACATCTATATGGCGGAGGATATCGTCACCACCGGCTTTGTCCGGCTGTGGGAAACGCGCCAAACCCTCGCCGCCGAAATATCCCCGAAAGCTTACCTGTATAAAATCGTCGATAACCTGAGCCTGAATACGCTGCGGCACGAAAAGGTACGGCAACAGCATGCCGATTACCTGCTGAAAACCTCCCCCGGGGAAACGGCTCCGGACAGTTTTGAAAGCATCGATTTAAAACAGCTGCGCTCCGCCATTGATGCGGCCCTGTCCGAACTGCCGGAGCAAATGCGCCGGGTATTTCAACTCCGAAGGGACGAGGGCCTGAAATATGCCGAAATCGCCAGCCGGCTCAATATTTCCGTAAAAACCGTGGATACCCAACTGCGACGAGCCCTGGCCAAATTAAAGGAACACCTCTCCGAATACCTCGGTTTCTATTTTATTGTACTGATCCCCAACTGGTTGTAAAAAAGTTAAAAAATATTTTTTTTCCGTGTACGGAAAAATCCTCCCTTACGTGTATCAATAATAAGCGCATGGAAAACAACCCTCAATATGACGAGCTTCTGGTCCGGTACCTCTTCAAGGAGGCGACCGGGGAGGAGCAGGTACGTGTAGAAAACTGGCTCCATGCAAGTGAGGAGAACCGGCGGTACTTCGAACGCCTGGAAAAGGCCTGGCAACTGGCGCAGGCCCGGAAAGACCTGGATTATTTATTGACCGGGGTGGACCTGGAAGACCGGTGGAATCGTTTTGAACAACGGGTAGCCGCGAAAGAGGAAACCCCGGCCATTCCCCTGCCGGAACACCAGCCGATGGCAGCGGAAAACCCCGAAGAAGAAAAGCCCCGGAAATCAGGAGTTTACCGGGTACTGGTTGCCGCAGCCATTGCCGCTTCGGTACTGCTGGTCATTGGTTTGGGCTGGACCTTCTTTGCCGGCAGGAAACCGGAAGCCCCCATTGCCCGGGATGCGGGAAAAAGGATCGATAGTGTTGCCTACGTTACCCGGCACGAGGTGAATACGGAAGGAAGGGATAAAAGGATCCGGTTAGCGGACGGCTCCCTGGTGGTCCTGGGCGCCAGAAGTGAAATCACCTACCGGGAACCTTTCGGCAACCAGCGGGAACTACTACTTGCGGGCAAAGCCTTTTTCCAGGTAGCGAAGGATAGGGCAAGGCCGTTTACCGTCCGAAGCGGGGAGATCGCCACTACGGCATTGGGCACGGAGTTTACCGTATCGGCCTATAAAGGATCCGGCCGGGTGGTGGTGCGCTTATTTGAAGGAAAAGTGGTGGTCAGGGCGGCCCATAAGGCAAACAAACGGATGCCGCAGGATGTTTACCTGTCTCCGGGCCAGGAGTTTGTATATGGCGGTCCAACTGCCCGGGTGCATGCCTTCAGGGTAAACAGCAATGCCGCGCACCGGCAGCTCATGACAGAAGAACCCTCTGAAAGCCCTTCGCTCCCGCAGCAAACGAAGGGAACCTGGTTCCAGTTCAACAACCGGCCGGTAAACGAAATACTGGACCAGCTGGCGGAAATTTACAAGGTCAAAATTATTTATCATCCAAAAGAGGTGCAGGATCTCTACTTTATCGGCAAATACAATAGTTCGGACTCGGTGGAAATGATCCTGAACCGGATAGGCTTCCTTAATAACCTAACGATCACCAGAAACGATTCCGCTTTCGTTATCAGCAGGCAATAATCAGCAACCATAAATCTTTGCATCCCCAACTGGCGGATGACTACCCCGCCACGGGCGGGTAGAAGGACTTTTATTGTTCATTAAAAACAGCAAGCCATATGAGTTTTAAGCCTCTCCGTTTTCGGCCGGTCATCCTGGCCCCTTTCTTCCTGTTCCCGCTGCTGCAGCCCCACACTGCCACCGCGCAGGAGGCCGGCAGCATCGTCAAAGGGTTCGTGCACAGCGATAACAATCGCCCCCTCAGCGGCGTATCGGTCATTATCCGCAACAGCAAAACCAATTTCACCACGGGAACCACTACCGACAGCACCGGTGTCTTCACCTTTTCACGGGTGCCGGCCGGCGGTGCTTACAGCTTTTCCTTTTCCATGGTGGACTACGAACCGCAAACCATGTCGGGTTATACCATCAAAGGGGCAACCACCCTGTCCCTGGACGTAGAACTGAAGGCTGTGACCCGGTCCATGAACGAGGTGGTGGTCATCGGTTACGGAACCACTTCCCGGAAGAACCTGACGACCTCGGTGGCCAAGGTGGACCCCAAAACCGTTCCCCAGGCGGCTAATAATTCAGTTGCACAATTATTATTTGGAAGAGCAGCCGGTATGACCGCCGCTCAAAACAGTGCGGAACCGGGCGGTGCGATCAGTGTATCCATTCGCGGCCGCGGCAACCCCCTGGTGGTGGTGGATGGCGTCATCCTGCCTTTTTCAGGGCTGGAGCCGGGCAGCGGCAACCGCTCGATGGATGCCAACGTAAGCCGGGGCGGCTTTGCCGGCATTAACCCGAACGACATCGAATCCATTGAATTCCTCAAAGATGCCAGCGCTTCCATTTATGGGGTAAATGCCGCCAATGGGGTGATGCTGATCACGACAAAGAAAGGAAAAGGCGGCCGGGCTAATGTAAGTTATGAAGGCAGCCGTTCCCTGGTAAAGAACAGGGAGTATTTTGAACCCCTGACGGCAAGCGGGTACATGACGTACTACAACCAGCTGACGCTGGACAAATTCCTCCTCGATAAAAAAATGGCGCCCTTTGGCCCGAACCCGGCAGACCTGACGGAGTACAACAATGGTACGTCAAAGCCGTATACGCAGGAGCAAATTAAAAATGCGGGCAGGGGTACGGACTGGTTAAGCTATGTATTAAAAGACGGAAGCATCGATAATCACAATGTGAGCATCAGTGGTTCTTCCGATAAGGTCAACTATTACTTTTCCGGCGGCTTTTTCGACCAGAAGGGCACCATTGAAAATTCCGGCCTGAGAAGGTATACGGGCCGTATGAACCTGACGTTCAACCTGACCAAGTTCCTGTCGCTGAATGCGAACGTCAACGCGGGCAGAAATAATTATTTGAATTCGCAGTCCGGCGGACAAGGGGGCGGAGCAGGACAACAGGGCTTCGGCGCCTTGCAGGCTGCCCTGGCTTATCCGGCAACACTTCCCGTTTATGATCCCGCCACCGGCAAGTACAGCCAGTTTCGCATGACCGGCAACCCGCTCTCCCTGTTAAACATCAGGGATAAAACCACCAACAGCAGCTTGTTTACCAGCTTCGCTGCGGACTTTAAGATCATCCCCAACATGCTCAGCGCACGTTTGCTTTATGGAAATAATACGGAAACCGCGGATCGTGACTTTTTCATTCCTTCCAGCACCTTCTTCGACCAGTTAAACCGGTCGAGAGGATCCGTTACCAATTCTAAAAGACAGAACCAAACGATAGAAGCTACGGTTAACTTCAAGAAGAAGTTCGGAGAGGTTGTTTCTATAGATGCGGTAGCCGGTACGGGCCAATATCCGAATGATTACTATTCCTTTAGCGCCTCCGGCGCCGATATGCTGGATGCTATCGGTACCGATGCCCTGGGTTCTTCTTCTTTAAGCTCCCAAACCGTTTTTTCCCAACGGTCGGCGGATAAATTAAGGTCGTACTTTTCCAGGGCCTCCTTCGATTTCCTGGACCGGTATATCCTTTCCTTATCCGTACGGCACGACGGCTACAGCCAGTTCTTCCCCCAAAACAAGTATGCGTCCTTCCCGGCCGCATCCCTGGCATGGAAAGTTACCAACGAGCGCTTCCTGCAAAAACTGAAGTTTCTGAATTTTTTGAAGGTCAGGGCAAGTGTCGGCGTAACAGGAAACGCCAGCGGCTTTGCATACGGGAGCTTTAGTCCCGAGTACAGTATTGTCACGTTCAATAATGGCGGCACCGCTTATACCCCCTATTATTTAACGGCATTGGACAACCCCAACCTCCGGTGGCCTAAGACCATTAACAAAAACATTGGTCTTGATTTTGGTTTGCTGAATGACCGTATCAACGGCTCGTTTGATTTGTTCCGCGATGATCTCACACGTTTTGTCGTCTATCAAACAACTTCTCAGCTGTCGCTGATACCTACCGCCCCGATCAATACAGGGCACCAGGTCCGGAAGGGTTGGGAACTGAACCTGAATACCAACAACGTCAAGTCGGGCAACTTTCAATGGACCAGCCTGATCAACCTTACACACAACAATTTGCGTTGGAAGGATAGGTATGCCAACACCAACCTCAATAGCTGGCAAAGCGAAACAGACCTGGTAAGTTCTTATTATGTTTTTAAAACGGATGGCATTTTAAAGGCGGGACAAACCGCTCCGGCCTGGCAGCCCGCTGCCGGCAACGTTCCCGGTTTCCCCACGTTTGCGGACCGGAATGGCGATAAGAAACTGGATACCAATGATGTTGTCCGGATCGATCCTGCAGTGAAACTGGCTATTGGCTTTGGAAACACCTTCCGCTATAAGCATTTCGATCTGGCGGTCCTGTTTTATGGCCAGTTTGGCGGCCTGGGAACGAACCCGAATGCATTATGGAGCAGCCCGGTGGACTTCCTGGCAGGTTTGCAAAGCGGTATCAAACAGTTAAGTGAGGTTTGGACTACCTCCAACCCGAATGGGACACGCCCGGGAGTGGCCTATAATGAAGGGGCTTTAGGACTGCGTACGGGAACCGATATCGGTTTATTGAAAACAGATTTTGTCCGCTGCCGCAACATTACGCTTGGTTACAATATCAGCTCGGGTACTTTTACCAAATACGTGCGTAACCTTCGTGTATATGCCGATGCGCAAAACCCATTCCTTTTTACAAAATATCCCATTTCCGACCCTGAATTAACGGCGCCGACCGTAAAGGGCGGGCCTGCTCCTTATCCCATGGCACGTGTGTTTTCATTGGGTGTTAGAACTAATTTTTAATTTCTAAATAACGAAGGCATTACTATATGAAAAAGTTGAACTACTTAATGATGCTGCTTGCGGCCGGAATGGTGGCCGGCAGCTGTAAAAAAGGTCTGGAAGCAACTTCCTATGGACAGTTGTCTCCCCTGAATTTTCCGGGTTCGGAGGGGGAATACGAATTATATGCCCTGGAAGCCTACAAACCCTTTGGTTCCAAATGGGGATATGCCGATCCTTCGGGCGCCTACCAGTATTTATTCCACGGGGTGGAGTACAGCAACATCCAGTTAAATGATGCTACTTCCGACCTGTTCGCTCCCTTCCCGGAATGGGGAGGATTTTGGGATCTGCTGAGCAAGGGCGACTTTCTTTACCTGAAAAACCAGGACAGAAGCGCTCATTTTGAAAAAGTGCGATTTGTCACCCGCCTGACCAAAATGATCGACGACCTGGAAAAGGCAACTATCAGTGAAGGGAAGAAAAAGCAATTGGTGGGAGAGGTGCGCATGGCCCGGGGCTGGCTCATGTACTACCTGCTTACCTTGTATGGACCCGTTCCCGTAATCCTGGATCCTGCAAAAATTGGGACATCGGAAGAAGATAACCTGGCGCGCCCGGAAAGAACCGTTTTTGTAAATGCCATTACGGGGGATTTACGCTATGCCGCCGATAACCTGGTAAAAACGCCTGCTGAATATGGAAGGTTTAATAAAGGGCTGGCCCTGGCAGTCTTAATGCGGACCTACCTGTTCGAGAAAGAATATGCAAAGGCGGAGCAGGCAGGCAGAGAAATAGTAACGCTGGGGTACAGCCTGAATGGCAGTTACAAAGACCTCTTCAGGGAAGCCACGGAGAAGAATAATGAGACCATCTGGGCCGTTTCGGTGGATCCTGCGGCCGATGGGACCGAACCAAAGCCCAACTTCAATGCCTGGGCCTTCTATACCTTTCCCAACGATTATGCAGCAGGAACGCTAACCGGTGCTGAAAGAAAGGGCGGATGGGCATGGCCGGGCGCTCTGCTGGCCACCTGGAAGTTCTACGACAGCTTTGATCCCTCCGATAAAAGAAGGGAGTTGCTGCTGGCCACTTACCCGGCAACCTGGGGCGGAACCTACACCCGTGCCAATATGAGGGGGCCGGTAGTCAATAAGTATCCCGACGATGCTCCCCAGGCCTTCCAGGGCAATGACCTGCCCCAGGTGCGTTATGCCGACGTGTTGCTGATGTTGGCCGAGGCGATCAATGGCCAAAATGGCCCGACCGATGAAGCCAAAGGCTTTGTGAACGAGGTAAGAAAACGTGCCGGTTTAGGTGATCTTTCTGCCGCTAACACGGCGAACAAGCAAGCCTTTGCCGATGCTCTTCTCCGGGAAAGAGGATGGGAATTGTATTTCGAAGGATTTAGAAGAGTGGACCTGATGCGTTTTGGCAAGTGGAACGAGTACCTGCAGGCGGCCGGTAAAACACCCAACCCTGCCCGTGCCCATGGCTACCTGCCCCTTCCGCAATATGCCCTGAATGCGGCGAAGGGAAGCTTGTCCCAGACCCCGGGATACGAATAATGTCTCCCCGGCTCCGTCTGCTTCCTAAGAGAACGGACGGAGCCTGGTTCCCGCACACAAACCTGTTCACCCAAGCCTAATAAAAGCAGATACATGTTTCGGATAATCTTCATCAGTTTTTTATTCCTTACTTTTTCCGCCGGCGCCCAGGTAAAGGCTCCGTCCAGGCGGGTGTACCTCGATAAGAACGGGGTGATCCGGTGGAAGGACAACCGGCAGGAGGTGGCCTTGTTTGGCGCCAATTATTGCCTGCCCTCCGCCTCTGATTACAGGGCTGCCGGTTACGTGACCCATGACCGGAAGCAACTGGTTGACCAGGATATGGCGCATTTTGCCCGGATGGGCTGGGACGGCCTGCGCCTGTGCCTTTGGGGCGATTTTGAAAATACGGATGGGGAGGGCAACCTTCGGAACAATGATCACCTGGACCTGATGGACTATTTAATGGCCAAAGCGAAACAACGGGGTATTTATTTCCTGCTGAGCCCTATTGTCACCTACAGCTCGCTCTGGCCGGATGCCATGGGCGATACGGCCAGCATCGACGGTATTTCCAAAAAGTACAAAAAGTCGGAACTGGGCACGAACCCAAAGGCCATTGCCGCCCAGCAAAATTACCTCGGGCAGTTATTGAACCATGTCAATCCCTACACCCAAACCGCGTGGAAGGATGAACCGGCGATCCTGTTCATCGAGTTGATCAATGAGCCCTGGCACCACAGCAAGGACGTGCAGGGCTCCATCCGCTATATCAATGCCCTGGTGGAGGCCGTCCGAAGCACCGGTTGCCAAAAGATCCTGTTCCATAATGTCAGCCAGGATTTTGACATGGCCGCTGCCATGCAGCAATCCAAAGTCCAGGGCGCTACCTTTGCCTGGTACCCCTCCGGCTTAAATGCCGGCAGGACACTGCCGGGCAATTACCTGCCGGTGGTGGATGATTATTCCCTTATGGGGAAGCCGGAACTTTCCAAAATGGCAAAGATCGTCTATGAGTTTGACCATCCCGACCAGCTGACGGGCTATATGTTTCCGGCCATGGTACGCACCTTTCGTTCGGTCGGCGCCCAGTTCGCCACTATGTTTTCCTACGATATGCTGGCAACAGCACCCTACAACCTGGGCTGGCAGACCCATTTCTTCAATATGGTGTATACGCCCGTCAAAGCGGTCAGCGGGATCATTGCCGCGGAGGTGATGAAGCAGCTTCCGCGCGGGAAGCATTACGGAACCTATCCCGCCAACACGACTTTTGGTCCCTTCCGCATCAGCTATGAGGAGAACCTGAGCGAGATGGTCACCGCCGATAAGTTCCTGTATGCAAACAGCACCAAAACGGCCCCGCCAAACAGGGCGGCGCTGAAGAAAATCATAGGCTATGGGTCTTCCCCGGTGGTGGCCTACCAGGGGAAAGGCCTCTACTTCCTGGACAAAGTAAAGGAGGGCACCTGGCGCCTGGAAGTGTACCCGGACGCGGTACTGGTGGATGATCCCTTTAAAATGCCCAGCCCCGGCAAGGTGGTTTCCCGGGCCATCAGCCGCAACTGGCCCATGGAGGTCCTCCTGCCTGACCTGGGAAGCGCATTTTCCGTTGTGCCCTTGAATGCGGGGAATACCTATGCCACCGGGGCCCGGGAAGGGAAGTTCAGTATTCAGCCTGGCGTCTATATCCTATCGGCAGATCCGCACTTTCAAAAGGAAGCGTTGCCCCGGCAACTCGGTTACCTGGGTATCGATGAATTTATCGCGCCCAAGGACCAGGCGCTGCCCCTGCAGGTAGTGGTGCATCCCCAGCAGGAGTATCCATTGGGAAAACCCCTGCTGGTCCAGGCGGAAGTGTATGGCCCGAAAGATCCTGAGTCCGTTACTTTATTTGTGAAGCAGGCAGGGCCACGTTTTGTTTCGGTACCCATGAAACAGGACGGGGGATATACCTATACGGCCGCATTGCCGGCCGAAAAGGTCCGGGAAGGATGGCTAGAATACTGCATCGTTGTGAAGGGGGAGGGGCAAACCTTCAATTTCCCTTCCGGCATTCAAAAAAGTCCGTACGACTGGGATTATTACGGAAGTGAAAACTGGAAGGCCAGGGTGGTCGGGCCCATCATTCCCTTACGTTTACTCCATCCGGCCGAAGATGAAAAAGGGCTTGCCGTAACAAGAATGGATCATGACTTCCGGTTTAACGTTTTCAAACTACTCCCGGCCTCTCATACCGGTGAAGCGGCCTTTCGGCTGGAAATGCCTTGGAATGACCCCTCCGTCGAGGATTATACGGTGTCCGTTCCGGTAAAGGATAAAATTTCCGGGCGAAAGGAAGACTTGTCTGCCGCCCAGTCGCTGGTGCTGGAGGTAAAGGGTGTCAGCCGGAAGCACGAAGCCTATATTACGCTGGTGGAAAGCGATGGAACGAGCTGGAGCCGGAAAATAAGCCTGGATCCGGACTGGAAGGCCCTGCAGGTTCCGCTCCGTGAATTGCAGCGCTCCAGGGGCGCCATGCTGCCCCTGGGGTATCCCGGCAGGTTTCGATACTGGTTTGAACCGGCCGCCAACCGGGGCGGCCCGGGCGACAGGGTCAGAATGGAAGCGGTGGAGTGGCTGCAGCTTTCCCTCCGGCCAACTGCCGGGAAAAGTCCGGCAGCCGGTTCCAACTCCTGGATAGAGATCACTGCTGCAACCGTAATGTTTCATAAATAAGCCGATCCAACTGAACGATCAAACCAGTAATCATTTTAATACACGCTGCCATGAACCTCAGTATATTCTATAAACATCCATTGTTTGCCCTCGGGGTACTGCTTTCCGGCCTGAATGCCCACGGTCAATCGGCAAATGAGCGGCACGTTTTTGACATCAACGCGGATGTCCCGGAAAAAAAGATATATTCCGGCCATTTAAAGCTGGGCGGAAGCAACCCGAAAGGGGAGAAGATCGCCGTGAATAACTATTACATCTCGATCAACAATAAACCTGTTATTCCTGTAACGGGTGAATTTCATTACGCCAGGTATCCGCACCAGTATTGGGAGGAGTCCCTCCGGAAAATGAAGGCCGGAGGCATTACGGTTGTTCCCACTTATATTTTCTGGAACCTGCATGAGGAGGAGGAAGGAACGTTCGTGTGGACCGGCGACAAGGATCTGCGGAAGTTTATTGAACTGTGCAAAAAAAATAACCTGTATGCCCTGGTGCGCATCGGCCCCTTTGCCCATGGTGAAATCCGCAATGGGGGGCTGCCCGACTGGTTGCTGGGCAAGCCGCTGAATGTTCGCATGAATGATCCTTATGCGCTTCCATTCCTGGTGTCCCCCGGAGGCGGCTTTTGAAGCCGCGGACCGGGCGGGCTGGCCGGCATGCCGGTGAATGATTACCAGAACGTTTCCGATCCCCGGATCCAGCAGTGGGAGGTTGCCGCTACACAAGGCAGCCTCTTTTCTTTTAGTACCCTTGCCTTTTAAGTATATGTCCTGTTCAAATTTTGATCCTGCTGCTTAACTTGTTGTAAATCAAGTGTAAATATTTGTTGGGGGCGAATATTTTATACTATTTGCTCATTAATTGATGGTCTTTTAAGTTTCAAAGGAAGAAGTTTGCAACACAGCCCGGGGGGAATAAACCTTTAAAAATGTGTTCGCTATTAATTATGAAGCATGAATAAACTGATTTTTCTTTCCGTTCTTTTATGCGGTTTCCTGGCGGTATCCGCACAGAAACCCATCCCTGTAAAACCCCGCATTTTGATCAGCACGGATATTGGCGGCACGGATCCCGACGACAATCAATCCATGATACACTTATTAATGTATAACGAATTGTTTGACATAGAAGGGCTGGTTTCATCGCCGTCTTTTGGAGAGGGAAATAAAGAGGAAATACTCCGTGCAATAGACCTTTATGAAAAAGACCTGCCCCAACTGAAAGAACATAAGCAGGGATTTGCAACCCCTGAATATTTACGTTCGGTGGTCAAACAGGGACGACGGGGCGGTGCGCCGTTCAAGGGCTATTCCACGGCAACGGAAGGCTCGGACTGGATGATTCAATGTGCCCGGAAAAAAAGCGACAGGCCTCTGTGGATATTGATCTGGGGGGGACTGGACGACCTGGCACAGGCATTACATGATCAGCCTGGAATTCAAAAGAACATTAAAGTGTTTTGGATTGGCGGACCCAATAAAAAGTGGAGTGCAAACAGCTACGCCTACATCGCCGAAAACTTCCCGAACCTTTGGTTTATAGAATCCAATGCGTCCTACTATGGATTTTTCTCCAATAACGTTCCCGATAGCCTCAATAATAAAAATTATTACAGGAACTATATTAACGAAGCCGGCTATTTAGGGAAGGATTTTAAAAATAACCGGTATAAGGGCAATGTCAAAATGGGCGACACGCCGTCCCTGCTCTATATGATGGATGGCGATCCCGACAATCCTATGCGGGAAAATTGGGGCGGCAGTTATGTAAAGTTCCAGCAAAGTCCGAGACGGGTATTCAGCCGCAATGCCACCACCAGCGATACGGCAACCGTATTTTCGATTATGGAATTTAAGTTTAAAGGCCCTGACGTCAGGATCCCCCGGGATTCGGCCTGCCTTACCATGTCGGTGAAGTCGGAAATCGGAGAACAGAAATGGGATGGCTTTTATCTGGGAAACGGTAATTATGTGGTCAGATACTGCCCCAAACGTACGGAGACGTTGACCTACAAGGTAACTTCCGGCATAAAAGGGTTCCAGGAGCAAAGCGGCGCTTTTGTAGTAGATAATATCTGGCCGGGGAAACACCGTAAAACCAACTATAAATTAGGTTCCAACTGGTACACGGACCGGCAAAACCCCGAGCTGTACGATGATATCTGGCAAGGAGGTAAAACGGTGCTGAAATGGCGGAACGATGTGCTGCTGGACTGGGCCAAACGCTGGAACTGGCTTCGGTAACGAAATCGGGCCCCAACAAGCGTATGCGGCAGGGCTCCTGTTTTATTTTGGGTCCCTCTCCCCAAAAAACAGGTCCTCCGGGCATTTTGGGTTCCGCGAAATAAATTGTTCTGTAATCTGTTACAGAAAAAGCTTTAAATCTTAACTTTAACCCCTTAAAGGCAGGAATGGTTTCATAAGCCCTTGGTAATGAACGCTCCTCCTGAATGCTATGCTTTAAACCGATTGCTTATATGAGAATTTTTGACCAACTCTTTGCCAAACCCCGAACTGCGTTTCCTTACAACCTCTTAACAAACAGGCCTCCAGGGCGTCTTTAATACTCCTCCAACAAATGCGGAAGATGCGATGATTCGGCTAAAACCGGGTAGTCCCGCCTCGGGCAATCCGGCAACAGCCTTGCGCACTCATTTCGGGTAACCTCCGGGAGGGGGGCCGCTGCATGATCTGACGTGCGGTGATACCCATACCTGCCAGCCGGCAACGATTGCGTAAATAAATCCACCCTCCACCAGCATGCCCTGCTTAAAAAATGTGTAGTATCACAATCGATTGCAGTAATTGTTAAATTTTAGAATTTTCAATTTAAAGTAAAGCCATATGATGAAAATGCTATGGACAACCTCAATTGTCCTTTTCAGTCTGCATGCCTCAGCGCAGACAAAAAAAATATCCGGTAAAGTCCTGGATGATGACAAGGCCCCGCTTGCTGGCGTAACCGTTGCTGTGGCAAATGCAAGTTTGAAGGTGCGGACCGATTCAGCAGGTAAGTTTTCCATCAATGTTGCTGACGGAAACAATGTAAAGCTTATTTTCTCCTACTCCGGTTATACCTCGCAAACCATCCAGGCGACGGAAGGAATGGTGGTTCCCCTGGTAAAAAATTTTGTTTCGGGTGAAGACGTTGTGGTGATCGGGTATGGGTCGGCCAAGGCCATAAAGGACCTTACCGGCTCCGTATCCTCCGTTTCGGGACAGACCCTGGCACGTGTTCCCGTTTCTTCGGTAGCGGAGGCTTTGCAGGGTAAAGCCGCCGGTGTACAGGTAACCATGGCGGATGGCGCACCGGGTGCGGAAGTGAACATTCGTATCCGTGGCGGTACCTCCGTAACACAAAGCAACGCTCCGCTTTTTATCGTGGACGGGTTTCCCGTGGATAATATCAATGATATACCTCCCACAGATATCCTGAATATCGACATCCTCAAGGATGCTTCCCTGACCGCCATTTACGGCGCCCGCGGCGGCAACGGGGTGGTGGTGGTCACTACCAAGCGTGCCCAGGGCGGCAAGTTGAACGTTAATTTCAACCATAACACGCAATTCAGGACCCTTGCCCGCAAAATACAGCTGATGACCCCCTATGAATTCGTAAAGGTTCAATATGAATCCGTAGTGGGCAGTAATTCCGACCGCCAGAAATTCCGCGGCAACTTCGGGAACCCGGCCGATTTCGATTTATATAAACGATTCGAGGGAAATGATTGGCAGAATGAGATCCTGGGCGGCACGCCTATGAGCCAGATGTACAATCTTACCCTGAACGGCGGGACACAGACCTTGAAGTTCAATACCAGTATCACCCACAACGAAGATAAAGGCGTACTTATCGGATCGGGGGTTTCGCGGACAAACGTGAATACAAAATTGAGCGCGGATCTCTCCAAGAAAGTGAAGATACTGATCAATCCCCGCTTTACCTATCGCCAGGACAGGGGCGCAGGTGCCGATGCCGTGGGCAGCGGCGGTATCATCAATGTGCTGCGTTACCGGCCTACCAATGGTCTTCGCGAATTTTCACATATTCCTGTGGAGGACATCAATCCGGACGATGAACGCTATTTTGAATATACCAATCCGAAGGGCGACATCAATCAAAACTACCTGAGGGGGAACCGCTACGAATTTACCAACCAGGCTTCCATTGACTGGACGATTATGCCCGGAGTCACCTTCCGTTCATTGGGTACCCAGTACATGGGATTCAACTATACCGACCGCTTTTGGGGTGATTTGACGCAAACAGCGGTCGCCAATAACCGCCTGCCTGTTGCCGAGCTTTCCACCCAGCGCCGGAACCGGTATGGATGGACCAACACCCTGGAATACAAGGGAGCAATAGACAAGCATAACTATTCTTTCCTGGCAGGACAGGAGCTGAACAGCAGCGTACAGTTCACCACCACCAACAGTTCCCGTTATTTTCCCAAAGCGGTAGAGCCGAAAAGGGCGATCCGGAACCTGGGCCTGGGCACTCCCTGGAGAGCTACCTCCTCCATCAGTTCTCCGGAAAGGTTGTCCTCGTACTTCGCACAGGCAAACTATAATTTCGAGCGCAAGTATTTGCTTTCCCTTACCTACCGGGCCGACGGCTCTACAAAGTTTGCACCTGAAAAGCGCTGGGGGCACTTCCCGGCCATTTCAGGCGGCTGGGTGCTGACGAACGAAGATTTCATGGCGGGTCAAAAGATGTTTTCGCAGCTTAAATTACGGGCCGCGCTGGGTAAATCCGGCAATAACCGCATTACGGACGATATGTGGCGCTACCAGTATGAAATCAATACTTCGGGCGGACCCGGCTGGGGAGAAGCCAGTGAAACCGGCTTCGAGTATTATGTAAACACAGGCGGCACGACACTTCCGAATCCTGATATTAAATGGGAAACCACGCTCACCCGTAACCTGGCTTTCGATATCGGTATGTTCAAAGATCGCCTGACCATAACCCCTGAAATCTACCAGAATACCACCACCGACCTGCTGTACATCAGCAATATTCCCACTACCACGGGATACCAGCAACAGATGCAGAACATCGGGCAGGTAACCAACCGGGGCTTCGACCTTACGGTAAATGCCCAGATTATCAAAAAGCAGAACGCTTTCTTTAATACCACGTTTACCCTCGGCATCAACAAAACACGTATCGACAAGCTGAATGGTACCGAGACGGAGCTTTGGATGACCTCTCCCCGCTGGAAGTCTTCCGAAAGTGACTACATGCTCCGGGTGGGCGGCCAGTTGGGACTTATCTATGGATATGTATATGACGGCATTTACCGGTTCGATGAATTTGACCTGCAGGGCCTCAACTGGGTGGCAAAACCCGGAACGGTAAATAATAACGCCCTTTTCGGTACGCAGCCGGGCCGGCCTAAATTCAAAAACTTTGTGGATGATAAGGACGAAAACAATGTGGTAAATGACCTGGACAAAGTAGTTATAGGCAATACCAACCCGAAATTCAGCGGCGGATTCAACCTGGCCGGCGGCTGGGGTAATTTCGATATGTCGGCCAACCTGTTTTTCATGTATGGATTTGACGTCAACAACGCCACCCGTTATACCCTGTCTTCCTTCATCAGCAATGCCAACAACTACTTCAATGTGCTTCCCGAATTCAATGCCAGTAACCGTTGGCGCTATGCGGATGATGCCACCGGCGACCGGATGCTGAGCGATGCCCGTTATACGGCGCTGTACCAGGAGGTCAATGCCAATGCGACGATCTTCAACCCGGTTGATATCGGCAAGAACGTAACCCACTCGTACTTTATCGAAGATGGATCCTTCCTGCGTTTGCAGGACCTTACCCTGGGCTACAGGCTGCCGAAAACAACGACCGACCGCATGAAAATCAGCAGCCTGCGGGTGTTCGCCAGTGGTTACAACCTGTTCTTATTGACGAAATACACGGGATATGATCCGGAAGTAGATGTGCAAACCGGACTGACCCCCGGCGTGGACTATAACCGCTATCCGCGCAGCCGGAATTTCGTGGCAGGTTTTAATATCACTTTCTAATCTCACTATTTACTCATTACAGTACAAATTATATTTAAGATGAGAAAAAGTTTTATTATTCTCAGCACCCTATTAATATCCTTTTCTTCCTGTAAAAAGGGCTTCCTGGACGTTAGCTCCGATTCGAAATACGAATCCGATTATGTCTTCGGAAACAAAGATGAGATCAACCGCGTGTTGACTTCCGTATATGCCTCTATGATGAGCAACGATACGTATGGCAATGCCTATTTCAGCACCTTTGCCTTAAACAATGATGTCGAGTTCACCGCCTTCTCCGCGGAATTAACGAACGTAAACGGGGAAGATTTCCGGGCTTTTGACGGCGCACCCCATGCTCCTTCCATCCTGCGGTTCTGGAACAAGCAATATGAAGGCATTGAGCGCGCCAATATTTTCATCAAGGGCATCCAGAACAGCCCTGTTTTTAATAAGGATGACAAGGATCTTACGCAGCAGCTGGGTGAAGCCAGAGTGTTAAGGGCTATGTTTTACCATGACCTGGTGGTCATGTTTGGCGACGTCCCCTTTAACACCAAACCGGCTATGGACCTGGGATCGAATTTTGTGATCCCCGTTACCAACCGCAACGAGATCCTCCGTTTCCTGATTGACGATCTGAAAGAGGCGGCGGCCGGTATGAAATATGCCAATGAGATGCCCTACGGCGTAGAGCGGGCCTCCAAGGAATTTTGCTTTGGCATGATCGCCCGCATGGCCCTGACCAGGGGTGGATACGCTTTGTACCCGGAAGGTGGCGGCAAAGGCACCATGAAACGGATGCCGGACTACAAGGAATATTACACCATTGCCATGCAGTATGCCGATTCGGCTATTTCCTCCGGAAAGCATAACCTCGGTAAATCCTATAGAAATGTATTCATCGATGAGACCAACAACGTGGTCAGCAACAATGATGATCCCATTTTCGAGATCCCGTTCCTGAGGAATTCGAGCGGCAACGTCGGTTACGTTACCGGCGGGGCCGTCAGCGGCACCGATGGGACCACCAACCACGTTTGGGGTACTATCAACGGCGGCATGCGGCTGAATGCTTTTTACCATTATACCTTCGACCGCAGTGATATCCGGAAGGACTATACCGTTGGTTTCTGGAACTATAGCGCCGATGGCCAGCCGCAGGTGCTGGTGGACTACAGCCTGTACAATAATAAATGGTCGAAACTATGGGCCGATCCCGGAAAGGCTTTAGGAAATCAAAGTACCGGAAGCACGGGTATCAACCTGCCCTACATGCGTTATGCCGATATCCTGCTGATGTATGCGGAGGCCGTGAACGAGGTGGAAGATGGTGTAGGCGGGGCCCATGGCGCCAAGGCGATCGAGGCGTTCAGGCAGGTACGCAGAAGAGCGTTTGCAACTGCAGACCATCCGCAAAAAGTGGAAAGCTATATCAACACGGTAAAAGCCTCCAGGGAATCGTTTTTTAACGCCATAGTGGAGGAGCGTAAGTGGGAATTTGGCGGTGAAAACATTCGCTGGAAAGACCTGGTGCGGTGGAATCTTTATTCTAAAGTAGCGTACAATGCGTTTAAGGAATACCTGATTGTAGCTTCCATAGCCGGGAGCGACTACATGGACGGGTCCGACAAATACCAGAATCTTCCTGTTAACAAGTATTACAAACGTGTTCCCAATCCGGGCAATAAAGACATTTATCCGAACAACACGCTGCCCATCATTCAATTTTACAATCCATGGGAATCCGCGGTGCATCCGGGTACCGGATGGGAGATGGCCACTTTATACAACTGGTACAACGTAGATCTTTCCATTCCCAATAACCAGATCCTTTATTCCTGGCGTGGTTTTGTCAAAGGCGGGCCCGCCGCCAACTGGGAAGGAATGGATCCGAATAACCTGCCCCCGGTGCGTTATATACTGCCGTTCCCCAACCAGGCTATTTTAATGAGCAACGGCGCCTATAAGAACCAATATGGCTACAATTAATAGTGTATTAAAACATTGAAACATGAAAACTAGAATTTTAATACTGAACATACTTTTGGCGGGCGTTCTGGCGATGGGCCTCAATGCCTGTAAAAAAAACCTCATAGAAGAGCCCAACGACGAAGAACAAAACCGGATGTTTATGGCGATGTTCCGTCAGCAGGCTAATACCGGCATCTCCGGCGATCCGAAGGCCAGCCGGGTAATCAATACCAATGATATGTACCTGGTATGGAACGGCATCGATGGTGCCGCCGGCTATCACCTCAAAATGAAGGTGCAATCCGGTTCCTGGGATAACCCGGCGGATATTCTCTGGGACACTATTGTAGGGCCCGAGGTGCTGAAAATTGTAAAGCCGGACCTGCAGTATTCCACCAAGCATAACTTTGCCATTCAAACCCTGTCGCCCAAGGGTGAGGGCTACCATTCCAAATGGTATGGAGTGGGCGATTCTGGTCATAACGATGAACGCGCGGAATGGGAAACGGGAGAGCGCAGGGGCGTTCCCGATGTGGTGTCTGTCTCCAATGTAACGGAAACCAGCATGCGGGTGTGGTTTGACCTGACCGTATATAATAAGGATACCACCGTTTTGAACCCCGGCTTTCAATATGCGAATGACCGGTTTATCATCGATCAGATCCTGGTCCAGCCGGCTTCCGTGAACCGGGATCTGCCTTCGCAAACGATCAAGCTGACCGAAGCCGACCTGGCCAACGGATACGTAGACGTTACCGGTTTAAGCTCCAATGCCTTATATGTGGTGAACGGGCTGAACAATAAGGTTGCGCGCTATTGGGACCGGTTGTACAATACCAGCATGGTGCGTATGAGGGGCCAGGTAGGCGCCCCGATCCTGGTCAAGCATTCCGTGGACACCGCTTCCTGGGCGAAGCAATATGATGCGTCCCGCCTGGATACGATCCTGAATAATTTCCTGTTTGATAATACCAAGGCCGAAGGAACGGTATTCCTGCTGGAATCGGGCAAAAAATACTATTTAGCCTCCGGGGTGGTTTTAGCAAAAGGGTTGACCTTAAAATCCAGCATTCCGGGTCAAAAGGCCATCGTTTATATGGGACTTGGCTATAATGCCACCAATACAGGTAGCAATGCCAATAACTTCCAGCTCGGACGCCCGGCTATGGCCGGCGAAATCGGCAGTATAACCGTGGGTGATGTGATCTTCGACGATATCAGCTTCGAAGTGCCGCTTGCAGTGAACTTCTTCAATCAATCCGTAACGGGTAAGGCCATTAACGGTAACTATTTTATCAACCAGCACTCTGCTTCCATGCCGTTCACCTGCTCCAAGTTGGAGGCACGCAACTGTAATTTCCAGGGTATGGTACGGAGCTGGTTCCGGACGCAGGGTACCAACCGACAGGTAATTGAAAATATCATTGTCGATAACTGCCTTTTTCATGATGACGGGATGTATGACGTCAATGGCCGCGGCTATCCGTTCATCACGGGAGACGCCAAGTCGGAAAGAACGAACATCTTCAATAACGTGGTTATTAAGAATAACTCCTTCATCGGGATCAGCTGGGACCAGCTTTTGCGTGAAAATGCGAATTTAGCCTGGGCGCCCAGTGTGGTTTGGCGCGTAACTATTGAGAACAATACCTTCCTGAATGCGTTTTCCGTATCCAACGGCCGCTTCCTCATCCAGCACCAGAATCCCCCGGCCAACAGCAAATACACGATCAAGAAGAACCTCTTTATCTCTGTGAAAGCGGCCGGTGACGAAAGGCAATTCTTTCAAAGCGGGATGGATTTCAGGACCTATCGTCCGGGTTTGAGTTTCGACATAGCCGATAACTATGCCACCTCGGCGAAATCGGCCAACAATGCCGTTACCTACTATTCGTCCGCGGAGATCTTTAACAACCAGCCGTTCAGCCATAACAGCAGGGGCGCCGGGTTTAACGGCGGAACCTTGAATGTCGGTGGCTTGGAAGCCACAAAAGTAATCACCGGTCCCACACCCATTGCCCCGGAAAACCTGATGGTCGACCCCTATCCGAAAGGCAAAAAAATAGGTGCCAACTGGGATGTGAACGCGCATCTGTACAACGTGAACGGCCTGCGCTTCAAGAATACCCCGGAAGTGCTCAACCATCCCATTTATACCAAGGGTATTGGCGATCCCCGCTGGAGGTAATGCTCATGCGATAAGGAACGAAGGCCTTGATAATCATTTTGATTATCAAGGCCTTTTTATTTCAGGCGTGGTTCCCTGGAAAGGTTAGACCCGCTGGCTGCGTTTATAGCGCAATACCACGGGCGACAGCATTTGAAGGGCCACCGACAAGATGATCAGCGAAAGTCCGGCATAGAAGGAGGTATGCAGCACCTGGCTTTCGTTTAGGAACAGGATGGCCAGGATGATGCTGTACACCGGCTCCAGGTTCATGCACAGATTGACCGTAAAGGCGGAAAGCTTTTTCAACGCCTCGGCGATCAGCGCATTCATGCCCACGGTACACACCAGGGCCAGCACCAACAGGTAACCCGCATCCGCAGCGGTGGGTATAAAGCGCGCACCGGGAAACAGGTTTAGGTAAAAGGGCAGGAAGATGCCGATGCCCACGGTTGCTCCCAGCATCTGGAAATAATTCAACATGCCGGTATCATATTGCTTCACCAGCACCTCATTCGTCAGGAAATAAAACGAGGCAAAAAGCGAAGAAACGATGCCCAGCAGAATGCCCAGTCGGAAGGACGTGTCAAAATGAAAGATGAGCCCGACACCCGCCACTGTAACCAGGCTGAGGAGCAATTCAAAAAAGGACAGCTTTTTCCGTCCCAGCATCGGGCCCAGGATGGCGGTAAAGAAGGCGGTCAGGCAATAGCAGACCACCCCCACACTGACGTTGGCGTACTTGATGCTGCCGTAAAAAAAGATCCAGTGCAAAGCGGGAAGTAGACCGGAGCAGGCCAGGCGCAAGCGCTCCCTTCCGGTATATTGCAGCAACCGGCCGGTTGTTTTTAGTCCCGCCCACAACAGCAAAAAGGAAAGACAAACACGGAACCAAACCAGGACCACTTCATTCAGGGAAATCAATTTGCCGAAAATTCCGGTCAGCCCGGCTAATAAAACAGATAGATGCAGGAGAAGAAATGACTTTTTCATCTCGGAAATTCAAGTTTTTAAGAAAAGGAAACAGGGGAGAAGCATCAATAAGGGCGTGCCGGTACAAACCATATACACCCATCAACGGGACGTATACGGCATCTATGTGGCCGGGCCGCTCTGCTTAGACAGCAGCGGGAGGGGGGAGTGGGTTATTGATTCCGGGGATGATCATGGGGCGCAAAAATAGACCTTTCAGGCCGGATTTTACGGCTCCGCTTTTGTTAACCTTTTTGTAAGGGCCGGTATATCGGGTACATCCCGGGATCCTGCGGGGAATGCAGGGGCGCGGGTTATAAATGTTTTTTGAGGTAGCTAAGGAATACCGGCCAGTCGGAAGGGATGGTGCCGTGGCCGCCGGCATGCAAATAATAGCCCAGGGTATTGAATAGGGTGGTGGCGCCGGCCGGGGGCATTTCGGTGGTGCCCGGGCCCTTTTTTCCAAACAGCCGGTAGACCGGTTCGGCTGCCGCCGCGGCCAGCAGCTCTCCCTTCGGGTCCGACCAGTAGTCGGTATCGCCGGTCTGCAGCAGCAGGGGGCGGGGCGCCATCAGGGCCACCAGCATATGGGCGTCTACCGGCGCCAGTTGGGGATGGGAAGCATATTGGTGCCGGTTGGGCGCAAACTGGTAATAGTAGCGCGAGGTGTCCGTCATGTGGTTGATGCTCTCGCCGTAATTGCGCCGGCTGAGGGCGGCGCCTCCTTCGCCCGAGCAGCTGGCGATCACCAGCTTGAACCGGGGGTCGTGCGCTCCCGCCCACAGCACGGTCTTTCCCAGCCGCGACGTGCCCTGGAGGGCTACGCGCCCCGCATCCACCTGCCGGTCGGTCTCCAGGTAATCCATGGCGCGGCTCAGGCCCCAGGCCCAGGCGGAAATAGCCCCCCATTCATCGGGTCCCGGCCGCTCCTGTCCCGGCTTCAGGTAATGGCCCCGGATGCCGTAACGATACCCGTCCTTAAAGTCGGGTTCGATATCGCCGTAATACACCATGGCCACGCCGATGCCGTTCGCCAGAAAGGTGTCCACGTTCATCTTCCCAAAGGACCGGGAGGCGGCCGCCGGGATTTTCTTGCCCTCCCGCGTCCACACCTCGCCGGCCTTCACGCCGGGGTCCTCCACGGAAGTGCTGTTGGCGGAAAAATTAAGGAGCAGCAGGACCGGGGAAGGCTTTTTTGCCGTTGCCGGCAGGTACAGCAGCAGGTCCATCTTATGCTGCGTCGTGTCCTGGGTAAAATACACCGTCACCTGCTTGCGGAGGGCTTTTCCCCCGAAAGCCGGGGTGCCGGTATCGAATACGCGAAAGCGCAGGTCCGCGGGCCGGGGCGGCATTTTGCCGAACTGCTGCTCTTCAAACAGTTTTACCAGCTCCGGCCGGCGCACCGTGTTCCAGGTCCGGGCATCGGTTACCTTTTTTCCACCAGGCAACAGGAGCGGGTCCGGAAGGGTATAGGTCTCTACCAGGGCTTCGTCGTAGTTGACGGGAAAACCGGCTACGGTATCCGCGCCTTTTTTCTGCGCCCGGGCAGTAAAGGGGGTAAGGGCCTGGAGGAGCGAGAGCGCAAAGGCAAGTAAGGGCAAGGAAACGTTTGTCATAGCTGTAGGGACTAAAATACAAATATCCGCGAAAAGGCCCTGCCGTTTCCCGCAGGCTTTTTAAACCGAATTTACTAGCCTCCCGTTGCCGCCCCTTACGCTCAACAAAAGTCCCCTGTGGAAACAGGAGACCGATGAATGACTAATAGAACAGATTTGTAAACCTACTGGTTGAATCTGAAGGAATTTTGAATGGGACATCGTTCCGGGCACCACCTGCCGGGCTTTCCCGCCCAAATCCGGCGGGCGGTTGCTTCCTGCTCCGAGGGGCGCCATCACCAGAATGTTAAAACTCAATGTTTAAACAGTAAATTGTTTGGCCAAATGCCGGATCGTCTTATTTTTGTGGTCTCATAAGCAGTTAGTTTTGGTTGCGACCCCTGTTTCTACAGGGGTTTATCTTTTTTAGGCCCTTACCCGGTAACAACTGCACCTGGTTGCGGATATACTCCCAGGAGTGCCGCCCCTGAAAGGGGCCGCCTTCTGTTCCCCTTGAACACCTCCCTTTTACCTGCACTTATGGAACCTGCATCCATTGGTTCACCTGTAAATCATTGGTTATGAAAAAAGGTATACGCCTCTTTCCGCACCCGCTGCTGGTGCTTTTTTGGCTGCTTCCCGCCCTGGGCTACGGCCAGTTGAGCCGCAGCTGGGTAAAGCGGTACAGCACGACCAGCAACCTTTCCGTCGACCGGCCCAGGGCCCTGGCGGTGGATGCCTCCGGGAATGTGTTCCTTACGGGGGAAAGCGAAAAGGACTATTTCACCCTGAAGTACGGGCCGGACGGCAGCGTCAAATGGACGCGGTATTACGACGGTCCCTTCCGCGACGAGGACCGGGCCGAAGCCATTGCCGTGGATGGTTCGGGCAACGTGTACGTAACCGGCAAGGCGGCTTATGGCAATGACAATGACGCCCTGGCCACTATCAAATACGACAAGGACGGCGCCCAGAAATGGGTGGCGGTCTATAACGGTCCCGGCGACGATGACGGCACCGAACGGGCCAATGCGCTGGCCGTGGACCGGGCGGGCAACGTGTACGTGGCCGGGAAAACCCATGACCGCGACGACCGGGCCGTGCTGACGGTGATCCGGTACAACACCAGCGGCGTACAGCAATGGGTGGACGCCTCCCTTTCCGGCGAGGCGGAGGACATCGCCCTGGACGCCACGGGCAACGTAATTGTGACCGGGCGCTGCTATACGGATGCGGGCAATGCCTTTGTCACCACCCAGTACAGCGCGGCGGGAACCGTGCTCTGGCGAAAGACCTATAGCGGTCCCGTGGAGGGCGGCGGCGGCGCGGAGGCCCTGGCCGTGGACGGTTCGGGCAACGTGTACGTGACGGGCGCCAGCTTTAACGGCAATACCGGGGAGGGGGGCACCTCTTACGATTATGCCACGATCAAATACAGTGCTTCCGGCCATCAGCTCTGGGCGGCGCGGTACAACAATGCCGACAATGGCTGGGACAACCCCACCGACCTGGCCGTGGACGGCGCGGGCAACGTATGGGTGACGGGGAGCGCTACCGTGAAGTATACGGGCAACGGGCAGCAGGCGTGGGTAGCGGCGGAGGGCGGTACCCGCCTCCTGGTGGACGGGGCCGGGAACGCCTTGCTCATCGACCAGCGGCCGGAGGATTTCCGGACCGTAAAATACAGCCCGGCCGGGGTGCAGCTGTGGGCCAAAACGTTTAACGGGGGCGGGGTGGACCACGCCTGCGCCCTGGCACTGGACCCCTGGGGCAACCTGCTGGTGACCGGCGAAAGCCAGGGCTCGCTGGAGGATTACCTCACCATCAAGTACGACAAAAACGGTACGGCCCAATGGACCAAACGGTATGCCGCCGTCACCGCCCGGGTGGCCGATATCCCTTCCGCCCAGGTGACGGACGGGGCCGGCAACGTGTATGTCACCGGCCAGGCGGCCCATGATTACAGCACCATAAAGTTCAACAGGGACGGCAGCCGGGCCTGGGTAAAGAACTACAACGGCCCGGGGAACGGCGACGACCGGGCAACGGCCGTGGCCGTGGACGGCCAGGGTAATGTATATGTGACCGGGGAAAGCCCGGGCAGCGGCACCGGCGATGACTTTGCCACGGTCAAGTACGACAAAAGCGGGGCGGTCAAGTGGACCCGGCGCTACAACGGGCCCGCCAGCGACGGGGACCAGGCCCAGGCCCTGGCGGTGGACGGCCAGGGCAACGTGTACGTTACCGGTCGCAGCTACGGCGGGGTGGTGGCTTCTTACGACCTGGTGACCATTAAATACAACCGCGACGGGGTGCAGCAATGGCTGGCCCTGTACAACAACGGGGGCACGCCCTATGGCTTCGATGTCCCCACCGCCCTGGCCGTGGACGGGGCGGGCAATGTGTTCGTTACCGGCCACAGCACCTCCGGTACCGACGGTTCGGCCATCATCACCCTCAAGTACAGTGCGTCCGGCAGGCAGCTATGGGCCGGGCGTTATCAACAGGCGGCCGGCATTTCTGCGGAGCCCGAGGCCCTGGTGCTGGACCGGGAAGGAAATGCCTGCGTGGCCGGCCAATCCGGGAACCAGTACCTTACGCTGAAATACAGCCCGGGCGGACAGCTGCTGTGGGCGGCCGATGGTCCCCGGGGTGCCGCCCATGCCCTGGCGGTGGACGACCGCGGCCAGGTGCACGTGACCGGGACCGATACGGAAACGGAAAATTACCATACCGTCCAATACAACAAGGACGGCGTGCTGCAATGGGCGGCCCAGTACAACGGCCCCGGCGACGGGCCCGATAATGCCTATGCCCTGGCCCTGGACGCGGGGGGCAACGTTTACGTGACCGGCCAAAGCTGGACGGCCGCGGGGGACCGGGGCAACCTGGACTTCGCTACCGTCAAATACAACGCCGCCGGGGTAGCCCAGTGGACCGACCGGCTGAACGGCACGGGCAATGATTATGATGCCGGGCTGGCCGTAGCGGTGGACGGGACCGGGGCGGTGCTGGTAACCGGCAAGAGCTGGGGCAACGGCACGGAAGCGGATTACCTCACCGTCAAATATACGCCCGCCGCTGCCTCCCTTACCGGCCGTGCAACGGTCCCTGCCGAAAGGAGCACGGCAGGAGCGGCCCGCCTGACCGTGACGCCGGCGCCCAACCCGGCTACGACAACCGTGCGCCTCCGCTGCGAGCTGCCTGCCGGCGGACAGCTTTCCATCCGCCTGTACGATATCCAGGGCCGGGAGGTGGGGATAGCGATTCGGGAAACGGTAACCGGGGGCGCCTGGAGCCGGGAGCTGGAGGTTTCCCGGCTGGAAAAAGGGATGTATTCCTACAAAGTGGTCCTGGATGGGGGCCACAGGGCCTGGCAATTTAGCGGCTGGCTAACGGTAATCCGGTAGGCGGCGTCCGGTGATGGGGGCTATACAGGAAAAAGACGACAAACAACTGGTGTGGTTTGCCGTCTTGGCTATGGAGACACATTGGAACAGGCGGAAGGCACAGGGTTTTGGCCGCATTGTTTTGGAATGTTTGCGGCGGTGGCGCCGGTGGCATTCTTTACAAACATTATCCGGGTCAAGGACCGGAAGGGAAACAAAGGGATATAAAAATTTTTGAAGTTGATATTCGCTACAGCATAAAAAAACGCCTGTAAGCCGGGAGCTTACAGGCGTTTTTTGGTAAAAGAATTTCCTAGGCCATCTGCGGTTGCTTGGCCGTGGGGACGGCCGTTTTGCCGGCCGTATGGCCTTTGACGGCATAAAACAGGATATACAGGTAGGAGGGCAGCATGCACAGCAGGAAGGACAGGTGGTTGGAAAAAATGCCCTTGTCCTTCAGGGTCGTGTACAGCAGGGGCAGCAGGGCGCCGCCGGCGATGCCCATGATCAGCAGGGCGGAACCGGTCTTGGTAAATCGGCCCAGGCCGCTGATGGCCAGCGGGAAAATGGCGGGCCACATCAGGGCATTGGCCAATCCCAGCAGGGCAATAAAGGTGATGGCGGTATACCCCTCGCTCAGGAACACTCCCAGGCTGAACAGCACGCCCAGCACGGCGGAAATGGCCAGCGCCGTTTGCTGCGACAGGTAGCGGGGAATGGTGAAAATGCCCCCCACATAGCCCGCCAGCATGGCTACCAGCGTAAAGGAGGTAAAGTACCGCGTTTCCTCGAGCGGCATGCCCAGTTCCCTGCCATATGCCCCGATGGCGTCGCCCGCCATTACTTCCACACCCACGTACAAAAACAGGCAGAGCACGCCCAGCACCAGGTGGGGGAACTGGAGGATGCTGGTTTTGCCGGCGCCGGAAGCCTTGGCGGTTTCTTCTTTTTCCATTTCTATTTCCGGCAGGGAGGAGCGCTTGATCATCAGGGCCAGCAGCACCAACACCACCGCCATCACCATATAAGGCGGGATCACCCGGGTGGCCAGTTGCTGCAGCAGCGCTTCCCTGGCCTCCGGGCCGGCAGCCGCTGCCAGCTGCTCCTGTAGCGTGCTGGCGCCTTTCAGCACCAGCGCCCCCAGCACGATCGGGCTGATAATGCCCGCGATCTTATTGCAGATGCCCATGATGCTGATGCGGCGGGCGGCGCTTTCAATCGGTCCCAGGATGCTGATGTAGGGATTGCTGGCCGTTTGCAGCAGCGCCAGGCCGGTGCCCTGGACGAACAGGCCGGTCAGGAACAGGCCGAAGCTGCGGGCATTGGCGGCCGGGATAAAGATCAGCGAGCCGATGGCCATGACCACCAGCCCCAGGGCCATGCCGTTCTTAAAACCGGTTTTTTTCAAAATAACTGAAGAGGGCAGCGCCAGGAAAAAATAGGCCATGTAAAAGGCGAAGGTTACGAAAAACGCCTGGATGTCGTTCTCCAGCTGGCAGGCCAGTTTGAGAAAAGGGATCAGCGTTCCGTTCAGCCAGGTGACAAAACCAAACACGAAAAAGAGTATGCCGATAATGACAATCGAATAAAGTTGGTTTTTGGGGGATGCGTTCATATCAGGGGACTTGTTTCACCACAAGGTAATGATTGCTTTTGTTTTGCGGCACTTAATGCCGGGCTTAATAAAAAGGGCCCGGAAGGGCGTTCCGGACTACCGCCGTTTGCCTTATATTGCGCACACTATGGTAAAGCTCGACGACAACCTGTTGAAGAAATATGCCCAGGTAATGGTGCAATATGCATTGAATAACGGAAAGGGAATGAACAAAGGCGATACGGTTTTCCTGGTAGGGCAGGAGTGCGCCAAAGACCTGTTCGTGGCGATTGCCCGGGAGGTTTATGCCGCCGGGGGCAACCTGATCTCCCACTACCAGCCGGATAATGTGCGGGACACCAGCCTGCCCCGCTACCTGCTGGAAAACGGCTCCGACGAGCAGATCCGCTTTTTTGCCCAGCCCTACTGGAAAGGAATCGTGGAGGCCACCGATCACATCCTGTTCATTATTTCGGAGCCGGACGTGCATTACCTCGAAGGGCTGCCCGCCTCGAAGATCAGCCTGATGAACAGCGCCCGGGCGCCCTATATGAAGATGCGGGAGCGCAAGGAGCAGGAAGGTAAGCTGTCGTGGTCGCTTTGCCTGTACGGCACGCCCTCGATGGCGGCAGAAGCCGGCCTGAGCCTGGAGGAGTACTGGGAACAGATTATTGAAGCCTGCTACCTGCGGGAAGACGACCCGGTAGCGAAATGGCGGTCGGTGCAGCAGGAGATCGAAGCCATCAAGGATAAGCTGGATGCCCTCGAAATAGAAACCCTGCACTTAAAAGGTGCGGACGTGGACCTGCAGGTGCGGATCGGCGCCCACCGCAAGTGGCTGAGCGGGGGCGGCAAGAACATTCCCTCCTTCGAGATCTTCACTTCGCCGGACTGGAGGGGCACCAACGGCACCATCCGGTTCAACCAGCCCCTGTATTATTCCGGCAAACGCATTGCCGGTGTTTCCCTGACGTTTGCGGACGGCCTGGTGGTTGCCTCCTCGGCTACGGAGAACGAAGAGGCGCTGAAGGAAATGATCGCCCAGGAAAATGCCGACAAGGTGGGGGAGTTTTCGCTGACGGACCGGCGCCATTCGCGGATCACGAAATTCATGGCCACGACCCTGTTCGATGAAAATATGGGCGGCGCCCACGGCAACACCCACATCGCCCTGGGAAATGCCTACAAGGATACGTTCACCGGCGACATGGCCCTGGTAAAGGACGAAGAGTGGGCCGAGATGGGCTACAACAGCTGCCCAAGGGTGCATACCGATATCATCAGCACCAGCAACCGCACCGTTACGGCCCGCCTGCGCAATGGCGGGGAAAAGGTTATTTACCGCGACGGTCAGTTTCTGCTGGACTAGTGCGCCAAAAGCTTTGGCGGAAGAAAGGAAAAATTTTTTCTTTCTTCCGCTGAAAAAGTTTGGAATATTCCCGGAAAAAATCCTTTTATTTGCACCCCTTTCGGAGAGATGCCAGAGCGGTCGAATGGGACGGTCTCGAAAACCGTTGTACGGGCAACTGTACCGAGGGTTCGAATCCCTCTCTCTCCGCCCAGATTGATGCAACGATAAAAGCCGGTAAAATGTATGTTTTACCGGCTTTTTTCGTTTTTTGTGCTTTCGACAATAAAAGGAAAACTATGGCCTCCTACGTACTTCATTTCCCCCAGATCGACCGTACAAAAATTTTGGAAGTGGGCGGAAAGGGCGCCCATTTGGGCGAACTGTCCCGGATAGAGGGCGTACGGGTGCCGGAAGGTTTTTGCGTGACGACCGAAGCATACAAAAAAGTAACGGGACAGAACCTCGAGCTGAAGGACTTGCTGGAGGAATTAAAACATTTGCAGCCCGGTGAACGGGAAAAGATCGGCGCCCTGAGTGCCCGCATCCGCAAAGAAATTGCAAACACCCCCATTCCGCGGGAAATCGAAGTCGCCATTGCAGGAGCGCATGAACTGCTGGGTGCGGATGAAGCCTATGCCGTTCGGTCCAGCGCTACGGCGGAAGACCTGCCGGGCGCCTCCTTTGCAGGCCAGCAGGATACTTATCTGAACGTTACCGGTAAAAAAGAAATCCTGCAGCATATCAGCCAATGCTGGGCCTCTCTCTTTACGGACCGGGCGGTCATTTACCGCCAGCAGAACGGGTTTGATCACAGCCAGATAGCCCTGTCCGTAATCATTCAACGGATGGTTTTCCCGAAAACTTCCGGGATCCTGTTTACGGCGGACCCGGTTACGGGTAACCGAAAAATAATTTCTATCGATGCCGGTTTCGGACTGGGGGAGGCCCTGGTTTCGGGGCGGGTGAATGCCGATCATTTCAAGGTGCGGAACGGCCAGGTGGTGGAAAAGAAAATCGCCGCCAAGAAGCTGGCCATCTATGCGGTAAAAGAAGGCGGTACCAGGGAACAGGCCCTGCCGCCCGAAGGGCAACAGTTGCCGGCGCTGACGGACGAACAGGCCGTGGAGCTGGAACAACTGGGCAGAACCATCGAGGCGCATTTCGGTGGCCCCCAGGACATTGAATGGTGCCTTGCGGGGGATAACTATTTCATTCTTCAAAGCCGGCCCATCACGACCCTGTTCCCGGTTCCGGAAGTCCCTGATCAGCAAAATCACGTGTACCTGTCGGTGGGCCACCAGCAGATGATGACCGACGCCATCAAGCCCCTGGGCATTTCCTTTTTCCAAAAAATCACGCTCCGGCCCATGGCTACCGCCGGCGGAAGGTTGTTTGTCGATATCACCCAACAACTGGCTTCCCCTGCCGGCAGAAAAACGATCCTGGAGCTGATGGCCCAGCACGAGCCGCTCATGAAGGATGCCCTGCTGACCCTGACGGAGCGGGAAGATTTTATCCCGTCATTGCCCGATGCACCGGATGAACTGGCCCACCTGAAAATCCATAAAGGGCCGGAAGCTTCCGCCGCCCCCGGGTATGATCCCTCCCCCGTGGAAGCGCTGATCAGCAGCAGCCGGGAATCCATAGCGGCCTTACGCCGGCAGATCGGCTCGAAATCAGGACCGGAGCTGTTTGATTTTATCCAGGAGGACGTAGGGGAATTAAAAAAGCTCCTATTTGACCCGAACAGCCTGGGATTGATCATGGCGGCTATTCATGCTTCCACCTGGATCAATGAAAAAATAGAAGAGTGGCTGGGGGAGGCGCACGTTGCCGATACGCTGTCCCAATCGGTGCCCCACAACATTACCTCGCAAATGGGCCTCGACCTGCTCCAGGTAGCCGATGTGCTGCGTCCGTACGGGGCCGTCATCCGGTTCCTGGAACAGGTTAAAGATGAAAATTTTCTGGAGGAACTGGATCGGCTGGAGGGCGGTAAGAGCGCCCGGGAGGCGATCCAGGCCTACCTGGACCAATACGGCATGCGCGGTGTCGGGGAGATCGATATTTCCCGAACCCGCTGGAGCGAAAAGCCCTCGACCCTGGTCCCGCTGATCCTCAGCAACATCAAAAACTTCGAGCCGGGGGCCGGCCAACGCAAATTCGAACAGGGGCGGCAGGAAGCCCTGGCGAAAGAACAGGAGCTGCTGCACCGGTTGCGGCAGTTGCCGGACGGGCAACAAAAGGCCGCGGAGGCACAGCAAAAGATCCGCCTGATCCGGGAATTCATCGGTTACAGGGAATATCCCAAGTACGCCCTGATGAACCGCTACTTCGAATACAAAAAGGCCCTTTGGAAAGAAGCCGAACGGCTGGTGCAGGCAGGTGTTCTCCAGGAGAAAGAGGAGCTATTCTATTTGAGTTTTGAAGAACTCCACGAGGCCGTACGCACCGGTACACTGGAGCCGCAGATCATCCGCCAACGGAAAGACGACTATAAACTCTTTGAAAAGCTGACGCCGCCCCGGGTACTCACCTCGGATGGCGAGATCATTACAGGTGCCTACAAACGGGAAAACCTCCCGGCGGCGGCGCTTCCGGGGCTGCCGGTTTCTGCCGGCACCATTGAGGGACGGGCCCGTGTGCTCCTGCACATGGAGGACGCCCACCTGGAAGCCGGCGATATACTGGTAACCGCTTTTACCGACCCCAGCTGGACGCCTTTGTTTGTCTCCATCAAAGGCCTGGTTACCGAAGTGGGCGGACTGATGACGCACGGCGCCGTGATCGCCCGGGAATACGGCCTGCCGGCCGTTGTCGGCGTGGAGGGGGCCACAAAGCTCATCAAAGACGGCCAGCGTATCCGGGTGAATGGAACCGAGGGATATGTAGAAATACTTTAAGGAAAAACACCCTCCCGCTTTACGGAAAACCCCGGTGGACGCTCTATCCGCCGGGGTTTGCTGTTGAGGGACGTGCCACTTTCGGCCCTTCTTTTGCTCTCCTTATTTCCGGAGCATACGGCCCGGCCCGCCAGTAGCAATGACGGTTGAACCGGGTAGATACCTTCACGAGCCGCTCCTTCCTGATCCCCGCTGAATCCCTTTCCTGCTCCATGACGACGGCCTTGTTTTCTTCACGCTAAAACGCATGACCATGACGAAATCTATACGCTTGTACCTGCTACCTGCTGACCTTACGTTGCGGTGGGCACCCTGATTCCCGCCGGCCGGGTGACCCTATTGGCCCGGCACTCCCTTTATCCTTTCAAGAACCTGCTCCGCTGCATACCCGCCGGCGTTCGTTGGCGCCTGGAAACCCCTTGTTCCTTTTCTTAAACTGTATGCGATGAAGCTTGGTATGCCCCAAAGGCTGTGCTGGTTACTGGCAGGTTTTGTTTGTCTTTTCCCCGCCCTGAGCCGGGCGCAGCTCCGGCAGGAGTGGGAGCGACGCTACAATGCCACGGTCGACTTTTCCCAGGACGGCGCCAACGCCCTGGCCCTGGACGCCGCTGGTAACGTGCTGGTCACCGGCGGCATGGGCGGCAGCGAAAGCGGGATGGACGTGGTGGTCCTAAAGCGCAGCCGGGAAGGCAGGCTGCTGTGGCGAAAACGATACAACGGGCCCGCTAACGGCAACGACCAGGGTACTTCCATCACCACCGACACCCGCGGCAACGTGTACGTGGCCGGTATCAGCGACGGCGGTGCCAACGCCGATATCCTTACCCTTAAATATTCCCCTGGAGGAACGCTCCTTTGGGCCGCCCGCTACAACGGCCCGGCCAACCACCACGACTATGCCTATGCCATCGGCCTCGATGCCCCGGGCAATGTGTACGTGGCCGGCGAAAGCCGTCCCGATAACTTTACTTCCGATTTTGCCACCCTGAAGTACGATGCCGGCGGCGCCCTGCTTTGGGCGGCCCTGTACGACGGACCGGGAGCCGACGTGGACCGGGCCAACGCCCTGGCCGTGGATGCCCGGGGTAATGTGTACGTCACCGGCATCAGCGAGGGCGTTTCCAGCGCCTCCGATTACGCCACCCTCAAATACAGCCCGGAAGGGGGGCTGCTATGGAGGGCCCGCTACAACGGCACCGCCAACAGTTTTGACCATGCCAACGCCCTGGCGGTGGATGGGGCGGGCAACGTCTACGTTACCGGGTACAGCCGCGGGGCAGGCACCTTCGCCGACTTTGCCACCGTAAAATACGGCCCGGCCGGAACCGAACACTGGGTGGCCCGCTTCAATGGCCCGGAAAGCGACTTCGACGAGGCCACGGCCCTGGCCCTGGACGCCGGGGGAGCGGTGTACGTAACGGGGCTGAGCCGCGACCATAATAACATAGCCGAATACGTGACCCTGAAATACCTCCCGGACGGGCGTCCGGCCTGGACGGCCCGCTACAATAGCGCCGCCCGGGGCTTTCGCTTCAACATCCCCTCGGCCCTGGCACTGGACGCCTGGGGAAATGTATCCGTGACCGGGGTCAGCGGGGTAGACCAAGACTTGTTTTCCGGCGATTATGCCACCGTTCAATACAATTCCTCGGGCGTGCTGCAGTGGGAGGCCCGCTACAACGGCACCGCCAACTGGTGGGATGCGCCCTATGCCCTGGCCGTGGACGGCAAGGGCAATGTGCTGGTTTCCGGGGAAAGCTGGGGCAGTGATACCGGCCCGGACCTCCTCACCCTGAAATACAACGCCCGGGGCGGCGAAGAATGGGCCAAACGGGAAGGCGGCAGCGGCAACGGCGAGGAAAAAGCCGTGGCCCTGGCGCTGGACCCCTGGGGCAACCTGCTGGTGGCCGGCGCCGGCTGCCGCCAGCAGGACGTGGACGGCCAGCCGGTGTACGACATGCTGTTGGTGAAATACCGGCCCGACGGCAGCCGCAGCTGGGAACGCCGCTACGACGGGCCGGCCGGCGGCGCCGACGAGGCCACGGCCCTGGCCACCGATGCCGGCGGCAACGTGTATGTGGCCGGCACCAGCCTGGGACAGGGCAGCGCTACGGACTATGCCCTCGTAAAGTACGGGGCCGACGGTACCCGCAGATGGGTGGCGCGCTACAACGGCGGGGCAAACGGCTTCGATGGCGCCACCGCCCTGGCTGCCGCACCCGGGGGCGGCGTGGTGGTCACCGGCTACAGCTGCACCGCCGGCAGCGATTATGATTATGTCACCATCCAGTACGACCGCAACGGGAAACAACGGTGGCTGGCCCGCTACGGCGGCCCGGGCGGCAGCTACGACGAAGCCGCCGCCGTCGCCGTGGACGGCCGCGGCAACGTGTACGTGACCGGCACCAGCTATGGCGGCTCCGACTACGACTTTGCCACCGTCAAATACAACAGCGAGGGCGTGCTGCAATGGGTGGCCCGCTTCGATGGCGGCGCCCGCTTCGATGCCGCCGCCGCCCTGGTACTGGACGCCGCGGGCAATGTATACGTCACGGGCACCACCTTCGACAGCGACCATACCGGCGACTACGCCACGGTCAAATACGATACCGGCGGCCGCCAGCTGTGGGCCGTGCGCTACAACGGCCCGGGCAACGGGCAGGACGAGGCCACGGCCCTGGCCGTCGATGGCGCCGGGAATGTCTACGTTACGGGCTCGAGCTGGGCCCCGGAAACTTTTGACGACTACGCCACCCTCAAATACGACGCCGCCGGCCGGCTGGTGTGGGCGGCCCGCTACAACGGTTGGGGCAACGAATGGGACGGCGCCCGCGCCCTGGCCGTGGACGGGCAGGGGCGGGTGTATGTCACGGGCCGCAGCCATAACGGGCGGGATGCCGACTTTGCCACCGTGCTCTACGATGCCGGGGGCACCGAGCTCTGGAGGGGCCGTGCCGACGGCGCCGGCCATGGTCACGACGATGCCCATAGCCTGGCACTCGACGCGAAGGGCCAGGTGTACATCACCGGCGAAAGCATCGGCAAGGGCTGCGGCAGCGACTTCCTGACAATAAAATACCGCCCCGCCTTACGGGGCAGCTCCTGTCCGTACTGGTAACCTGGAAACGAAAGAACCCATTTTATTACCTAAAAAGTCAGCTAATGAAAAAAACGCAACTCCTGAACCTGAAGTGGATGATGGCTGTCCTGGTGCTGGCGCCCGCCTGGGTGTTCGGTCAGGTCCACGCCGAATGGGCGAAGCGGCTCAACGCGACCACCCGGCTGTCCGCGGACCGCGCCAACGCCCTGGTGCTGGACGGGGAGGGCAACGTGTACGTGACCGGGGGCAGCGGTGGCCATTACGGCACCGTGAAATACACGAAGTCCGGTTTGAAAAGATGGCAAAGCCAGTACAGCGGGCGGGGAAACTCTACCGAGGAAGCTACCGCCCTGGCGGTAGACCGACTGGGCAACGTGTATGTGACGGGCTGGAGCGCCACGGTCAAGTACGACAGGAACGGCGCCCAGCTGTGGACCGCTACCGACGGCCCCTTTGCGGAAGCCATCGCGGTGGACGCCTCGGGCAACGTGTACGTGGCCGGCACCGACGCTACCGTCAAGTACGACGGGCAGGGGGTGAAGATCTGGGAAGCGAAATTCAACGGCACGGCCGCCGCCATCGCCCTCGACCGGGCGGGCAACGTGTACGTGACCGGCCGCACGCTGGCCAATGGTCCCGGCGCCAATACCGAGGATATAGCCACCCTAAAGTACGATGCCACGGGGGTGCTGGTGTGGTCGGCCATCCATAACGGCTCCGTCTTCGAAGGCGCCACGGCCCTGGCGCTCGACACCTCCGGCAACGTATACGTCACCGGCAGCGGGGGCAACAAGAGCGCCGAAGAAAATTTTACCACCCTGAAATACACGGCCAAAGGCCAGCGCTCCTGGGTGGCGGTGGCCAAGGCGCCGGGTAAAGGCCAGGCCAACGGCCTGGCCCTGGACGCTGCGGGCAATGTGTATGTAACCGGGGGCATGGGCGGGTCCTTCGTTACCCTGAAGTACGACGGCAAAGGAGTGCAGCAATGGTCGCGTTCCTATGCCGGCGGCGTGGCGGCCGATATCGCGGTGGACGCTGCGGCCAATGTGTACATTACGGGGGAGAACGGCGGCGATTACGCCACCCTGAAATACAACAGCGCCGGCCTGCAGCTGTGGGTGAAGAAATACAACGGCACCGCCGGCCAGGCCGACCGGCCCTACTGCCTGGCGGTGGGCCGCGACGGCAGTGTGTACGTTACCGGGGAAAGCGTGGAGACCGGCACGTTATCCGACTTTACCACCATCAAGTACAGCAAGGACGGATCGGAAAAATGGGTGCGGAAAAATAATGGTATCCGCAACGGCGACGACCGGGCCTACGACCTGGCCCTCGACGCCAAAGGGGCCGTGCTGGTGGCCGGCCAGGCCCTGGGAAGCGGTGGCAGCCTGGATCTGGCCACCATCAAGCTGGCTCCCGACGGCAGCGTGGCCTGGAGCGGCCTGTACAACGGTTCGGCCAACGGCGACGACCAGGCCGTGGCCGTGGCCGCCGATGCCCAGGGCAATGTATACGTGACCGGCCAGAGCGACGGCCTGGAAACGGCTGGCGACTTCGTTACCTTGAAATATGATACCAGGGGATCGGTGAAATGGGTAAAGCGCTACAACGGCAGCGGCAATGACATTGACCGGCCGGCCGACCTGGCCGTGGATGCCCTGGGCAATGTTTATGTTACGGGCACCGCCACGGGCGATTCGTCGCTGGGCGATTTTGCTACCGTGAAATACGACAAGACCGGCGCCCAGCTGTGGGTAGCCGTTTACGACAACGGCGGCTACGACGAGGCTGCGGCCCTGGCGGTGGACGCCGCGGGCAACGTGTACGTCACCGGCTCCAGCCCCGGCACCGGCACCAGCAGGGACTTTGCGACCCTGAAATATTCAAAGGACGGGGTGCGGCAGTGGGTGGCCCGCTACAACGGCCCCGCCGGCAGCGACGACCGGGCGGTGGGCCTGGCCCTGGACGCGGGCGGTAACGTACTGGTGACGGGACTGAGCCGGGGCATTTCCTCCGGCTTCGATTACGCCACCGTCAAATACAGCCCCGCGGGCACCCGGATATGGGAAGCCCGCTACAATGGCCCTGCCTGGGGCTGGGACCAGCCGGTGGCCGTGGCGGCCGACGGGGCGGGCAACGTGTATGTGGCCGGCTACAGCAGCAACGGCGGCACGGCCGTAACGGGCTGGGACCTGGTGACCCTCAAGTACAGTGCCGCCGGCGCCGAACTCTGGGAGAAGCGCTACAACAGCCCGGCCAACCGCGAGGAAAAGGCCCGCTCCCTGGCCGTGGACGCTGCCGGCAACGTGTATGTGACCGGCTTCTGCTACACCAACTACACCTCCCGCCTCGACTACATCACCCTCCAATATACCCCGCAGGGCGACCAGGCCTGGGTACACACCTACAACGGGGCGGGCAGCGCCGACGACGAGGCCCATGCCCTGGTGCTGGATCAGAACGGCAGCCTGTATGTAACCGGCCAGAGCGTGGGGCAGGGCACCGATTACGACATGGTGACGATCAAATATTCGCCAACGCCCGAAGCGCCGGTGACCGCCCTGCCGCCAGCGGAAGAAAGCGAAGGGCGCGCCGCCTTGCTTCCGGAGGACCTCCGCCTGGCGCTTTACCCCAACCCGGTGGCGACTAGCGCCCGGGTCCGCTACGAGCTGCCGGCCGCCGGCCGGCTGTCCATCCGGCTGTACGACCTGCTGGGCAGGGAAGTGCGCCTGCTGCACGATGCCGCGGCGCCGGCCGGTGCGGGCCAGGCGGTCGTGGATGCCTCGGGGCTGCAGAAAGGGGTTTATTACTATCGCGTACGGCTGCAAAACGGGCAGCAGGTATGGCAGCAAACAGGTAAGCTGACGGTGACCCGGTAAGCCGGGAGCGGAAGCCCCGATGGAGCGGGTGCTCCAGGGACCCCTGTGCGGGTACCCCGGAGCACCCGCTTGCCGTTGGCAACAACCGGGCCAGCCGTTTTTGTTGCAGCCCCACAGCAACCGGGCCTGGTATGGTTTTTTAATGCCGATGGTGGTGGGAGAGAGGAGCGTCCTCCGGCTGCGGTTTCCGCACGGAGAATCCCAATAAAATGAGGGTAAAATGTAGGTTCCGCTAGGTAAAATCCCGAACCTCCGGTCGGCGTACGGCCCCCCTCTTTTCCCGCGTATTTTTCCTAACCGAAAGCCCTTCCGGACTTGCCATATGGCATTATTTTTTTATTGATGAAGTTGAACCATTCAACGCTTAACCCGGCCTTCCTGGAAACACTCCCTGGCTAATTTTGCTCCCGCATCGCCTTCGAAAACAACGCATACCCTTTGCTGAAAGACTACCCGGTCTTCCTGACCCATATGATTGTCATATACGTTTAAAACAGGTTACACTCATGCATGGGGAATAGTCTTCCGTCCTGCAGCCGTATGGTAATTCCAGAAACCCGACCCGGCCTGATGGTCCTCCGCACCGGCATTACCCTACTGGCGTATTGATCCTTTTGCCCGCCGGCTTTCTGTTTTTCAGAAAAACGGCTGTGCTGTACCGTTATAGGGCAGCCCGGATCTTCCCTGCCCGGTGACGAACGGCCCACTGGAAATTCGATTGGCCTATCCAACTTATACAAAAACCAATGAAAAAAACCTTTACCCTGGTTTTCCTGTGCCTGTTCTTTCTTCCCGCCTTTGCGTCTCATATAGTCGGAGGAGAAATGACCTATACCTATACGGGGCCTGGAGCAGGGACCGCCCTCCGCTACCGGATCACCCTGCGCCTCTACCGCGACGAGCGCTGCACCGACTGCGCGCCCATGCCGGGCAGTGTGTTTATCGGCATTTTCAACAACGATACCCGCCTGCAGGTGCCGGCCAACGCCCTCACGCTTTACCACGACGTGCCGAAGGCCACCGAAAGCCTGCTGCCCATTACCGGCTACCCGGCCTGCATTGCCAACCCCCCGCAGGTGAAATTCCAAGAGGCGACCTATACCTTTTTCGTGGACCTGCCCGAGAACCAGGAAGGCTATACCGCGGCTTACCAGACCTGCTGCCGCATTGCCCCGCTGGCCAACGTGGTCAACGTGATCGGCCAGGGCGGCGGCACCGGTTCTACCTACGCCTGCCAGGTGCCGGGTAAAAAAATGCTGAACACCGGCTACAACAGCAGCCCGCAGTTTGCCACCGGCCTGTCCATCCTCTGCAAGGGCCGGCCCTTTACCCTCGACTTCAGTGCCCAGGATCCCGACGCCACCGATTCGCTGGTATATTATTTCTGCGACGCCTACGACCGCGGCATTGCCCGCGGTGCCAACAACCAAAACCCCGGTCCGCCTTCCGGCAGCACGCCGCCTCAATACGAAACGGTGCGCTACCACAATGGCTTTACCGGCACCTCGCCTCTGGGGGCCGGGGTGACCATCGATGAGGCTACCGGGATCATTTCCGGTATCGCCCCCGCCAACGGCCGCTACGTCATCTGCGTGGGCATCAACGAATACCGCCACGGTAAGCTGATCGGCTACCACCGCAAGGACTTTATCGTCACCATCGACGACTGCGATTTTGCCGGCGCCCGCCTGCCCGAAGCCCTGGTCCACTGCGACGGCAGGGAGGTGACGCTCCAGAACCAGCACCTGTCGGCCCAGAACCGCACCTACTACTGGGATGCGGGCCCGGCGGGCACCAGCCAGCAGCCCGTGCCGACCTTTAGGTTCCCCGATACCGGCACCTATACCGTGAAGCTGGTGGTGAACCGGGGCGAGGACTGTCGGGACAGTACCACCACCCAGGTAAAGCTGTATCCCGGATTTACGGCCCAGTTCGAGGTGGCCGCCGCCTGCGCCGGCCAGCCCACCCTTTTTACCGATGCCTCCAAGACCGCTTTCGGCGAGATCAATTACTGGTCGTGGGATTTCGGCGAAGGCAATTCCCCGGCCATGGGCGGCGGCAGGAAAAATGCGGTCCATACCTATAACGCCCAGGGAACCTACAAGGCGCGCCTGGTGGCCGGCACCTCCAAGGGATGCCGCGATACCGTCTACCGCGAAGTGGCCGTTGCCGGAAAGCCCCCCCTGCGGGTGCAGTTCACCGATACCCTGATCGCCAAAGGGGAAAGCGTGCAGCTCACCGCCTACGGCATCGGCCTGTTCCGCTGGACCCCGCAGACCTACCTGGAAAACGGCCATACCGCCACCCCGGTGGTCAGCCCGCAACAGACCACCACTTACCTGGTGCAGCTCAACGACAAGGGCTGCCTCAACACCGCAACGGTACTGGTGAAGGTCATAACCGGCGCGCGGATCGACGTGCCGAATGCCTTCACGCCCAACAAGGACGGCCGGAACGACCTGTTCCGCCCCATAACGGAAGGCTTAGCCCAGCTCGAATACTTCCGGGTCTTCAACCGCTGGGGACAGCTGGTGTACCAGACCACCACCCTTGGCGACGGCTGGAACGGCTCCTTCAAGGGCAGGGAGCAACCCAACGATACCTACGTCTGGTCCGTTAAAGCCACAGACCTCAACGGGAAGCAGCATTTTCAGAAAGGAACGGTCGTGCTCATAAGATAAGTTTACGGGTTTACGAGTTGAGTTCCTGAGAAGTTCCTGAGTTCCTGAGTTAGGCGTTTCTACCGGCTTCTTCTTTTCAGCGCTGCGACAACCCAGGAACTCAGGAACTTCTCAGGAACTTAACCCGTAAACTCGTAAACTTGCAAACTCGTAAACTCCTAACATGTTTCAACGGTTGCTGCCACTCGCCCTGGGGAGCCTTTTGCTCGGTTCCCTCCATGCCCAGCCCACTTCCAGGAAGGCGGGCCGCCAGATCCTTCTGACCAATAATTCCGCTATAGCCCTGCACCAGAAGCCCGTTTCGCTCAAAAGGGCCCAGCTGGGCGCCTTGCCCGCCGGCAAGCTGTATCCGCTGGTGCTGACGGTAAAGGGCGATACGCTGGCCAGCCAGCTGGACGATCGCAACGGCGACGGCCGCTGGGACGAGCTGTTCTTCGTGGCTTCCCTTCCGGCAAAAAGCAGCCTGGCCTGTTCGCTGAAATGGACGGCCCGGCCGCCACAGTATGTGGCCCAAACCAGCGTCCGCTTCGGCATGCGCCGCAGCGATACCCAGAGACTGAAACCCGCTACGCGGGAAACGGTCTTTCCCCGCGACATGCCCAAAACCATGGGCTTCCAGCGCTACCAGACCGATGGTCCCTCCTGGGAGAACGACAAGGTCGGATTTCGCCATTACCTCGATGGCCGCAATTCAAAGGATGTTTTCGGAAAGCGGATTTCGGCCATTTCACCGGAAAACGTGGGCATCAATGCCGCCGGCGCCGTGGAGGACAACTACCACGTGATGGAACCCTGGGGCCGTGACATCCTGGCCGTGGGCAATTCCATCGGTATCGGCGGGGTGGCCCTGGGCAAGGGCGACAGCCTTTATCGCCTGGGCGTGATCATGAACGATACGCTGAACAACGTGGAACGGACCGACTTCCGCATCGTGACGGAAGGACCGGTACGCTCGATGCTCCAATTCGACTACCACAACTGGAAGCCGGCAGGCCGGCCCTACCAGGTGAAGGAAACCGTCAGCATCTGGCCCGGCATGTACGCCTATCAGAATACCGTGAGCGTGTCGGGGACGACAGGAGCGGAAGAGCTGCTGATCGGCCTGGTCAACATCAACGCCGTCCACCAGCCCCAAGTCGTTCCGCTGAACAAGGACTGGGTGGCGCTGGTATCGCACGAGAAGCATTCCTACAACAAGGAGTGGTGGCTGGGACTGGCCCTGATCCTGCCTGCCGACCTTTATAAGGGCTATAAGGATGCGCCCAAACAGGGTCAGCTGTCCCATACCTTTTTGGCGCGGCTAAAGATCACCGGCCGGCCGGTGACTTACTATGCCATTGCGGGCTGGGAGCTGAGCGATGAAGGCTTTAAAGATCCCGCCTATTTTAAAAAATACGTAGAAGACCTGGGGCGGCAGATTGCTGCGCCCCTGAAGGTTTCGGTACGTTAGTACCCGTTATGAACCCTTTTGAAACCATGAAAATGACGCGTAACAAACTCTTTTTGACCGCCTGTGCGGCCCTGCTGCTGCAGGTATTGCCGGCGCAGGCGCAGATCGGCCGGCGGTTCCCCTCGGAACGCAAAGTGGTGAAGGACCCCGTGACCGGGACGATGCTGACCTTTTTGACCAGCACACCCACCGGCGACGCCAAGATCTACCAGACCCATAACCAATGGACCTCCGACGGCCAGTGGCTGATCTTCCGTTCCGGCCGGGTGCCGGGCGAAGCCCTGGCGGTCAACGAAAAAACGGGCGAGCTGGTGCAGGTGACCGAAGGCGGCTACACCGGCATGCTCAACGTGGCCCGCAATTCCATGAAGTTGTATTTCATGCGTGATACGGGCAGCCGGCGGATGCGCGGCAACCTGGATTCCACCCGCCGGCAACGCGACACTGCCGCCCGCCGGATGGCGCCTGCCCAACCGCTGCAGATCGTGGAGGTGGACCTGGCCCGCGTACTGGCCGACAGCAAAAGCGGCAAGATGAAGCCGGCCTCCGCCTACCAGCGCGTTTGCGGTACTACTTCACCCGAGCTGGGTGCCGGCGGCGACATGGCCCTGGACGGCGATGAGCAGTGGGCCTACTTTCGTGTGGGCCGCGAGGAAGCGGCCCGCCACCTGCCTGCCGGCACGAAGCTCGAAAGCAATTTCGGTCCCCGCAACATGGGCGCCGGCCCCTCGGGCATCGCCGGCATGAACATAAAAACCGGTGAAATTAAATACGTGGTTTCGGTCCCCTTCCAGATCGGCCATATCCAGACCAACCCCTGGGTGCCCGGCGAGATCGTATTCTGCTGGGAAACCGGCGGCAAGTCGCCCCAGCGTACCTGGACGGTCCGCTCCGACGGCTCGGGCCTGCGGCCGCTCTACCCCGAATCGGAATACGAATGGGTGACCCATGAAGCCGTCATTACGAAAGATGAAGTGGCCTTTGCGCTGATGGGGCACCGGAAGATCCCGGGCACCGGCGGTACAGCCGCCCCCGGTACGGGCGTACAGGGCGCCAATCCCGGCCAGGAAGCCGCCTGGGGTCCTTCGGGCACCCGCGAAAAGCCCACCGGCCTGGGGATCGTGAACCTCCGCACCCGCGAAGTGACCATTGCCGGCCAGACGCCTTCCGGCAGCGGCCTGTGGCACGTGAGCGGTTCCCCCGACGGGCGCTGGGCGGTGGGCGATGACTTCTCCCGCAGCATCTACCTCATCGACCGTCATACCCGCGAAATGATCCTGCTGTCCACCGGCCATAAGGAAACGGCGGGTGACCATCCCCATCCGACCATGAGCCCCGACGGCACCCGCATCCAGATCCAGTCGGCCATGCTGTCGGCCGACAACAAATCCATGAACATCTGCATCATCCCGGTGCCGGAATCCTGGCTGCAGCGTCGCTATGACCCTAAGTAAGAGGAGATTGTAAAAAGAAAAAGGGAGAGCGGCCCGGAATCAGCGGCCTTTCTCCCTTTTTCTTTGTTGTGGGAAGGGCGGGGCGTTTCTGTTCAAATCCTATAACCTCAACAGTATCAGCCGCTTAAAAAAAGATTAAATCAGGCCCTTGAAGGGCTGCCGGTGGCTGTTACTGCTGACTGAAGTATTAAATTTGAGCTAAGGTTTCTTTACAGGCTTTTCTTTCTTTTTCTTCCGGACGATCGACAAAGGCAATTGCCTGCATCCATTTGGTTTTACAGCCTCCTTTTAGGTAGCAACAACAGACACGGACAACCGGTATGATTCCGGCGCCCTCCGTATGCCCCTTCCCCCGCACCCTTCTTAACCTGTATCCCCTCCTCCTGTACCCTCCTGACAAGATCGAAATATCCATTAAAAACCATCAGAGTATGAAAAGATCCCTGTTCTTTTTTCTCTGCTCCTTGTTGCTGTCCTCCATGCTCTCCGCCCAGGTAACCCTTGTTCCTTACAAGGATTTCTGGAAGTACCTGGACAACGGTTCGGACCAGGGTACCGGCTGGCGCCAGCCGGCTTACAGCGAGGACGGCTGGAAAACCGGCCCCGGGAAATTCGGCTACGGCATGGACGGCCTGGCCACCACCCTGGGATATGGCTCCAATAAAGACCGCCGCTACACCACCTATTACTTCCGCAAAACCATCACGATCGCCAATCCCGAACTGTACAGCAGTTTTACCGCGGCCCTCAGCTTCGACGACGGCATCGTGTTGTACGTGAACGGCAACGAAGTTTTTCGCAACAACATGCCGGCGGGCACCGTCGCCTACACCACTTTCGCATCCTCCTCCGCCAGCCTCTCCAAAACGGCGGTTCTCCCTGTCGGCGCCTTTATCGCCGGCACCAATGTGCTGGCCGTGGAAGTGCACCAGAATTCCCTGACTTCCTCGGATGTGGGTTTCGACCTGCGGCTGCAGGCGACCCCCGACGCCACGGCGCCCAAGGTGCTCAGTTCCAACCGCCTACTGCCCGCCGCCACCAGGACCAATGGAACGGCGGTGACCTTTCGCGTCACTTATGCCGAAAAGGTGAAGGGCGTGGATGCGGCCGACTTTACCGTTACCGCTACCAGCGGTACGCCGGGCGGGGCGGTAACGGCCGTAACGCCTGCCGGCACCGACGGCGCCACCTATGACGTCACCGTCAGCAACGTCACCGGTACAGGTACGTTCCGCCTCGACCACAAAGCCTCGGGAACCGGCATCACCGATATGGTGGGCAATGTCCTCAGCACGGGTTTCACGGCGGGGCAAACCTATACCATCGACCGTGCGGCCCCTTCAGTGGTCAGCATCAACCGGCTAACGCCTTCCTCCGCCACCACCAATGCGGGCCAGCTGGTGTACCGGGCCACTTTTTCCGAAGCGGTCACCAATGTTACCGCCGGCGCTTTCACCGTCCTGACGGGGAACGGTACCCTGACCGGTAACCTGGCGGGTGTGGCCGCTTCCGGCACGGCGGGCACCGCTTTCGACCTTTATATTACCCCCGTTGTGGGCAACGGGCAATTGCGGCTGGACCTGATCACCGGCAGCGGCATTACCGATATCGCCGGCAATGCCCTGGCAGCGGGCTATACAGCCGGCCAGGTTTATACCGTCGACCAGCAGGTGCCTTACGTTTCGGGCATCAGCCGCCTGTCACCCCTGGCCGAAGTGACCAATGGTTCCAGCGTCACCTACCGGGTGGTCTTTTCCGAAAAAGTGTCGTCGGTGGGCGTATCCGACTTCAGCGTGGTGGCTGTTTCCGGGAATGTGAAGGGTACCATCGCCTCCGGCGATGTGGATGCCGTGGGCACAGGGGGCACCGAGTACGATGTGAAAGTGTCTTCCATCACGGGCAGCGGCCAGCTGCGCATCGACCTGAAAGCTACCGGCACGGGAATAACCGATGCGGCCAAAAACGCCTGCGGCGGCTATACCGCCGGGCCGGCCTTTACCATCGACAAAACCCCGCCCCAAATGCTCTCCATTGTGCGCCTGGACCCTGCCTCTTCCCTCACGAATGCCGCCTCCGTCCTATACCGGGCCACCTTCAGCGAGCCGGTCAGCGGCGTGGATGCCGCCGACTTCCTCCTGACCACCGTCAGCGGCACCGCCAAAGGCGTGCTGGCCCCGGATGCCGTTACGGCTGCCGGCGGGGCCGTCTATGAGCTGCGGGTCAGCAGCCTCAGCGGCAACGGCGACCTGCGCCTTGATTTAAAAAGCAGCGGCACCGGCATCACGGACGTGGTGGCCTACCCCCTGGCGGCGGGCTTTACCGGCGGCCAGACCTACCGGCTCGACCGGGTGGCGCCGGTGATCCAAAGCATTCTCCGGCAGGCGCCGCTCCAGGAAACCACGCCGGCCGCTACGGTCACCTGGCGGGTGGTCTTTTCCGAGGGCGTCACCGGCCTGGACCTTTCCGATTTCCAACTGGCGGTGCTGAGCGGCACCCCCAGCGGTGAACTGGCCACCCTTGCCGGCACCGACAGCGCCGGCACTACCTGGGAGGTCGCCGCTACCGGCCTTACCACCCATGCCACCCTGCGGCTCGAACCCGCTCCGGGGGCCCTGTTCACCGACGGGGCCGGCAATCCTTACAGCGGGGGCTTTACCGGCGGGGAAACCTACCGGGTGGACCCGCCGCCCATGATCCTGTCCATCAACCGCCAACTGCCCCTGGAAGAAGCCACCACCGGCTATGCCGTTACCTGGCGCCTGACCTTTTCGGAGCCGGTGACCGGCCTGGATACGGCCGACCTGCAGCTGGTGCTGCTGGGCGGCCAGCCGGGAGGGGTGCTGTTGCCCGGCGGTATCGTGCCTGTGAACGGGGGCGCCGCTTATGACGTCACCGTCAGCGGCATCAGCCGGGCCGCCCAGCTGCGGCTGGATCTGAAAAGCAGCGGCACCGGCATCGCCGATGCCGGCGGTTATCCCCTGGCCGGCGGGTTCAGTGCCGGGCAAAGCTTTTCGGTGGCCCCGCTGCTGAAAGCGCTGCGGATTAGCCGGCTATCGCCCCTGTCGGGCCCAACCGGCGCCGAGGAAGCCACCTTCCGCGTCCTTTTCCCGGAAAAGGTCCGGGGCGTAGACGCGACCGACTTTTATACCACCACCCTCAGCGGTGATGTCCGGGGCACCCTGTCCGTGCTGGGCAACGACCCCCTGGCCTCCCGGCCCCTGCCGGTGGTAACGGCCGCCGGCACCGACAGCACCACCTTCGACGTGACCGTGCGGGCCATTGCCGGCAACGGCCTGTTGCGCCTCGACCTGAAAGATACCGGCACGGGCATCCGCGACGTGGACGGCCAGGAGCTGTCGGGCGGCTTTACCGCCGGCGATACCCTCGCCTTCCAGCAAAACAGCGTGCAGCGCTTTGCTTCCGTGACCGACCTGGCGCCCATACCCGTGACCGCCAATACCGGCGACAAGCCCCAGTCCAAAGCCTGGTTTTACGAGGGCAAATGGTGGTGCGTGCTGGCCACTTCCGGCGGCACGAAAATCTTCCGCCTCGACGGCACCGCCTGGACCGAGGTACTGATGCTGTCCACCGCCCAGGACACCCATGCCGATTGCCGGGTGGCGGGCAACCTGACCCATATCCTCCTGTTCCGGCGCAACTCCGCCTTTTCCTACCTGTATTCGGTGGAATACGATGCCGTGCTTGGCCGCTACAAGCTCTGGACCCAGCGGACCACCCGGGTGAACCTGCCCTTTGACCTGGGCGCCGAATCGGCGACCCTGGCCCTCGACGGTACGGGCCGCATGTGGGTCGCTTCGGCTTCCTACACCGACGTGAACGTACGCTGGAGCGACGCCCCTTACACCACATGGAGCGATACGATCCGCATCGCCGAAGGCATTACCGACGACGACATCTGCGCCCTCACGCCGATGCCGGGCCGGGTAGGGGTGCTCTGGTCCAACCAGCTCAGCCAGCGCTTCGGCTTTAAAACCCATGCCGACGGGGCCGATCCCCGCCTTTGGTCGGAGGACGAAGCCCCCGGCTCGGCGGCGGCCCAAAGCCGGGGTAACGGCTATTCCGACGACCACCTCAACATTGTGCTGGCGAGCGACGGCGCCCTTTACTGTGCCGTAAAAACTTCCTACGACTCCCCCGGCTACCCGAAACTATCCCTGCTGGTGCGCGCTCCCGGCGGCGGCTGGGGCTTTTACCCGGTTTCCTCCATCGAGGGCACCCGGGGCATCGCCGTGCTGAACGAAAGCGCCGGCCGGCTAAAAATTGTTTACGGTTCCAAAGAGGAGGGAGGCGACATTATTTACCGGGAGACCGCCCTGCCCAACATCGCCTTTGGCCCGCCCCGCACCCTCATCAGCGGCCGGTTCCTCTTCAACGAGGCATCCAGCACCCACCAGCCCACCCGCGGCGAAGTGGTGATCCTGGCCACCAACCAGAGCACCAGCCCGCGGCTGGCCGTCAGCGTGCTGGCGATCGACAGCGCGGGCCTGGCACCGCTACCGGCAGCCCCGCCTGTCGTTTCCGGCCTGGTGTACCGGCCGGAGGCGGAAGGGGCGAAAACCCTGGAGGCTGCGCTGTCGGTTTTTCCAAACCCGGCTTCCGGCCCTTCCGCCCTGCGCTTTCAGCTGGACCGGCCGGCCGATTACCGCCTGTTGCTGTTCAACAGCCAGGGGACGCTGGTGGCGGAGCTGAAAAAGGGCCATGCCCCGGCCGGCGGGCTGCAGACGGTTCCTTTTGATGCCGGCATCCTGCCCGGCGGGCTGTACCTGCTGCGGTTGCAGACGGCCATAGGCAGCAAAACCCTGCCCTTCATCGTAGAAAAATAGGTTGGCAAATTCAGAGAAAACAAGGCGCCGGTTCCCCGGTGCCTTCTTCTTTTTCCGGGCTGTGGGCAATGCCTTTTGGCAAAGGATTCAGCTCTTTTGGCCTTTATATAAAAAAAAGAGACATTTCAGTCTCGAAAACAAAAAAAAGAACCAATTTTCCGCCCGTAATCAACAAGCATATGAATAATTTTTCTTTACAAGGCAAGGTGATCGTAGTGACCGGCGGCACCGGTATCCTGGGCGAAGCGTTCGTGAATGGCATCGTGGAAGCCGGCGGGGCCGTGGGCATTTTAGGACGGAAGCGGGACGTGGCCGAACAGCGGGCGGCAGCCGTGCGGCAGAAAGGCGGCAGGGCCGTGGCGCTGGTGGCCGATGTGATGGATGAAGAGCAGTTGAAGGCGGCCCGCGAAGCGGTGCTGGCCGAATTCGGACGGATCGATGGCCTGGTCAATGGTGCCGGCGGCAACATGCCCGAAGGCATCCTCAACCCGGATGCGGATGTATTTAACCTGAACCTGGCCGGTATGAAGCGGGTGATGGACCTGAACCTCTGGGGCACCATCGTTCCAACCCAGGTGTTTGGTGAAGCTATGGCAAAGGGCGGCGGCGGCAGCATCGTCAATATTTCGTCCATGAGCTCGCAGCTCGTGGTCACCAAGGTGCTGGGCTACAGCATGGGCAAGGCGGCCGTGGATTGCTACAATAAATGGTTTGCCGTGGAAACGGCCCGCCGGCACGGCGACAAGATCCGGATGAATGCCATTGCTCCCGGCTTTTTCCTGACCGAGCAAAACCGCACCCTGCTCACCAACGAGGACGGCAGCTATACCGACCGGGGCAACAGCGTGATCCGGCAGACGCCCTTCAATCGCTTTGGCCAGCCCGATGAGCTGATCGGCGCCCTGGTGTGGCTGCTGAGCGATGCCTCCCGGTTTGTAACCGGCGCCAACATCAACGTAGACGGCGGCTTTTCGGTTTTCAGCGGCGTTTAGCGCGCTTCGCTTTGGGAAAATATTTTTTCGGACGGGTTGCTGGGAACGGCAACCCGTTTTTTATTTTGCACCGGCCTGGTGGCAGTAAATTTCAATCTTCTGGAAAATAACCGGAAATAAAAGTAACTTAGATACATCCCCGAATCCTGGATGACGCTCTTTCCTCCCCTAGCTAAGCTGCCCCACCCCTTAGAAACAGCCCGTTTCCATCATTTTCCAACACCTAAATGCCCCATCCATGCAACCCAAAACAATGCTCAGCATGCTGCTGCTGTCCGCCTCCTGTTGGCTGAACGCCCAAAATGTAGACATCCCTGCCGTATTTACCGCCGCAGAAAAGCAATCCAACCTGATGGCGAATGAAGTGGCCAAAAAACGAAGCAGCAAACCCGAGCTCGTTTCGCCGCGCACGCTGAAGGACGGCAGCCTCGTATGCGTGGCTTCGAAAGACTGGACCAGCGGCTTCTTCCCCGGCCAGCTCTGGTTCCTGTACGAGCACACCGGCAGCAGCTCCTGGAAAGACCTGGCGCGTACCTACACCGCCCGCATCGAAAAAGAAAAGCTCAACGGCACCACCCACGACATGGGCTTTAAGATCAACAACAGCTTCGGCAACGGCTACCGCCTCACGCAGGACCCCAGGTACCGCGACATCATCATCCAGGCCGCCAAAACCCTGTCCACCCGCTTTAACCCGGTGGTCGGCGCCATCAAATCCTGGGACGACAAGGAACGATGGGACTACCCCGTTATCATCGACAACATGATGAACCTCGAACTCCTCTTTCATGCCACGGAGCTGACGGGCGATTCCTCTTTTTACCGGATCGCCGTCACCCACGCCAACACCACGCTGAAGCACCATTTCCGGGCCGACAACAGCTCCTTCCATGTAGTGGACTTTGATGTGTCTACCGGCCAGGTAACCCAAAAGACCACCCACCAGGGCGCCTTCGACGGGTCGGCCTGGTCGCGCGGGCAGGCCTGGGGCTTGTACGGCTTTACGATGTGCTACCGCTTTACCCGCAACAGCGTTTACCTGCGCCAGGCCGAAAAGATTGCCACCTTTATCCTGACCCATCCCAACCTGCCCGGCGACGGCATTCCTTACTGGGACTTCAACGCCCCCAAAATTCCCAATGAGCCCCGCGACGTTTCGGCCGCTGCCATTACCACTTCGGCCCTGTACGAGCTGAGCCTGTACAGCCAGGGCGTCTACGACTTCCGGTCGGCCGCCCACAGGCTCCTGGAAAACCTGACCAAGTCGTACCGCTCGGCGGCGGGCAAAAACAAGGGATTCCTGCTGCTGCACGGCACCGGCAACAAGCCCTCCGGCAGCGAAGTGGACGTGCCCCTGATCTATGCCGATTATTATTTTATCGAGTCCCTGATGCGGGCGAAAAAATTAAAGCAGAACCAACCCTTCTTCTACGTGCCGGTCTAGGCGATTTCGGATGTCGGATTTCGGATTTCGGATCCCCTTCATTGAAGAAAGACTCCTTCTGCTATCAAGGATTCCGAAATCCGAAATCCGACATCCGAAATACCAATGGGTGTAAAATCGCAAAAGAAGGGGGGAAATTCGTAGGCGGCAGATGGCCTGGGGGAATTCCTGTATCTTGATACAGGTTTTCTTATTAGGTTTGCAGGCTTGACCCATCGGGTATAAAACCTTGCTTGTAACTTCCATATGCGCATAATTTTCCCAATTCTTGGCTGCCTGCTGCTGTTGCTGCATTCCCCCATCCTGTACGCCTTTGACGGTCCCATTACCCGGCAACTGGGCATCGAACAGGGTTTGTCGAACAACTCCGTCCGGTGCATCTACCAGGACCATAACGGTTTTATGTGGTTCGGCACCTACGACGGCCTGAACCGCTACGACGGCTACCAGTTCCAGGTGTTTCGCAATAAACTGAACGACACCACTTCGCTGCCCCATAATTATATTTATTCCATCCACGAAGATGCCCGGCACAACCTATGGGTGGGCACCGGCCGCGGCCTGGGCATTTACAACAACCTTACGGCCCGCTTCCTGCCGGCCTGGTACCTGCGGGCGGATAACCACCAAAAGGCCAGGATCACCGTCAATGTCTCCAATATCGCTTCCGACGCGGCGGGCAATGTATATATCGGCACCAACGGCTACGGGCTGATGGTGCGCCCCAAAGGAAAGGAAGTGGCGGAGCAACTGCTCATCAACAAAGGCGGGACGATCACCTTCGACTACAACGTCCAGGCCATCCGGGTGGACCGACACCAGCGCATCTGGCTGTTTATCGCCCGGGTAGGGCTGTGCCGGTACGACCCCGCCCGCAAACAGATCCGGGTGGTCAATAACCGCCTGCAGGGCGCCCAATGCATGGCCGACGATGGCGAAAGCCTCTGGATCGGCACCAACAGCGGCCTGTTCCAATATTCTATCCCCGCCGACTCGCTGGTGCGTTCGTATAAGGAAGGGCCCGGCGAGCTGTCCTCGGCCAACGTGGCCAGTCTGTGCCCCGACCGCCAGGGCCAGTTATGGATCGGCACCGAAGCCGGCGGCATCAATGTCCTCGACCCCCGGACCGGCAGATTTTCCTACCTGCTGCCCGGCGAAACCAGCAACTCCCTTTCCAGCGAATCGGTTTTTTCGATCGTCGAAGACAAGGAAGGCCGGAAGTGGATGGGCACCCTGAAGGGCGGCATCAACATTATCGATGCCCAAAAGCCGCCCTTCCGCACCATCAGCCACGACCCCCTCAACACTAACAGCCTCATCAACAATTTCGTTTCTTCCTTTTACGAGGACGCCCAGGGCAACCTCTACATCGGTACCGACGGCGGCGGAATGAGCATCTGGAACCGAAAGGAAAACACGTTTTCCAACTTCCGCCACCAGGGGGGCAATCCCGCCTCCCTCAGCCACAACATGGTGGACTGCATCCGGCAGGACTACCTGGGCAACATCTGGATCGCTACCTATGGCGGCGGCATCAACCGGTTCCAACCGTCCTCCCGTTCTTTTCGTAACTACCGCTGCGTGGACGGGGCCACGGGCGAGGAGAACAAAAACGTTTGGCTGGTGTACGAAGACCGCGACAAAGTGCTGTGGGCCACTACCTTTATCCAGGGCCGGCTGTACCGCTTCAACCGCGAGGCGGACCGGTTTGAAACCTTCGACGCGGAGCTGAACGACCTCATTGCCCTGACCGAAGACCGCAGCGGCCAGCTCTGGGGCGGCAACTCCTATCAGCTGATTCTCATTGACAAACAAACCAAAAAGCACCGGTACTTTTCGACGGAAAAGCCCGTCCGGGCACTGCACGAGGACCGGAAGGGCAACTTCTGGGTAGGCACCGAAGGCGGGGGACTGCTCCTCTTCGACCGCCGCCAGGGAAAGATCGTGCGCCGGTTTTCCGCAGACGACGGTCTGTGCAACAACTCGGTGCTGAACATCCTCGAAGACGGGCGGGGCCACCTGTGGCTCAGCACCTTCAACGGCCTGTCCGAGTTCGACCCGGTGGCCAGGACGTTTAAAAATTATTACCAGTACGACGGCCTGCAGAGCAACCAGTTCCTCTACAACGCGGCCCTGCGCCTGCGTTCCGGTGAGCTGGCCTTTGGCGGCATCCGGGGCTTCAACCTGTTTTTTCCCGAACGGGTCCAGGCCCGCAGCAACCAGCCGCCGGTGCTGCTGACCGGCCTGCGCATCAACAACCAGCCGGTAACCACCGGTACCCCCTACATCACGGCTACCGAGGGCGACCGCATCGAGGCGGTCCGTATCCCGTTCAGCCAGGCCGTGCTGTCGTTTGATGTGGCCGCCCTGGAATATTCTGCCCCCGGCCGGATAAGGTATGCCTACTTCCTGGAAGGCTGGGACAAAGGCTGGAACTATTCGGGCAGCCTGCGCACCGCCAACTACACCCACCTGCGCGAAGGCGCTTACGTGCTGCACGTGAAGGCCACCACGGCCGCCGGCAGCTGGAACCCCCGCGAACTGCGCCTGAAAATTACCGTGTTGCCGCCCTGGTACCGCAGCTGGTGGGCTTATACGTTGTACCTGTTGCTGGTGGCGGGCGCCATCAGCCTGTACCAGCGCTACCGTATCCGGCAGGCCCGCCTGCGCTACGAAGTGCGCATTGCCCGCCTCAACGCCGAGAACGAGCGCACCGAGAAGGAAAAGAGCCTGGCCGAGCTGGAGCTGGAAAAAGCCGAACGGGAACGGGGCGCCGCGGAACTGGCCCGCGAAAAAGCCGAAAAGGAAAAGGAACGGGCCGAGCGCGAAAAGGCCCAGGCCGAATACGAAAAGACCCAGGCCCAGTACCAGGCGGAAAAAGCCGAACGCGAAACCGAAAAGGTGATCAACGAACGCGAAAAAGAGATCAACGAAAAGCGGCTGTCGTTCTTTACCCACATCTCCCACGAGTTCCGCACGCCATTGACCCTGATCATTAACCCGGTCAAGGACCTGCTGCAGAAAGGAGAGGGCAGGGCCCAGGGCGACCAGGCCGGTCTGAATACCGTTTACCGCAATGCCCGCCGCCTGATCAGCCTGGTGGACCAGTTGCTGCTGTTTCGCAAGGCGGAAGCCGGCGCCGACAAGCTGAAGATCACCCGCCTGAATTTTTCCGCCCTCTGCCGCGAGGTCTACCTGGCCTTTGCCCAGCAGGCAAGGGTGCTGGAGATCGACTACCGCTTTGACGGCCCCGAAGAGCCCCTGGAGCTGTACGGCGACCGCGAGAAACTGGAGATCGTCCTGTACAACCTGTTGTCCAACGCCCTGAAATACACCCCAAAGGGCGGCAGCGTTGCGCTGTCTGTTTTCCCGGCAGAAGAAACAGTGGAGGTGCGGGTGGCCGATACCGGCTACGGCATTCCCAAAGCAGTGGGCGACAAGCTGTTCGAGCGTTTTTACCAGGTCCGCGAACAGGGTATCCCCACGAAATCCGGTTTCGGCATCGGCCTGTACCTGGCCCGGCATTTCGTGGAAAGTCACAAGGGCAACCTTACCTACGACAGCGAGCCGGGCAGGGGCACGGCCTTTTCCATCCGCCTGCTGAAAGGCACGGACCATTTTGCCGGCGAACCCATTTTCGAAGAAGCCGCCGAGGAGCCCGCACTGGTGAAGGAGCTATTGGAAGACCGGTCATTGGTGAAAAAAGAAAAAGCGCCCCGCGAAGGCAAGACCGAACTGGAGTCGCTGGTGAACGAGAACCAGTCGCTGCTGGTAGTGGACGACGACGACCAGATCCGCCAGTACATCATCCAGATCTTCGGTCCGGCCTTTACTATCTATGAAGCCAGCAATGCCGAAGAGGGGCTGAAGCTGGCCGGCCAGTACGTACCCGACATCATCATCAGCGACGTGAACATGCAGGGCATGAGCGGCATTGACCTGTGCCGGTCCATCAAGGAAGACGCCTCCCTGAGCCATATCCCCGTGATCCTGCTCACCGGCAGCTCGTCGGCCGAAACACGGCTGGAGGGCGTGGAAGGCGGGGCCGACGACTACATCACCAAGCCATTTGAGCGCGAGCTGCTGGTAGCCCGGGTGGCCAACATCCTGAAAAGCCGCACCACCCTTCAAAAGTATTTCTTCAATGAAGTGACGCTGCAGAAGAACCCGCTGAAGATCTCCGCCGAATACAAGGAGTTCCTCGACGCCTGTATCGCCATCGTGGAAGAGCACCTCGACGACCCCAACTTCAGCATCAAGATGCTGGCTACCGAGATCGGGATGAGCCACTCCAACCTGTACAAGAAGGTCAAATCCATATCGGGCCAGTCAGTGAATGCGTTTATCCGCTTTATCCGCCTGCGCAAGGCGGCCGGACTGCTGATCAATACCAACAGCAACGTCAATGAAACGGCGGCCCAGGTAGGCTTCAACGATACGAAGTACTTCAGGGAACAGTTCTCTAAACTCTTCGGCATGAACCCTTCGGAATACATCAAAAAGTACCGGAAGCTCTTTGGTAAATCCTTCAACCTGAACGAGGAGGGCTACCGGGCAGACAGTTGATTTCGGATTTTGGATTTCGGATCCCCTTGATAGCAGAAGGAGTCTTTCAGTAATCAAGAGGATCCGAAATCCGACATCCGACATCCGAAATTCCTGATCTCTCCTTCTTTTTTACCATTCTTTCCCCGGTGGGAGGAAGGACAGACAAGTAATATTGTCGTTCCTAACACCCCTGGACCATGAAAAGAATTTTATCCCTGATAATGCTGCTGGCGCTGGTGCCCGCAGCCTGCCTGGCCAGTACGAACCGGGCTGCCCAAAAACCGTTGACCGACTCGCTTCGTTCCCGGAAGGCCTTTGTACCCGGCGCCCTCTGGTACGATACCCGCGGAGAGGTGATCAACGCCCATGGCGGCGGCCTGCTGTACGACGGCAAACGGTATTACTGGTACGGCGAAAAGCGGGGGCGCTCCGCCTCGGAAGGCGTGAACGTGTACTCCTCCAAAGACCTGTACAACTGGACCTTTGAGGGCCTGGCCCTGGCGCCGGCCACCGACACGGCCAGCGATATTGCCCGGGGCTGCCTGATGGAACGGCCCAAGGTGATCTACAACAAAAAGACCCGTAAATACGTGCTCTGGTTCCACCTGGAGCTGCGGGGCAAAGGTTACAGCGCCGCCCGGGCGGCCGTGGCGGTCAGTGACAGGCCCACGGGCCCGTTTACCTTTGTGCGCAGCTTCCGCCCCAACGGCAATATGTCGCGCGATATGACCCTGTTCGTGGACGATGACGGTTCGGCTTATCACCTCTATTCCTCCAACGAGAACTACGACCTGCGGATCTGTAAGCTCACGGACGACTACCAGGCGCCCACCAGCCAGGACGTTATGCTGTTCAGCAAACACCGCGAAGCTCCGGCCCTGATGAAGCACCGGGGCACCTACTACCTGGTCACCAGCGGCTGCACCGGCTGGGATCCCAACGCGGCCAGCCTGCATACCGCCACCTCGCCCTGGGGACCCTGGACCCTGAAGGGCGACCCCATGAAAGGCCCCGGCGCCGGGCTGACCTTCGGGGGACAGTCCACCCATATCCAGCCCGTCATGGGCAAAAAAGACGCCTTCCTGTTTATGGCCGACAAATGGAATCCCCGCGACCTGAGGGACAGCCGGTACCTCTGGCTGCCCGTACAGTTCCGCGACGGCCTCCCCCAAATCGAATGGCAGGACCAATGGGACCTGGGTTTCTTTGGCGGGAAAAAATAGGGGGCCGGCAACCGGCAGCGGGTGCGGATGTATGCAGTTTTCCTTGCATACTATTTGCGGCAGTTTCATTCTTATGAGTACACCATCCCTTAAGCCCTGCATCCTGTTGCTGCTCTTATGCTGCTTTGTGGGGACCATCAACGCCCAGCGGAATATTTTAAGCGGTTACCTCGTGGACAGTTTAACGCAGTTACCCATTACCGGGGGCACCCTACACAATGCGCAGACCGGTCAGAAGGTGCGTACCGGCCTGGACGGTTATTTCCGCCTGGGGGTAAAACCCGATGACCTGATCTATGCCCTGGCGCCGAACTATCATTTCGATACGCTGCACTATTCCGTCCTGTTCCAGGATACGGTAAAGATTCACCTGGCGCCATCCGAAAAAATGCTGGAAGGCGTCACCGTGTCGGCTTATCGGCAATACCAGATGGACAGCCTGCAGCGGCGCGCCGCCTTTGAAGAGGCCAGGGGCAGTTCGCCCAGCCTGGTGAAACACGACCCCTCCCTGGGTTTCGGCGTGGCGCTTAACCTGGACCGGGTTTTTAAAAAGAAGTCGAAGAATAAAGTACGTGCGGAAAAGAGCTTTAACCGCATGGAAGAGGAGGCCTATATCGATTTCCGCTGTCCGCCCCAGATGGTGACGCTGTATACCGGCCTGAAGGGTGAACCCCTGGCGGAGTTCATGAACCGCTACCGGCCCTCCTATGACTGGCTGCGGGAGCATACCACCCGCGAACAAATGATCGCTTATCTCAATGAAAGCATGAAAGCCTGGAAGGCATCGCCTTCGGCCGGAAGTACGAAATAGGAAAACTCCCGGCCCGCGCAAGCGGGGGCCGGGGTGAGGTTTACGGATGCACCCGCTTTAGTTTCAGGTTGGCCACCGGCGACACGATGAGGGGGAACTTCTCCACGATCACGTTGCTGGTATCGAGGCCAAATCCTTTTTCTTCCGACAGGCTTATTTTCTTCAGCCAGAAGTGGCCCTTCATCAGCAGGCGCTCCCAGACCGGCAGGTCGTTGTCCTGGCTGAGGTACTTGCCCATCACCACGAAGGAAAAATCACCCACCACGTTGCCGCGTTCGAGGCTCTCGTAGCGGCTGATGATGTTCACCTCGCGGTTGGCCACCAGGTCTTCCACCACCTTGCGGAACATCAGGTTGATGCGCGGCTGCACCCGAAAGCCCAGGCGAAACTCCACCCGGATGATATCGTTGGGAATAATGTGCTCCACCGTGTATTCCGTGGTGTAGGGATCATCCAGCGTATCCACGTGCACGAACCAGTAAATGTCGGCCCGCTTGGGTTTGCGGTTGAGGATGGAGTAGATGATCTTGTGTTCAATTTCTTTGGGGTTGTCGGCACTGGTGAGGTACACCAGGTGGGTGGCGTATTTGGGCACCGAACGGTCGTTGCTCAGCTCCTGGATCATGGGGATGTAGTGTTCCAGGCGCACGAATTCCACGTAGCGGTTCTTCACCTTACGGGCGGCAAACCAGATGTACATCACCAAAAACAGGCCGCCGCCTACCAGCAGGGCCACGTAACCGCCGTGGGGGAACTTTTCCATGTTGGCGCCCAGGAAGCTCAGCTCAATGGTCAGGTAGACCGCCAGGTACAGGTAGATGAGGGCCGGCTTCACACGACGCAGCACCAAAAAATTGGCAAACAGGATAGAGGTGGCGATCATGCAGAGCGTGATGGCCAGGCCGTAGGCCGCTTCCATGTTGGCGGCTTTTTTAAAATGCAGCACGATGCCGATACAGCCGGCAAACAGCATCATGTTGATGGCGGGAATATAGAGTTGGCCGCGGGCTTCGGTGGGATATACGATCCGCAGCTTGGGCCAGAGGTTCAGGCGCATGGCCTCACTGATGAGGGTAAAAGAGCCCGAGATCAGGGCCTGCGAAGCGATGATGGCCGCCGCCGTGGCGATGGCGATGCCGAAATAGAGGAACCATCCCGGCATGACGCCGTAAAAAGGGTTGAAGCCGGACGAGATCAGGTGGGCGCTGATGGTTTGGCCTTTGTAGTGGCTCAGCAGCCAGGCACCCTGTCCCAGGTAGTTGAAGATCAGGCAGGTCTTGACGAAGATCCAGGAGTAGCGGATATTGAGTTTGCCGCAGTGGCCCAGGTCGGAATAGAGCGCTTCGGCCCCCGTGGTACACAGGAAGACGCCGCCCAGGATGTAGAAGCCTTTGGGATACGTGAGCAGCAGCTTGATGCCGTAATAGGGACTGAGTGCTTTGAACACGTGCAGGTCGTCGGCAAAGTGGATGGCCCCCAGGGTGGCCAGCATCAGGAACCAGAGGGTCATGATGGGACCGAAAAAGCGGCCGATAAAGGCCGTGCCGAACTGCTGGATAAAGAACAGGGCGGAGATGATGGCAATGACGATGTACATGATGGTCTGCTGGCTGATGTCGGCCATGGCCGGCACCTGCTTTAAACCTTCGATGGCGGAGGTAACGGAGATGGGCGGGGTGATCATGCCGTCGGCCAGCAGGGCGGCCCCCCCGATCATGGCGGGGATCACCAGCCATTTGCGGCGCCGGCGTACCAGGGCAAAAAGGGAAAAGATGCCGCCTTCCCCCCGGTTGTCGGCCTGCAGGGTCAGCACCACGTACTTGATGGTGGTTTGCAGCGTCAGGGTCCAGAAGATGAGCGACAAGGCGCCGACCACCAGGTCTTCGGTGATGGTTTTTCCGCTGGTGATGGCGTTGAGCACATAGAGGGGCGAGGTACCGATGTCGCCGTAAATAATTCCCAGGGCAATCAATAAACCCGCTACAGAAACGCGCTTGAGAAAATGAGCTTCCATAAAATATTAAATTTGGCTGGATCAGCCGCGGTAAAGGTAAGGGGCCGCCTTCTTTTTTTATCAGGCCTTTCGCGGCCCCTGCCTTTATTGTCGCCGGAAGTCATTTTTCCAACCGGTAGATACCCTTAATTTCCGGGTTGCCGGGTTATACCAGCGCGGGTTCTTTTGTGTGCACCTTGCGCGAAGCGGCATAGAGCTCGTACCAGTCCTGCCGGTCCAGCTGCAGGCGGAAGGAAGCGGCGATGTTGCGGATCCGCTGTTCGCTGCGGGTGCCGATCAGCGGCAGGGCGCCGAGTTTGGTCAGCCAGGCCACGGCCACGGATTCGATGTCGGCCCCGTATTTCGGAGCGATCTCCTGGAGTTTGCGGCGCACCTGCACCGACTGTTCGTCCGTGCCTTCGGCTATTTTGCCGTTGGCCAGCGGGGCGGAGGCCAGCGGGCGCATGTAGCGTTGGCGGATGTAGTCCACCTGGCCGTTGTCGAGGGCCGAGGTGTTCAGCAGGTTCAGCTCGATATGGTTGGTCACGATGGGCACGTTCAGGTACGATGCCAGCAGCTGGTGCTGGAAGACCGAGAAGTTGGCCACCCCGATATTTTTGATTTTTCCCGATTCCCGCAGCTTTTCCAGCGCCAGGGCCGTTTCCTCGAGGTGGGCGATGGGGTCGAAATGGTGCAGCAGGAAGATGTCGATATAGTCGGTGCGCAGGCGACGCAGCGAGGTGTCCACGCTTTTTAAAATGTGCTGGGCCGACAGGTCGTAATGCTTCACACGTACGTTGGGTTGCCAGGGGTAGGGGTGGAGCAGGCCGCACTTGGTGAACAGCACCACGTCCTCCCGCTTGAAGGAGCGGCGCTTCAGGGCTTTGCCAAACAGTTCCTCGCACTGGTAGTGGCCGTAGACGTCGGCATGGTCAAAGGTGTTGATATCCAGTTCCAGGCAGAGGTTGATGATCCGTTCCATATTGGCGGAAGAATTGTCGGCGTCGTCGTACCACCGGTAAAAGCCGTAAACCGCCGGCGACACTTTGGGCCCGGCATCACTTAAAAAGATTTTTTCCATTACAATGCTGTTGGTTAAACAATAAGGTTCCTCCCGGTGGGCCGGCGTGCATCATCTGCCTGCCACCTGCCCGGTAATAGTCTACTAAAATAGTGGACAAATATAGTTCCAATCCTTCAAACTACAAACGCCCGGGGCATCTTTTCCCCGCAACGGACAGGGCCGCATAAAAAAATCCCCTCCGGGGAGGGGATCAAAGGGTTCAGGCCGTACGGTTCAGCGCAGTTAGCTGGGAAGCCTGAGTTTTCCAGGGAAACGGGTAAAATGGATACGGTAATAAATTGATTGCCCCACAAAGATAGGGTGGGCGGGAAGGGGGCCGGGGCCGGAATCGACGGAACCCTTAATAAAGGCGTTGGGACCTTATGGGTTGCCGTGAAAACCGCTCTCCGGTTTCGCCACGGCGAAATTGGCGGAGCGGTTTTACGCCGGGCGGAACAAAAAAATGAAGAAATATTTTGTTGGATGCACCAAATGCTTTTACATTTGTCTACCAAATCAGTGGACTAATATCCTGAACCCCTAAAGCCTGTTGTAACCGCCGGCAGGACGTATTCTTTCATCCTTAAAGTTTTCGATTATGCCTTTGCGTACTCCCGGCCCGTCGATGGCCGCAGCGGTTCCCTGTTCGTTCCGGTCCTGCGTCCCCGCCCGTTATTGCTGTAGTTAAGCCAGCGCATTTCCCAAAACCTTTTTTAATTTCCCCGGTTACGGCCGGCAGGGTAGTGCCCCTTTGCGCCCCTGCTTCGGTTACCCGTTGCCGAAAGCCATTCTTTTACCCTAAAACAAGCACTATGACCCTTTCCGACGGCGTCCTGATCCTGAAAAAGATTATCGTGGGCGTGATTCTCGTGCTGGTCCCGGCTCTCCTGCTTTGGGGCGGCCTGCAGCTGACCATCAAATTATTAAGCCCGCAGCCACAAAACTCTTCCCTCACTCACTGGACCGACAAATAAACCCTTATGGAAAAAGAACTCCGGAAAAAGATCGCCCGAAACGCGGCCCTCAGCCTGTTCATTTATGCCCTGCCGCTGCTGCTGATGTTCCTCAGCTTTTACCTGACCGGCCAGCGGCCCTGGATCAAGGCAGGCAAGCCCGCCGCTGCAACCACCCAAAACCACCAACGCTAATTCCTCTTCCCCTCAAAAAAAACGGATCATGATCAACTTCATTGAAGCAATTTTCCGCAACCTCAATGGCTGGGGCCTTACCGCCCTCACCTTCATTCTCGGTATCCTTGAATTTTCCCTGGGCCTGTACGGCAAGAAGTGGAGCCGCAACGAGCGCTTCCTGGACATTGCCTGCTACACCCTGCCCAAGCTGGTGGTAGGCCCGGTGGTGGCGTATTACGGGCTGAAGATATTGCCGCAGCTGCTGCCCGGCGCCAAAAACCAGTTCGACTGGATTCCCTTTATCTGGGGCGCCCTCATCATCGCCATCTACGACGACCTGACCCAGTACTGGTACCACCGCCTGCACCACCAGGTGCCCTGGCTGTGGCGCTTCCACCGCACCCACCACTCGGCTCCTTATATGGGCATGGCCATGGCCAGCCGGCAGAACATTATCTACACCCTGTTCTTTTCCCAGACCTACCTGACCACCCTGCTGGTATACCTGGGCCTGGGTTACCCGGCCCTGTTCGTGAAAGGCATCAAATCGCTGATCACCAAGCTGGCACACTCCAGCATTCCCTGGGACCGGCCTTTTTACCAATACAAGTGGCTGCATCCCATAGCCTGGGTACTGGAACGGACCATTTCCACGCCGGCCACGCACCATGCCCACCATGCCGATACCGCCGATGACGGGGTGGGCTTTTATAAAGGAAATTTCGGCAACATGTTCTTTATCTGGGATATCATTTTCGATACCGCCCTCATCAGCCGCAAATATCCCCAATCCTACGGCATCAGCCATTATGAAGGCGACCAATGGTACGCCCAGCTGCTGTGGCCCCTGCTGAAATCAAAAGTTCCCGGCAGCGAACTCTCGGCCGGCGGACCGGCAGTCAGGGAAGACGAAGCGCCCCTGCGGGCACCCGAAGCCGACCCGACCGTCAAAGCCCCAAAGGAACGACCCCAGGTAGTAGCGGAACCAGCTGCATTTTAATCTGCAATAGGGTATTCAGTAACCCGCATCACAGACCTGGCACAATATTCATTAACAGATCCCTCTCACAAAAAACATCATGAAAACCCATACAATAACAACCGAAGATTCCATCAAGAAGTTTTTCGCCTACATCCATAAGCGCTATAAAAGGCCGTTCCTGCCCGAGGACGACCTCTCGCAGATGACGGACGCCCAGGGCAAACTGCTCTTTACGCCGGGTGAAGCCGCCTACCTCGATGACGTCATGCTCTACTGCTTTGTTTTCTGCTTCGACCATTCCCTCGACATCCATAAGATCGCCGCTGAAGTGCAGGCGCAGCCCGTATACTAAGAGCCCTGGGGCAATCCCCAATAATCACCGCGAAAACTGCGGAAAAACAAAAGGGATGCTGTAATTTCGGATGCCGGTCCCGCCCGGGCGCGGACGGCATCCGGAACTTTGGACAAGCCCATCTCTTTTTCCCAAAAATGTTCTTATGCTGATACCTGACCGCCTTTCGAGCCTGATCCTGTTTACTTCCCTGACGGCCACCCCGTTTTTTTCCGTGCCCTCCGAGCAAACCACGCTCGAAGGCGTGGTCACCTATAAAGCCTCGGGAAAGCCAGCCGCAAATGTGTACCTGTACACGGTAAAGGGCGAGGAGGAGGCCCTCACTAACGAGCGGGGCGAATTCCGGTTCTCTACCGGACAGAAACTGCCTGTAACGGTATACGTGCAGCAGGACGAAACGCTAAAACTAAAGCTGATCGTAGCTAATTCCGGCCGGAAATTAACCATCCAGTTGTAGGTCCCGGCCGGTAGCGCCTTTGACCCGCAAGCGGGTCAGTTAATGGGGAGGCAGCGGGCTATTTATTCGGGCTGGAATTGGGCGCTCTCGGACAGCGTGTAGGGCCTGCCCTCGAAAAAAATGGTAAAGTAGTTAATAAGGTCGACGTTGGAAATACCCGTGGTGTTATAGGTAAAGTTGCCGTTGAGCGCATTGAGCGTATACATTTCGTAATACGATTTTAGCATCAGCCTGTTGTTGAAAAAAATCATCTGGTCCACATGTTTTATCCAAGAGATTTCTCGGTTCCATACCTGCTGGCCGGTCTTGCCATCCACGGCAACGACGTTAATCCCGTCATTGAGACCGGTGTTCCTGCAGGTATAAATCAGCCCGTTTCCGAAAGCCGGAAGTGCATGGCTGGCGATGGAGAAGCCCACATTGCTGCTCCAGACCAGGAATCCATTGACGGGATTTAGGGCGCAAAGGCCCAAGCCTTCTGCAAAAACCAGGATATTCCCTTCGTAATACACCGGCGACATGGTCAGCGAAGGCGTCGACAGGTTCTGTTGCCAGAGCAAGGTGCCGCTGGCCTGGGAAAAGGCCATGATCTTGCCGCCGGCAGTAAGGATCACCGCCTCCTTCACTAATAAGGGGCGGTTACAAATCATGTTCAGGTTTTCTACCTTCCACAGGAGCGTGCCGTCAAGGTCATAAGCGTAAAAAGTGCCGGCGCTGTAGGTGGAGCCAAAAAAAACGCGGTTACCCGCAATGACGGGACGGGTATAAAAATGCGGCGTAAGGGGGTAAGTGCGTAGGGGCTGCCCGGTTTTGCTGTCCACGGCGGTATAGCTGTCCTGCTTCCGTGCGTAAAGGATCCCTTGGTGGTAAGAAAGCAGGCTGGAAATCCCTGCCCCGGGGCGGCTCCACAGCAGCTTTCCGGTGGAGGCCTCCATAGCCCTTATTTCATCCTGGCTATTGAGGGCAAAGACCGTATCGTTACTGATGATCGGACCTGAGCCGCTGGCCGCATATACTTTGGGAAAGCTCCATACTTTCGCCCCCGTATATGCTTCAAAACATTTCAGGCTGCCTTCGTTGCTGGAAATAAGAACGTAGCCTCTTGCCGTACGCAGGGAAAAGGGGGCGGAGGCCGTGTCGCCGCGTTGGGTATACGCCATTACTTTGCCCGTATAGACGCTGTCCGGCGATAGCCGGTACAGGGTGTCGATCGTCCGTACCAGGCCGGAGTCCAGCTTGCGGTTGTTCAGTAGAATCGCATACTTTACCGTATCGGCATTGTTGCGGTTTTCGGCTGGTGACCATTGGAGGATAACCGTTCCCGGGGAGCGGTCCAGGACGGTAACGGAAAAGGAGGAAAGCGCGTATTTCTTTTGTTCGGTTCCGGAGGAGGTTTCCGATTCGCTATTACCTTTGGAGCAGGAAAGGAAAGAAATAATAATAAGGACCCCACAAAGTACGGTATTTCTCATGATGCGTTTTGGTTGCCTGCAGGAAAACGTTGTCCTGCACGTGGCGATAAAGATATCTCTTTTTCCTTATGTCTCTAACATATATGGATTGCCTGGTTCTTTTCGCTAGGCGCCTTCCGCCCCAAACTTTATCAGATTCCTAAGGAAAGGATAAAAACGGGCCCTGTATCTTTACGGGATGGATTATTTCAAGCCGCTGCGCGACTTGCTGCAACAGGAGAAAGAGGAAGACCGCCGGTCCTACCGCGAAATGATGGAAAACGTGCCCGTGCCCGAACGACGGGAAGCCGGCATGACCTGGTACCCCATCGCTATCCGGGATACGGAAATCACCCGGGGCGACTACCTGGTGGTGGAAGTGGAACGCACCACCCACCAGGATATCCTTCACCAGTTGCGCTTCGGCATGTCCGCCGCCCTTTTTTCCAACCACGATCCCAAAACCGACCGCCTCGAGGGCACCATCACCCATATCAACACCCACCGCCTCAAAATTACCCTGCGTACCGACGAACTGCCCGAATGGGCGCGCAACGGCAAGCTGGGGATCGATGCCGTTTTTGACGACAACAGTTATTCCGAAATGGAAACCGCCCTCAAAGAGGCCGCCCTGCGCGCCGAGAAAAGGGGGGAAGGCGACCTGGTACGGATCCTCACCGGCTCCAAAAAGCCTACTTTTTATACCGGAACGGCCCCTCTTTCGCTGCCCGCGCTGAACCCCGTACAGCAGGCCGCCGTCCAAAAAATTATCAGCGCCAACGAGCTGGCCATCGTCCACGGCCCTCCGGGCACCGGCAAGACCACCACCCTGGTGCAGGCCATCAAGGCCCTGGCCCCTGAAGGGCAGGTGCTGGTGGTAGCGCCCAGTAACGCGGCCGTGGACCTGCTCAGCGAGCGGCTGTCCGAGCAAGGCCTGAACGTGGTGCGGGTGGGCAACCCGGCCCGGGTGTCCGAACGCCTTTCGGCCCTGACCCTCGACAGCAAAATGGCCGCCCATCCCGCCATGAAGGAAATCAAGCGCCTGAAAAAGCAGGCCTCCGAATTCCGCGACATGGCCCATAAATACAAAAGAAATTTCGGTAAGGCCGAACGCGAGCAGCGCAAGGCCCTCTTTGCCGAAGCCCGCAGCATAGCCGCCCAGGTGGAGCAGAACGAACAATACATCACCAGCGACCTGCTGTCGAAAGCCCAGGTGATCACCGCCACCCTGGTGGGCGCTAATCATTATACCGTGCGCCACCTGAAGTACACTACCGTGGTGATCGACGAGGCGGGCCAGGCCCTGGAGCCCGCCTGCTGGATCCCCGTGCTGAAAGCCAAAAAAGTGGTGCTGGCCGGCGACCACTGCCAGCTGCCCCCCACCGTCAAATCGGAGGATGCGGCCCGCGGAGGCCTGAGCACCACGTTGTTGGAAAAATGCGTGGCCCTGCACCCCGAGGCCGTCGTGCTGCTGGAAGAGCAGTACCGCATGCACGAGGCCATCATGAGCTATTCTTCTTCGGTGTTTTACGACAACCAGCTGAAGGCCCATCCCTCGGTGGGGCAGCGCCTGCTGTTTGCCGGCGACTCCCCCCTGGAATTTATCGATACCGCCGGCTGCGGTTTCGAGGAAAAGACCGAAGGCACCAGCATCAGCAATGCCGAGGAAGCCGCCTTTTTGGGCCGCCACCTGGCCGCCCTGGTGCAGCAGCTCGAGGAAGCGCCCGGTGAAAAAACCTTGCCCGACATAGCGGTGATCTCGCCCTACAAGCACCAGGTGGAAGTGCTGAAGGAGCAGCTGCGCGACGCGCCCTTCGTGCAGCGGTGGGGCGACAAGCTTTCCGTCAACACCATCGACAGCTTCCAGGGCCAGGAACGCGACATCGTGTACATCAGCATGACCCGCAGCAACAGCGACAGCGTGATCGGCTTTTTGTCCGACATCCGCCGGATGAACGTGGCCATGACGCGTGCTAAGAAAAAGCTGGTGGTGGTAGGGGACAGCGCCACCCTGTCGCAGCTGCCCTTTTACGAAGGCTTTATCGCCTACGCCCAGGAACGCGACGCCTACCGCAGCGCCTGGGAGTTCGTGGAAATGTAAAATGTAAAATAGAGAATGTAAAATGTAAAATAAAGGCAGAACGCCGCCCTTGATTTACAAATGCATTCATCCATATTTTACATTTTAAATTTTACATTCAACATTTTACATTTTTTACTGCGCTATGAGTTTTTTAGAAGTGTCTGGGGTTTCCCGGCAGGAAGAAGGAGTATATACGCTCCATGATGTCAGCTTCAGGCTGGAGGAGTTTCAGAAGCTGGCCATTGCCGGCGCTACCGGCTCGGGCAAAAGCACCCTGCTGAAGATCGTTGCCGGGCTGGTGCAGCCCGCTGCAGGCGACGTCTATTTTACCGGCCTGCGGGTGCCGGGGCCGGAAGAAAAGCTGATCCCCGGCTTTCGCAGCATCGCCTACCTGTCGCAGCATTTCGAGCTGCGCAACAACTACCGGGTGGAGGAACTGCTGGAGATGTCGAACCGCCTGCCGGAAGGAGAGGCCCATAGGGTATACGAGATCTGCCGGATCGGTCACCTGCTGAAACGCTGGACCCACCAGCTGTCGGGGGGCGAGCGCCAGCGCATTTCCCTGGCCCGCCTGCTGGTATCCGCTCCGCGGCTGCTGCTGCTCGACGAACCTTATTCCAACCTCGATGCCATCCATACCGGGCTGCTCCAGTCGGTGATCGAAGACATCGGCGACCGCCTGAAGATCACCTGCCTGATGGTGTCGCACGATCCGGCCGATATCCTTTCCTGGGCCGACCGGATCCTGGTGCTGCAGGAGGGACGGCTGATCCAGCAGGGCGCCCCGGCCGACGTGTACCGCCAGCCGGTGAATGAACATGCCGCCGCTCTTTTTGGCAAATACAGCTCCATTCCTTCGGGGCTGGCACAGGCCTTTTCGGCCCTGCCCGGGGCAGGAGGCAGCGCCCTGGGCCGCTTTGCCCGCCCGGCCCATTTTACCCTGGTGCCCGATGCCGGCCGGGGCCTGGCCGGTGAAGTGAAAAAAGTAAGCTTTATGGGCAGCTATGACGAAGTGGAAATCAGCATTTCCGGAACGCCCATCATTGTAAACCACGCCAACGGCGCCCTGCGCAAGGGGGATACGGTTTTTGTGTCGCCTGCCTAAGGCAACATTGGTCAATAGTCATTGGTCAATGGTCCCTGACCCTGCCTTTTGAAAAAGTGGGGAATGTAAGCTCAACAATTGGGTAGATTTTTTTACAGGTCCAGCACCAGCTGGAAGGTTTGGGCGGGGCCGTCGTACGACAGCCGGCAGTGCCGCAATACCTCCACGCCAATCACCACGTCGGCGGGGTAATGAGGGTCGAGCAGGGTGCCGGCCCGGATGCCCTCGATGACCAGGCCGTTGCCGAAGCCCAGGTCCATCAGGTATTCCTTCAGCAGCAGTTTGCCGAAGACCGGGTGCCGGTAATCGGCCTCCCGCAGCTCCTCCAGCCCTAATTTAAAGGCGATTTCCTCCCGGACAAGGCAGTGTGCCGCCCCGGTATCCAGGATCGCCCGGGCATCGGCCGACAGCCCCTTTTTCTGATGCCGCACCTGCAGCTCCAGGAAGGGAAACCCGAATTCATCGAAGCCGCCTGCAATCACCTGTTCCATGTTTACCCGTTTTGTCAAATATAGGAAACACCCCGCCGGCCCGCTCCAGGTGGCCCGTAACCCATGAAAAAATAAAAAATGTATATTCTACACTTTTCCCCAAAAATTTTTGGAATGGTTTTAGAAAAAGAGATACCATAACCAACGGACCCTGAGCGATCCTCAATCCACCCGGAACAATTTCCGAAACCGAATTGATAAACGTTAAAAAAGAAATTATGCCCCAGACTGCCATGGAAAATGTAAAAACCAAAAAAGTTTTGATCATTGAAGACGAAGGCGATATGTGCCTGCTGCTGAACATCCTGCTCAACGGCAAGGAAATGGAACTCGATCATGTGAAAAGCCTGGCCGCGGCCGAGGAATACCTGAAAAAGGAGCAACCCTCCGTCGTATTGCTCGATAACAAGCTGCCTGACGGCTTCGGCGTTGATTTTATCGCCTTCATCAAAAAGAATTATCCTGCCGTAAAGATCATCATGATCTCGGGCTTCGACGGCTCCGTCCAGGACGTGGCCATCGAAAATGGAGCCGAACTGTTCTTAAACAAGCCGTTTACCAAGGACCAGTTGTACACCTCCATCAAGTCCCTGCTCAATTAAGAGTCCCTTCCGGCAGGCAAAAAAAAATAATATACAGGCAAAGGGTTGAAGACAGCAGTTTCTTCAACCCTTTTTTTCGTTGGCTGTTTGTACGCTACGTTCCTTATTTTCCCGGGGGTGGCGGTTCGCTTTTTTCCCGGATCAGGGCATCCGCTTCCTGCTGATCCCTGGCATCGGGCAGGTCTTCAATGTTCCCTGCTTCGCGCAGGTACTTTTCCGCTTGTTCCTCCAGCAGCTGGCTGGCGCCGGAGGGCGGGAGCCCTTCCTCCCGCGGTGGCGGGTTGCTGCTGTTTCCCGAAGGGGCCGGAGGCTGTTGATCCGGCAGGGCCGCTTTATTTTCCTGTTCCATATCGTTGCTTTTTTATAAACGGGAACAGGCGCCCGGTGGGGTGCCTGTTCTACGGGCTATTTTTTTCAGGCTTCGTTCGGGTTATCCCCTTCGGCTTCCTCGCCGGCAACGGTCAGCAGCAGCAAGGATTCCTCCGTTGCCTGCAGGCTGTACTTGATTCCGGCATTCACCACGGCCATCCCGCCATTCAGCAGCCGCACCTCGTCGCCATTAACGGCCAGGCGCACACTGCCTTCCAGCACCTGCACATTCCATAAATGCTCGGGGCGTTGGGTATGGATCTCGGCCCCGGGATGCATGGCTACCAGCACCACGGTCAGCAGCCTGTTCTTAAAAACGGTAATGGCGGTATGGTCGCGTTCCTTCCAGTTTTTTTCGTTCCGGATCTGTTCGATAAATTGGGGTAGGTCGATGGGCACAAAGGGCGCGTTGAGGGTACGTTCGCCTTCCGGGCGGTTGCGGGTATCATCCTGTCTTTTTACTTCCATGGTCCTTGTTTTCTTCAGGGGCAACGAATAACATGCCGGAAAGGCCCCGGATTTCCTTATTATTGCCGTCCCCGGCAGCCGTTCGGCAATCGGCCCGGCCCATCACCATGAGATCCCGATTGAACGAAGCCTCCCGGCGCACCGCCCACTACCGTTATTTTACCGTGTACAAGCCCTACATGATGCTCTGCCAGTTCACCGCCGAGCAGGCCGGCGACGTTACCCTGAAAGACCTGGATTATCCCTTCCCCCCGGACGTGTATCCCGTAGGGCGGCTCGATAAGGACAGTGAAGGACTGCTGCTGCTCACCAACGATAACCAACTGAAAACAAAATACCTGAAACCGCAGACGGAGACGCCAAAAACCTACTATGCCCAGCTGGAAGGGGAGATCAGCCCGCAGGCGGTGGGGCAGTTGAGCAAAGGCGTGACGATCAACGTGGGCGGCAGCGCTTATACCACCCTGCCGGCCCGGGTTCGCCGCATCGACCCGCCGGGCCACCTGCCGGAACGTAACCCGCCCATCCGCTACCGGAAAGAAAAGCCTACTTCCTGGATCGAGATCACCATCGTGGAGGGCAAGAACCGCCAGATCCGGAAGATGACGGCCCAGGTGGGCTTTCCCACGCTGCGGCTGGTACGGGTAGCCATCGGTACCCTGAAGCTCACCCGCCTGGCGCCCGGCCAGGTAGAAGAAGTGGGCAAACCCTGGAACCTCTAACCGGTTTCGACCGATTGGAAGGCAGGGTTGCCCATTGTCTATTGTCCAATTTCCAATGACGGTTATTAGTGGCGCCCGTCCTTCTTGTCCTGGTCGTGGCCGATGATGGCGCCGGCCCCGGCACCTGCGGCGCCGCCGATGATGGCACCCTTCGTCCGGTTCTTTTTATTGATCACGGCCCCGGCTCCGGCCCCCACCACGCCGCCGATCACGGCGCCTTTGGCGGTTTTGCTCCAGCCTTTTTTGCGTTCCGCGGTGTTGGCCGATTCGGAAGAAATGGATTCGGAAGCAGTATTGTCATTGCCGGAACTGCTGCGGACGGCAGTGGAAGCCGCCGCCTGGTGCCGGGCCGGCTTCGGCTTGGCTGCCAGCGGGCGGTTGGCACGGGTAATGGAATCCTGTACTTTTTGCAGGGAATCTTTTTCCTGCTGGGCTTTAAAGGCCTGGAAGGCTGCCAGCCCGGCGGTATCAGTTGTTACCGTGTCGGCGGCCGCCTGCGGGGTCTCCGGGTTGCTGTGGCAGGAGGCCACCACCAGGGCGGCAGCTCCTATGGCCAGAAATATGTTCTTCATAGTCTCTCTTTTTAGTGATTAAAAACGGGTGTTGTCCCTGCCCAAAAGCAATTACTAGTCCAAATTGGAGCCCTCCGGGGCAACTTCTTTTCCACCAGCAGGGGATAATGGCCCTTTTCAGAGGGAAAATAGCCCTTTTTTCCTACGTGCGGCAAACTATTTGCTTGCGAAAACTATTTTACAGCAACCCCCTTCGCTACAGAGGGACTGTATTTACTATTAACCCTTAAATTCAGAACCATTATGGCAAAAGCAGTAAAAAAGGCAGCGCCGAAGAAGGCGGCCAAAAAAGCCGCGCCCTCAAAAGCAAGCGTTAAAAAGGCTGCTCCCAAAAAGGCAGCGGTGAAAAAAGCGGCCCCCAAAAAGGCAGCGCCTAAAAAAGCGGCTCCGAAGAAAGCGGTTGCAAAAGCCGCCCCCAAGGCCGCCAAAAAAGCGGCGCCGAAAAAAGCCGCCCGTAAAACGGCCAGAAGGGTCAACACCGCTTTAATGACCCCGGTAACCGTTAGCGCCGTCCTGGCCCGCGTGGTGGGAGAAAAGCCCATGCCGCGTACGGAGATCGTCAGCAAGATGTGGGACTATATCCGGAAAAAAGGCCTCCAGGACCAGGCCAACCGGCGCATGATCAATGCCGATGACACCCTGCGCGAGATCTTCGGAGGCAAAAACCAGATCTCCATGTTCGAGCTGGCGAAGATCCTCAACCAGCACGTGCAGAAATAAAGGATACAGGACCCCGGGGCAGGAGGGAAGCTCCTGCGCTGCCCAGGAATGCCCGTTGTGCCTTCTCCCGAAAAGGCGCAGTAAACCGCTGCGGCCTTTTTCTTTTCCCCAAGGTTTTTGAATCCCGTTGACCCCGCGAACCGGTTTTTTTCTTACCTTAAAGGTTGGTTCCAACCTGAAAAACCACGCTAACCTGTACTTTGTGGACCGGGTGCCCGTAAGGCCGCTAACCTTTAAACCGGTAACCATGACCCTCCCGCTTCTCCAGGTAAACAGCGCATCCGGCAGGCCTTCCCGCCTGCGGAGGCACTTCCTCCCTTCCCGCATTCCCGGTCCCGGGCAGCAGGCGGCCCTTCCGCAGCTCCCCTTCCCTTCATCACTAAAACCTGATTATATGAAAAAAATCGTGATTGCCTTCCTCACGTTCTTTCTGGTAAATGCGGGCATCAGGGGCAATGCCCAGGAAACCAAGGTAAAAGCAAAACCGGGCGAAAAAGAAGTAAAAGTAAAAGGAGAGACCGAAAAGCTTCCCAAATTAAGGGGCGAAACGGAATTGAAGAGCGAACCGGGCAAGATCAAGGCCAAGGGCCAGTTGAAGGGCGAGGGCGCCCATGCCGCCAAAGCCGCCTTCAGCCTCGATCTGGTACGGCAGGAAGTGCTCTCCCGGAGCAAGGCCTATGCGGAAGATTTCAGCCGCGCCGACTCCGTGGCGATGCTCCGCTACTACCACAGCGAAGCCCGCGTCTACCCGCCCAACATGGCCTCGGGTGAAGCCAGCACCATCGGCCATATCGCCGTGGCCATGCCCCAGATGGGATCCAACAAACTGACCCTGAATCCCCTTGAAACCGTGGGCGGTCCCGAACTGGTGGTGGAAACGGGTACCTACCAGCTGACCGGTACCGGCGGACAGGTGACCGACAACGGCAAGTACATGAACGTATGGAAACTGGAAAAGGGTCAATGGAAGATCTACCGCGAAATGTGGAACAGCGACCTGGCCCTGCCGGGCACCATGGGCGAAGGACAGGTGACCCCGGGCGTACAACAGCAGGGTAACATGGACCAGCCGATGATCCACCCGCAAAAAGAAAACCTGCAGCCGGGTCAGCAACCCATGAAGAAAAACCCGCCTTCGGGTGGCAATAAGTAAAATAGAAAGCGCCGGGCAACTGCCCCACCTTTACTATCCTCCAAAGGGCTCCCAAAAGGGGCCCTTTAACTTTTCCGCTCCTCCAGTTTTTCTCTTTGTACATTGGCGCCAAAACCGATGATGGAGATCTTAGCCCTGAGCAGCTCGCGTGCCGGCAACGGCGCTTACCTGGAAACCGCCGCCCCCCTGGTGGAAGAAGTCCTCGGGGCGACCGATGGCCCGGTGGCCTTTATCCCCTTTGCCGCAGCGGACCGGGAGTACACCCGGTATGCCGACCGGGTGCGGGAGGCCCTGCCTTCCCTGGCGGCACGGATACAGGTAGTTTCAGAAAACGAGGCCGAAGGCGCGCTGCAACAGGCGGCGGCCATTCTGGTGGGCGGCGGCAATACCTTCAAGCTGCTGCACGACCTGTACCGCCTGCAGCTGCTGGACGCTATCCGCCAAAAGGTGGCGCAGGGCTGCCCCTATATTGGCTGGAGCGCAGGCGCCAACCTGGCCGGGCGCAGCATCGCCACCACCAACGACATGCCCATCATCCAGCCCCCCAGCTTTACCTCCCTGGGCTTTTTCCCCTTCCAGATCAATCCGCACTACCTGAACCTGAAGACCGAAGGATTCCACGGCGAAACCCGCGACATGCGCCTGGAGGAGTTCCTGTTGCTGAACCCCGGCATACCCGTGGTAGGCCTGCCCGAAGGCACGGCATTGCGGCTGCAGCACGGGCGACTCTGGTATGCGGGCGGGGTTTGTGCCGCCCTGTTTCAAAGCGGGGCCGCCGCAAAACCTCTGCGCCGCGACATACTACCGGGGGAGGACCTGTCGTTTTTGCTTCTTTAACCAATTACCAGCTTTTCCGGCTTTTTTTTTGCTAATGGCCCTACAGACTATGAAAAATATTATTGCCGCCCTCCTTCTGACCGTTGCCGTATCCGGCTGCAGCACCATTTCCGGGATCTTTAAGAAAAAAACACCGCACGAAGAATACGCCGACAAACTGGACCGGACCGACCTGGAGGAAACCCCGGCGGGTCGCCAGTGGAAGGCCGCTTCCAAGGCCGCCCTGCTCGATCCCCTGGCGGTGGAACTTCCTTACCGGCATAACGGCTATTTCGGGCCCGACAAGTCCCGTGCCCTCGGCCTGAAGTTCCAGGCCCGCCCCGGCGAGCGCCTGACGTTTACCGTTTCGCGGAAAGCCTACGCCCCCTTTACCCTGTTTGCCGACCTGTTCCGGCTGAAGGGAACCGAATCCTCCCTGGTATTTTCGGCCGATACGGCGGCTTCGCTGTTCAGCGTAGACATAGCCGAAGCAGGCACGTACCTGCTGCGCCTGCAGCCGCAGCTGCTGCGCTCGGGCGCGTACAGCCTGTCCATTGCGGTAGGGCCCTCCCTGGCCTTCCCCGTTTCGGGCAACAAGGCCAAAACCGGCTCGTTCTGGGGCGCGAGGCGCGGCGGCGGCAAACGGAGCCACGAGGGCATCGACATTTTTGCCCCGCGGCTGACACCCTGCCCGGCCATTGCCGATGGCGTCATTACCGGCGTCAAGGAAGGCGGCCTGGGCGGCAAGGTGGTTTGGCTGAAGATCCCCGAAAAAAATATCTTTCTCTACTATGCCCACCTCGACAAGCAGCTGGTGCGCGAAGGACAGCAGGTGAAGAAAGGCGAGATCGTAGGCCTGGTTGGCAATACCGGGAATGCCCGGACCACGCCCTCGCACCTGCATTTCGGCGTCTATACCCCTGCCGGCCCTATCGATCCGTTTCCGTTCGTGAACCCGGCGGTAAAAACCGCGCCCAATGTGCCGGAGCGGGACCTGTCCCACTATTTACGCCTGACGAAGGTCACCGGCGGCGCCAGCACCGTGGCCAAGGTAAATACCCTGCTGGTGCCGGTGGCGGTAACGGCTGCCGGCTATATTGCCGAACTGCCCGACGGCAAGATGATCCGCGTGCCCTTTGCCTCGGTACAAACCCTGCCCCAGCCGGTAACCACCAACATCGCCCTGGGCGCCGGCGAAGAGGAGGGCCGCAACAAGCGCCGCCGGCGGTAAAATTTTGCGGCCCTGCCGCCGCTCCGTCGCTCCGGTTGGCACTATATTTTCGGAAGTACCGCTATAAATCAATTGTTATGGCAGAAATCACCAGGAAAAACCAGGACCGTGGAGGCGGCAATCCCGGCAACCTTACCGGGCAGGGCAGCGGACAGCAAACCTCCGGCCAGCGCGGTGAAAAGCTGGTAAAGAAGGAAGACACACCCGGCTACGGCAGCAATGCCCCTAAAAAAGAAAAGGGCACGCATGGCGGTAACCGTTAGCCGGCAGGAGCCCGTGAATTTTTCATTTAAAAAAATTGGTTATGGCACAAAACAATCCCAGGAATCCCTCGAAAAAGCAGGTGAGCGATACGACGCAGCAAACCGAAAATAAAAACCGCAGGGGCGATACCGACCGCACCTCCAGCGAAGGCCGTAAAACCGCCTCGGGTGGCAGTAAGGATACCAACAACCGCGGTCACCAGAAGGGCGCCTGATAACACCCTCATTTGGAAAGAAACACCCTGGAACCTTTTGAGAAAAGCCCTGATGGGATCAGGACCCTTAAAACATTCCAGGGTGTTTTATTTCCGGTCCCTAACTCGTCAGCTCGTGAACCCGCGAACTGGTAAACTCCTTCACCTTCGCCACGATACGGGCGGCGCTGATACCGGCGGCTTCCAGCAACTGGTCCTTCGTTCCCGACTGCGAGATCTCCTTCACCGCCATTTTTACCACCTGGGCCCCTTCTCCCGCCAGGGCAGACGCCACGAAATCGCCCAGTCCCCCATGCTCGAAATGATCTTCTACCGTGATCAGCAGCTTTTTTTCCGTTTCCTGCAGGCAGCGCTTCAGGGTCTCCTCGTCCAGGGGATGGATGGAATAACAATCCACGACGCGGATGGCGATCTGCTCTTTTTCCAGTGCTTCGGCGGCCTTCAGGGCTTCAAATACCGTGATGCCCGAAGCGGCCACCGTCAGCAGGTCGCCGGCCGACTGCCGCAGCACCTTCGAGCCGCCGATCGGGAAGGTGTCTTCCGGCCCGTACAACAGGGGGGTCTTCGGGCGCAGGGTGCGCATATAGGTGATTCCCGTGTGGGCGGCCATCTGTCCTACCAGCTTCACGGTGGAGGCGGCATCGGCGGGCTGCAGCACCACGCTGCCGGGCAGGGCGCCGAACAGGGCGATGTCTTCCAGCCCCATTTGCGAGGGACCGTCTTCGCCGATGGAAACGCCCACGTGCGAGCCGATGAACTTGATGTTGGCTTCCGATACCCGGGCCATGCGGATTTGGTCGGCAGCCCGGGTAAGGAAGGCGGCGAAGGTGGCCACAAAGGGCACCTTGCCCAGCCTGGAGAGGCCGGCCGCCACCGAGACCATGTTCTGCTCGGCTATATAGCATTCCACAAAGCGGGCGGGGAAGTTATTCTTAAAGTTCTCGGTGAAGGTGGAGTTCTTTACATCGGCGTCGAGGGTATAAAGGTCTTTGTTCTTTTCTCCCAGCTGCACCAGCGCCTGCCCGAATACCTCGCGGGTGGCGTACTCTTTTCCTTTTTCAAAAGCGCCTTCCAGGTCGGTCTGGCAGCCCGGGCATTCGGCCAGCAGGCTGGCGGCCGGGGGCTTCAGGTGGAAGCGCAGGCTGTCGTCGACCGGGCCCAGCTCGGCCAGGGCTTTTTCCAGCTCTTCGCGGCTGAGGGCCTTGCCGTGCCAACCGCCTTTATTCTCGATAAAGGAAACGCCTTTGCCTTTAAAGGTTTTGGCCACGATAACGGTGGGCTTGCCATTGTCGTTCTTGGTGGCCCAGTCGAGCGCCTCGTCGATCGGGCGCAGGTCGTGGCCGTCGAGGGAGATCACTTCAAAGCCGAAGGCCGAGAAGCGGCGGACGTACTGGTCCACCTGGTGGCCGAACATGGTGTCGCTGCTCTGGGCCAGGCGGTTGATGTCGAGGAGGGCCACCAGGTTGTCGAGACCTTCATGGGCGGCGAAATTGGCGGCTTCCCATACCTGGCCTTCGGCCAGTTCGCCATCGCCGGTGAGCACGAAGGTTTTAAAGGGCAGTCCCTGGCGCTTGGCCACCAGGGCCAGGCCGGCGCCGACCGACAGGCCCTGGCCCAGGGAGCCGGTGGCGGCTTCGGCAAAGGGAAATTTGGGGGTAGGGTGGCCTTCGAAGCGGCTGCCGAACCGGCGGAGGGTTTTCAGTTCTTCCGGCGGGTAGGCGCCGGCCAGGCTGTACAGGGCGTACAGCAGGGGGGCGGCATGGCCTTTGGACAGCACCAGCCGGTCGTTGTACAGGTTCAGGGGATTGGAAAGGTCGCAGGTAAAATGCCGGTCAAACAGCACGGTTGCCAGGTCTGCTGCCGACAGGCAGGAGGTAGGGTGGCCCGAGCCGGCTTCGGTGGTGGAGAGGAGGCACCACTTCCGCAGCAGACGGGCTTTCTGCTCGAGATCCTTGAGTTGTTCCATGAGCTTGATTCTTTTCAGGTAAATGGTTAGGGGGGCCTTGTGCCTTGTTCCGGGTATGGCTGCTAAATTGATGCCACGGCCGTTCCCCATACCGGGCGGATTCGTTTTTTACCCGCGAACTGCGTATATTACTGATGAACAATAAACTATCGTTTATGGACCGAAAAAATCAAGCAGGCAGCCGGCTCGCCGGCGCCCATTCCGAAAAGGCCGCGGGCCGTCAGCAGCGTACGGGGGAAAGCGCCTTCCTGGGCCGTGATAAGGCCACCGGCCGCGAAACCCTGGGTGACGACTACTGGGAACGTATTGCCGAAGACCCCGCGTCGGGATATAAAAATGCGGACGAGGAAGTGGATGAGGAACAGGACCTGGATGCCGTCCGGAGTCAGCCGAAACGTCGTACCGGCAAAAGGGGGTAATCAGCCCCGGAGCTGGCTGCTTTGCGTCATCCCCGAAGACGCGTTCGTATACTTCCGCACCTCCGGCGCCACCTTCGTTCCCAGCAATTCGATCGCTTTTAAAACCTTATCGTGCGGCATGGCGCCCAGGCTCATTTGCGCCAGGAAGCGGGTATGGCCGAACAGGTCGTACTGGTGCAGGATCTTGTCCACTACCTGCTGCGGGCTGCCCACCAGCAGGGCCCCGTGCGGCCCCAGGGCGGCCTCGAACTGGCCCCGGCTGACCGGCGGCCAGCCGCGCTCCCTGCCCAGGCGGGTCATCACCTCGGCATACGAAGGAAAGAATTCATCCGCCGCCTGCTGCGAAGTTTCGGCCAGGTAGGTGTGGGAATTGATGCCGATTTGGAGGCGGGCAAGGTCGTGTCCCGCCCTTTCATAATGGTCGCGGTACAGGCGGGCATAAGGGGCGAAGCGGGCCGGCATGCCGCCGATGATGGCCAGGGCCACCGGCAGGCCGTACTGCGCCGCCCGCACCACCGATTCGGGGGTGCCGCCCACCGCCACCCAAAGCGGCAGTTGCGGCTGGAAGGGGCGGGGATAAACGCCCAGGTCGTTGATGACCCGGGTGAGTTTGCCTTTCCAGCTGATCCGCTCACTTTCGTTCAGGCGCACCAGCAGTTCCAGCTTTTCGGCAAACAGCTCGTCATAATCATTCAGGTTATAGCCGAAAAGCGGGAAGGATTCCACAAACGAGCCCCGCCCCGCCATGATCTCGGCCCGGCCGCCCGACAGCAGGTCCAGCGTGGCAAAGGACTGGAACACCCGCACCGGGTCGTCGGAGCTGAGCACGGAAACGGCGCTCGACAGGCGAATACGGGTGGTTCGCCCGGCGGCGGCGGCCAGCACCACGGCCGGGGCCGAAACGGCGTAGTCGGGCCGGTGGTGCTCGCCCACGGCAAACACGTCGAGGCCGGCCTGCTCGGCCAGCCCGGCTTCTTCCATCAGGTTGCGGAGGCGCTGGTAGGGCGAAAGGGTTTGTCCCGTTTCGGGGTCGGGGGCGATGTCTGCAAAGGTGTAGATGCCTATTTCCATGGTAAACAATCGTTAGGGGCCATAGCATATAGGTCATAAAAACCGGGCCTGTTCCCCGCCGGCCTCCGGAGGGTGACCACAAAAAGAACCCCGCCTCGGCGGGGTCTTCTTTTTTGCGGAAATCGTTGGGCCGGTTGGGTGTCAGGGCCGCCACAGGCGGATGCCAGGGGGTGCTTTCCGGTCCAGGAACGTATACTGCGGGCCAACGGTGGGCGGAGGCGAAGAGCAGGGCAGGCTGGTGCAGGAGCCCAGGCGGTCGCCGGGGTGAGCCGACAGGTGGGCAGCGGCTTCGGCCGGGGTAACGGAAACTGTCCGCTTCAGGCTGGTGCCCGGCTGCTGGTGGCAAAGATATACCCGCCCGCTGCCGGAGGCTGCATCGCGGATGTCCACCACGCAGATCTGGATGCGGCAGGTGGTGGCGCACCCAAAGGCATTGGCGACCCGGACCGTGAAGGTGTACACGCCCCCGCTGCGGGGGGTAAATACCGGTTGGGCGGCCGTAGCGCTGCTGAGGCCCGTTGCCGGCGTCCAGGAATAGGTAAACGGCGCTGCGCCCGACACCACAGGGCTTAGCGTGACGCTCTGGGGCCCGTAGCCCAGGTAGATATTCGTGGGCACGCCGCCGGTATAGGTGTTGTTGGCCGGCAGGACCCGGATGCCGGTGCAGGCCGGGGTGCTGCCGGTTACGGTCACCGTGGCATCGCAGCTGGCGGTCTTGCCGTCGTTGGCGGTCACGGTCAGCCGCACTTTATGGTTCCCCACCTGGCTGCAGGTAAAGCTGGCCGGCGTCACGCTCATCGAGCGGATGCCGCAGGTGGCGCTGCTGCCGCCATCCACATCGGCCGCCTTGAGGGTGGCCAAGCCCCGAACCAGGTTTAAGCGGACGTTTTTGCAGACCGCCCGCACGGTGCAGACACAGGCGGTACGGTAGTCGTTGTTGCGGCCCGGCGCCTGTCCTTCCGGGATCTGGCCCACGATGATGGGAGAGAGGTTGTAACCCCTCAGGGTAAAGAGGCCGGTCACCACGTAGTCGAAGCCCTCCAGCGCCCGGTTGAGGCCCAGGGTGGCCGGGTCGACGGTAAAGCAATACGAGGTACCGGAAGAGAGCGCAGGGCTGGACAGGGCGGCGCCCACCTGTTTCCCTCCCTGGTAGACCGCCAGCTTCAGCACCAGGGTGCCGCTGACCGTGCCGGCGCGGGGCAGGGCATAATTCAAGCAGATTTTTCCTTTGCCGCAGGCCGAGGTGGCGCCCCTGTCGAGGGTAAGGGAATAGCGGCAACCGATGGTACAGGCGGTGCAGAAGTTGTCGAGGTAGGTATAGCCGAAGTGGCCGCTCTGCCCGCAGTCTTTGTTGGTAAACACCAGGGTCACTTTCTTGCCGATATGGGCCGAGAGGTTCACCTGGGCCTGCGTCCAGTTCTTGTAGGCGATGGAGTCGCGGGGGATGGAAGCGAAGAAGGGGTCGTCCGCATCCGATACGGCCTTGTTCGAGCCGTTGCCCAGGTCGCATATGCCCTGCAGTTCCTGGCCGGTGGCGCAGTCAAAGGCCCGCACGCTGAAGGCGGGCTGGTCGGCCGGGGTGTGGCCGGGGTCCTGGAACACCAGGGCATACTGGAAGGCAAACACCGTCTGGGCGGCGGTAACGGTAAAGGTTTTGGCGATCATTTCCGTGCCCGCCCCGTTGGCCCGGTTGCCCAGCCGCAAGGAATACTTCCCGCCGCCCGGGGCCACCTGGGAAATGGCGGGCACTACCGGGTCCTTACCCGCTGTGACTAGGGTCTGGTGGGCAAAGGAAAAATCAATAGGTCCGGGGATAAAGCCTTCGGTCATAGCGGTCGGTTTGGGCTCGCCGGAAAACCAGGTGCCGAAGGCGCCCCGCCACCGGGTGGGTTCAATGGTGCCGCTTTCAAAGTCGCCGTTGGCACAGGCCACGTGGGTGGCTTTGCAATCCAAAATAGAGGCAGCGGCCGCCGCCGCCTGTTGCCGGTTCGCGGGCGGGGAGAGGTGCCGGTGGCGGCGGGCAAAGCTGTCGAAGGACAATTCCTGCGGACGGGCGGCCTGGTAGCGCTGCCGCAGCCACTCCCGGGCTTCCGGGGAGTGTTCCTGGCCGTGAGCCGGGGGAGCCGCAAGCTGAAAAAGCCAGAACAGGAAGAAGGAAAGAAAAGGAAAGGATAAAGTTTCACATTTCATGGTGCATGGTTTAATGAAAGAGAGGAACGGGCATAAGGGGACGGGACGATGCGGCCGGGAGCCTACTGGCCCCATCGTTCGTATACGCCTGCCGGCCTCCTCCACTGTCAGGAAGCTGCAGGCAGGCCTACAAATCTGGCGGATTCATACAACCTGGTTTAAAACATGCGTAAAAAGGAACCTGGTTTCAGCAGAGGAAATGGAAGCGGAAAGTAGATTCGGAGGTCGGACGGGATTACGAACATAACACTTATCCTGCACCCAATAAGCGGCCCCGGCCTTTGCGGCCCTGGTTCATTTGGCTGCCGGGTCCTCGGTCATCAGTTCGCGGCTGAAGGGCCGGATGATGAGGCGGGTGGAAACGTTGTTGGACACATATTTCCCGATCCAGGTCATAAATACAAACAGGCGGTTTTTGAAACCGGCCAGCGAGAACAGGTGCACCACAGACCAGATGAGCCAGGCAAAAAATCCCCCGAACTTTAATTTTCCCAGGTCGGCCACGGCCTTGTTCCGGCCGATGGTTGCCAGGGAACCTTTGTCTTTGTACACGAAGGGCGTTGCCGGCCGGCCGGCCATCAGGGCCATCAGGTTCGTGGCCAGGTGCTGCCCCTGCTGGATGGCCACCTGGGCCACGCCGGGATGCCCCTGGGGATAATCGGCAGAAATGGCGGCGGCCACGTCGCCAATGGCAAAAATGTTTTGAAAGCCTTTCACCCGGTTAATCTCGTCCGTATCAATGCGCCTGTTTTTCTGGAGCCGGTCCTCGGGCAACCCCTGGGGCACATCGCCCAGCACGCCGGCGGCCCAGAGTACGTTCCTCGTTTTCATTTCGGTGCCGTTGTTGATCTGCAGGCTGATGCCGTCGTATGAGCTGACCCGGACCCCGTTGTACAGGATGACGCCCATTTTTTCCAGGTACGCCTTTGCTTTTGCCGACGCTTCCTCCGACATCACCCCCAGTACCCTCGGTTTGCTTTCGATCAGGTATACACTCATGAGGTTTTTATCCAGGCCGGGGTAATCTTTTTCCAAAATATGGTTCCGGAACTCGGCCAGGGCGCCCGCCAGTTCCACCCCTGTCGGTCCGCCCCCCACGATCACGAACCGCATCCAGTCGTCCTTGATCTCCGGATCTTTTTCGGTCAGGGCTTTTTCCATGTTCTGCAGGATCATGCTGCGGAGGTTCAGGGCCTGCGGGACGGTTTTCATGTCCATGGCGAAGTGCTCCAGTTGCGGGCTGCCGAAAAAATTGGTGGTGGCGCCTGTTGCCAATACGAGGTAATCATAGGCGATCTCGCCGATGGTGGTATCTATGGTATTCTTTTCGGGGTTTACCCGCTGTACTTCCGCCACATGGAAAACGAAGTTTTTCTGCCCCTGGAACAGGCGCCGCAGCGGAAAGGCGATGGTGTCGGCGCCCAGGGTGCCGGTAGCCACCTGGTAGAGCAGGGGCTGGAAGGTGTGGTAATTGTGCCGGTCCAACAGTACAATATCCACCGGGGCATTCCTTAATTTTTTCGCCAGGTTGATTCCTGCAAACCCGCCGCCAACGATCACAATAACCGGTCTGGACTTTTGCCGTTCATTTCCCATTGCTTTGCTTTTATCGGTTTACCTGCCCTATGGTCCTGTAACCGGGGCCAACGTTACTGACAGTCCTATCAAACATCAGTCCTATCTGTTGTGCAGGGTAAGAACGGGCAAGGGAGCCCAAAAAAAGGTCGCAGACCCCCCCGAAAAATTTCAGGGGAAACCTGCGACAAAACAAAGGGTTGATGACAATATTATTTTAGCAATGTCCCAGCAACCAGTAGATCAGGATAAACACTACGATGGTTCCCAGACAGCCGCCGCCGAATTTATACGCGCCATAGCCTGCAATTAATGTTCTAAGCCAGTTTTGCATAACATGAATTTGCTACCAACCGTCAAAAAACTATGCCATAAAAACCGCAGGGGCGAACGCTGCGTTACTTCGCCGAATCGGTTGCCGGCTTTTTCTTCTTCAGCAGGCCGTTAAGGGCGCCCTTGATGGTTTCGGTAGCCTTTTGCTTCGTGGCTTCCACGGCGCCGCCGGTGGTGGAGGTGGTGGAATCCTTGGGGCCGAATACCCTTTTGGCCACCTCGTTCTTCAGGTCGTTGGTCACCTGGTTGCGAACGGCTACCAGGGAGTCCTTCACCCTGTTTTTGGCACTGTCCACCTTCTGCTGCACGAACACGGCCGCCTGGTCCTTCAGTTCTTTGCCCACGTCGCCTGCCGCCTGTTTCAGGTCGGCCTTGACCACCGGGTTGGTCAGCGTGCCGCCCATGCGCACATTGAAGTCGATCACGTCCGACACGGTCACCGGAATACCTTTCTGGTTGGCCTTGGCCGCCAGGCTGTTGACCAGGGCGTTGCCGCCTTCGCCCATATAGCGGCGGGGAACCTTCATGCCGATGATGTAGTCGATCGACTTGTCAAAACCGTGGGTGCCGCCGATCTGCATAGTGATATCCTTCACCTTCACGTCAAAGGGCTTCATCAGCACCTTGCCGTTGGCGAATTCAAACTGGCTTTTAATATCCTTGAGGCTGATGTTCTGCAGCTCTTGAACATTGAGGGTGGCGGCCAGTTTTTCCAGCGGGTAGAATTTGCTGAGCACTCCCTGCAGGATGAACAGGTTGCCGTTACCGGTCAGCGTGCCCAGGTCGGGCATCATGTCGCCGCCCAGGTTGCCAGTCAGGCTCAGCTGCGATGACAGCTTTCCGGCCAGGAACTGGCCCACCGGCATCAGTTTCTGCACCGTGTTATACGCCATAAAGGCTTTTTGCACGTTCACGTCCTTGATGTTGTAGCTGAGGGCGACCGCCGGTTTCTTTTTGTTGTCCTTCGTGCTGTACGAGCCGTTGAAGGTGATGACGCCGTCGAGTGCTTCGGTCTGCACGTCCTGCAGGTACACCGTTTCGTTCTTCAGCTGCAGGGTGCCCTTCACGTTGTTGTAGGTCACCTTGTCGTATTGCACTGCCCCGGCCCTGGCCTGGAGGGAGAGGTTCATGTTGCCGGGTACCAGGAAGGGGTCGGCGGGTGCGCTGCCGGTGGCCGTGGTGGTGGTGTCGGTGCCCATCCACTCGTTCAGGTTCACCTTGTCGGCTGCCAGGTTCATGCTGCCGGACAGGGCTTCGTTGTTCAGCGCATAGCCGATCAGGTTGTCCAGCACGCCGCTGGCCGTGAGGTTGGTGCCCTTGAAGCGGCCGGCAAAGGAGTTCAGCGTCACGTTTTTAGGGGTAAACTGCAGCAGGGCGTTTTGTACCGTTACGCCTTCGGGATACTCCTTCGACACGTATTTGGTTTGTTGCAGGCGCACGGAGCCGGCGGTGTTCAGGCTGCCGTAATCCTTTTTGTCGATGGCGGCCTTGCTGCCGCTGAAGGTCAGGTCGGCATCCAGCAGGCCGCTGAGGGCGGTGCCGGGCTCCAAGTCCACGAACTGCCTGACGTTGTCCAGCGTCAGCCGGCCTTTGGCCTTGCCGCTGAAGTCAATCGTGGAAACCGGGTTGCGCAGCAGCAGGGTAAAGTCCACGGGGTCCTTGCCCACCTGCACATGGCCCGAAGAAACGTTCACCACCGTGCCGTCGGCGGTACCGCCGGTATTTTGCAGGTCCACCTTAAAGGTGCCGTTTTGGATGGGTTGGGGAAAATCCTTCGAGGAGTAATACAGGTTGCGGATGTCCAGGAAACCGCCGGCCTGGAAGGGTCCTTTTTGCTGTTGCAGGGCCGAGAGGGCGCCCTTGACAAAGAGGTCGGCCCAGACCGAACCGGCCAGCTTGGTGTTGCCTTCCAGCTTGACGAACTTGCTCACTTCCGCCAGGTTCAGCTTTCCTTTCACCACGGCATCGATATAGCGGGTGGTTTCGGGATTTTTGAAAATAAAGCGGAAATCGAAGGGTTCGGCGCCCATCTCCAGGTGGCCTTTGGTTACGTCCACGATGGTGTGGTCGGTAACGCCGTCGGGGTTGGACACTACCGCCGCGATCTGGATATTTTTTACCGGCTGCGGCAGGTCGGGGTATTGGAAGAAGCCGTCCTTCACGTCCAGGGCCACGTTGTAGGCCGGGATCGCCTGCGGGCCGTAGGTGCCTTTTACAAAGCCCTTGAAGGCTGCCTTGCCGCTGGTTTTCAGCTTATCGAAATCATTTTTGTAAATGGCGGGCACCAGCGACAGGATGTCCTTGAAGTCGTTGGTGGGGGCATCGAAGCTGATGTCCATATTATAGGTGCTGTCATTCACCAGCTGCAGGAAGCCGTTGGCGCCCAGCTTCAGGTTATTGATGCCCAGGTCGGCCTTTTTGAAGGCATAGGTGGACGTTTTGTTGTTCACTTCGATATCGGCGTCGATGGTGGTGGCGGCACCGGCCAGGTAGGGGATGTTGGCATTGGTGAAGGTGACCCCGCCCGCCCTGGTGCTGGTAGAAAGCGTAAAGAGATCCTGCGTAAAAGCGCCTTTTCCCTCATGATCCAGTCCGCTGATCTCGGCCTTCATGCCGGCGCTTTCATCGTTGTAAAAAATGTAGCCGTCGGAGATGGCGTATTTCTCGAGGTCCAGGGCGAAAGCCGAAGCCGTATCGCTGCCGGCGGTGGGGGTGGTATCGGCCTTGGCAATGTCCCAGTTGGCCTTGCCGTCCTTGTTCACCAGGGCATGGATCCGGGGCGACTCCAGGAAGACCCCGTGGATCTTCATGTTGTTGCCCGAGATCAGGCTGGTCAGGCCCACCGTGGCATCCAGGGTTTTGGCGCTTACCAGCGTATCGCCGCGGAATTCACCCACACCTACCACCGACAGGTCTTCCAGTCCCAGGCTTACCTTGGGGAAGTGGCGGAAGAGCGACAAGCTGAGGTCGCTGAAATCTACGCGGGCCTCCACGTTCTTATTGATCTCGGTCTTCACCACCTGGAGGATCTTATCTTTAAAAAGCAGGGGAAGGGCAAATGCCAGCAGCAGCAATACTGCCACGATTATGCCCAGGATTTTTGCAACTTTTTTCATGATAAAGTTTGTATAGGTAAGATAGGTTCCTTTACAGAAGTTTACAAGTTTACGAGTCCCTTACAGGCGCCAGCAACTCGTAAACTCGTAAACATGTAAACTCGTAAACTCCTGACTTATTTGGCTATTTCAATCTTCACTTTCTTGTTCTTAATCTTCTGGTCACGGATAAGCGTAAGCGCATGGCTGGCTTTGGACCGGCGAACGGCTACAAAGGAAAAAAAGTCCTTGACGTCGATGAGGCCGATATCGTCTTTTTTCAGTTGTCCTTTGTTGGACAGGAAGCCCACGATGTCCACCTTGTTCACCTTGTCTTTTTTACCGGCCGCAATGAACAGCGTGGTCCATTTGGGCTTTTCGGGCAGTTCCACCGTTTCGGGCAGGGTGATGGTGTCCACTTCTTCCTGGATGTAAGGGGGCAGGCTTTCTTCCGGGCCCAGGATCAGGATGGCGGTGCCGCTGGCTTCCATGCGGGCCGTGCGGCCGTTGCGGTGCAGGAACGACGCCTCGGTATGCGGCAGGTGGAAGTGGATGATATAGCGGATGTGGGGGATGTCCAGGCCGCGGGCAGCCAGGTCGGTGGTCACCAGCACGTTGGCCGTGCCGTTGCGGAACTTCGACAGGGCGCTGTCGCGCTGCTGCTGTTCCATGGCGCCGTGGTAGAATTCGTTGCGGATTCCTTTTTCGGTCAGCAGGGTGCTGGTGCGTTCCACCGACTCGCGGTGGTTGCAGAAAACGATCAGCGGGCGGTTGCCCAGGTGGCAGATGAGGCGGAACAGGGTTTCCACCTTGTCCTTTTCATCAGATAATACCTGTTTCAATTCCAGGGCAGGCTTGACGTCGCCTTCGGCGGGCAGGAAGTCCAGGCGCACCGGGTCGGTAAGGCCCAGGAAGTCGGGGATCTCCACCGCTTCGGTGGCGGAGGTGAGGATACGTTTTTTTACGGAAGGCAGGGCCCGGACGATCTGTTCCATTTCTTCCAGAAAGCCCAGTTCGAGCGATTTGTCGAATTCGTCCAGCACCAGGGTTTCGATGGTGTCCACGGAAATGTTTTGGCGGCGGATGTGGTCGGCCAGGCGGCCCGGCGTACCCACGACGAGGGCAGGGGCTTCCACCAGGTTATTTTCCTCGATCTCGCGTTTGTGGCCGCCGTAGCAGCAGGTAATTTTCAGGCCGGTGCCCATGGAGCGGAACACTTGTTCGATCTGCAGGGCCAGCTCGCGGGAGGGAACGATGATCAGGGCGCCGGTCTTTTTGCCGCGGGGGGGCAGTCCCTGCAGCAGGGGCAGCAGGAAGGCCAGGGTCTTGCCCGTGCCTGTGGCCGACAGCAGGACCGTGTCCCGCCCGCTTTCGGCGGCCTGCAGGGAGGCCTGCTGCATGTCGTTGAGGGCGTCGATGTTTAATTTTTCCAGTATCGTTTCCAGCGATGGTAAGTTGTGTTGCATAAAATAGACGGGCCGGCATTTATTGGTCTTGCACCATTTTTTTTGCGCCGAACCGGCAAATATAAAGCCGGAAGGAGGCTTCTCTTCTCCTGAATTGCCAAAATCCTCCTAAAACAAGGTGAAAGCAGGCGCTACCTCCGTATTTTTAAAGCCAAAACCCAACTACCTACAATGAAGAAAACAAGTCTTGCCTGTGCGCTCCTGGCGGGAGCCTTAACGTTCAGCGTTTCCCTCCACGCCCAGGCCCCAAGCGGTCCCCCGGCCGAAAAAGCCCCCGCTGTAATGAGCGCCGAAGCCCGCGCCAAATCGGACGCCGACGCGGAAAAGAAAGCAGGCGAATGGGTCACTTCCCTGCAACTGAAGGATGCCGCCAAGGAACAGCGCCTGCAGGGGCTGATCGCCACCCACCTGAAAACCGTCCGCGACTGGCACAACGAGCACCCCTACACCACCGTGCCTGCCGGCATCAACCCGGCTACCGGCAACCCGCTCAGCAACCTGGACCGCCAGGTGATCGCCAATTCGGCCATGCCCAAGTCGGTACACGAAAACCTGATGGCCGGCCTGCGCAAGGACCTCAGCGAAGAGCAGGTGGAAGCCATCCTGGACAAATACACCATCGGCAAGGTGGCCTTTACCCTGAACGGCTACCGCTCTATCGTCACCGACCTGACGCCCCAGGAAGAAGCCGTTATTCTGAAAAACCTGAAGCAGGCCCGCGAGCAGGCCATCGACTTCAAGAACATGGAGCAGATCTCGGCCATCTTCGAAATTTACAAAACGAAGAACGAGCAATACATCAACACCACCGGCCGCAGCTGGAAGCAGCTTTTTAAAGCCTATACCGATGCCGCCAAGGCCAAGAAAAAGGCCGCCGCCGAGGGAACGATCGTAAGCCCCGGAGCTCACCCCCAAAAAGTAAAATAAAGTGGCGCTCTCCCATAATTGATCCCTAAAACAGAAAAGCCTTTTCCAACCGGAAAAGGCTTTTCTGTTTTTACTGGGTGCTTTAGACCAGTTCAGGTTCTTTTACTTCAACTGTTTGTTTGGTATTCACCATTTTGATCACCTTCAGCTTGTGCAGCATCTTGATGATGGGGTAGCAAAGGTCGAATTCGCCCTTCTTCGCCGCGAAGTTGCTGCGGGAAGGATGCACGTGGTGGTTGTTGTGATAACCCTCGCCGAACATCAGGATGTCGAGCTTGAACAGGTTCTTGGAGGTATTGTCGGTCTCGAAGTTCACTTCGCCGTACTTATGGGCATACCAGTTGATGATCACGCCGTGCAGGGGACCCATGACGCCGTGGATGGGGATCAGCAGCAGGAACCAGAGCGAAGGGGCGAAGGTTACATAAAACCATACGTACAGGGCGACCCAGAAGACGCGGGACACCCAGCCGTTGGCGAATTTGTCGAATCCCTTCCAGTCGGGAACGTTTTTGGTGAACCGCGCATCCACGGGATAGGTGCCGTGGAAGATGCCGGAATAAACGTCCTTGGTACGGATCATCATGGCCATGATATTCTTGTCGTAAGCCGGGGAGTGCGGGTCATCCGGGGTGTCGGTATAGGCGTGGTGCACACGGTGCATAACGCCGTAAGCCCGGGGGCTCAGGTAGGAGGAACCCTGGGTGATCCAGGTAACCACGAAGAAGAAACGCTCCCAGAAGCGGCTCATGGTAAAGGCGCCGTGTGCGGAATAACGGTGCAGGAAAAACGTTTGCGAAAACAGCGACAGGTACCAGTGCAGCACGAAAAAGATAAGAATTGCTACCACGAGAATTTAAATTTATTTAACAATTAAAAAATAAGCCAGGTTATTATGGGGCCTTCCGGGAGGGAAAAAAGGGGAGGAGCTGTTGCCGGCATCCTGTGTTCCACCATTTCCTGCCGCCTTTGCAGGTCCGCATCTTGATAATTTGGAATGCGAAAGTAGGCCAAAAGTTCCAGAGTTTGGACGTACGCCCCGCCGGCACCTTTTGTTCCGCATTGAAATGCATAGTACTTTGCGGGCCATGGCCAGCATTCTGATTCTTTTTGCCCACCCCGTTTTGGAAAAGTCACGGGTGCACAAAACCCTGTTAAAACAACTTAAGGGGGTGCCGGGCATCACCCTCAACGACCTCTACGAGCATTATCCCGATTTCGATATCGACGTTCCCCGCGAACAGGAGCTGCTGCTGCGGCACGACATCATCGTGTGGCAGCACCCCCTTTACTGGTACAGCTCGCCGGCCCTGCTGAAGCAGTGGCAGGACCTGGTACTGGAACACGGCTGGGCGTATGGCAGCAAGGGCCGGCAGCTTGAGGGGAAAAAGCTCTTCAGTGTGCTTTCTTCCGGCGGCAGCATGGAAGCCTACGGGCCCGGCGGCACCAACCGCTACAGCCTCCAGGACCTGCTGCACCCCTTCGAACAAACGGCCCGCCTGTGCCGCATGACCTACTGGCCGCCCTTCTGGGTAGCCTCCACCCACAAAATGGAACAGCCCCAGATCGACGCCAGCGCCCATCAATACCTCCAGGTGCTGACCGCCCTCCGCGACGGCCTGGTGCAGGAGGAGGAGCTCCTGCATATGAACTGCCTGAACCAGCTGTTCCCTATCGAGAAGAACCGGGCTGGCCTCGGGGTGCAGGGCCATTGATCAATAAATATTCGTCCTTCGGCATTGGCCAGGAGGCAATTGTCAGCGGGCGGTTACTGCCTGCATATTACCGTCATTCGTTCAAAAGTTTTTATGGACCAACATTCTTTTCAATTTCAGGCGATGGTGTTTTTGGGCGCCGCCGTCCTTTTTGTGCCGGTAGCCAAGAAGCTCGGGCTGGGATCCGTCCTGGGCTACCTGCTGGCCGGCACCATCATCGGCCCTTATGTGCTGGGGTTTGTAGGCGAGGAAGGCCAGGACATCATGCATTTCGCCGAATTCGGCGTGGTGATGATGCTGTTCCTGATCGGCCTGGAGCTGGAGCCCCGCCTGCTGTGGCGCCTACGCAAGTCCATTGCCGGCCTGGGCGCCCTGCAGGTGGCGGTCAGTACGGCCGTTATCGGGGGCGCCGCCTACTTTTGGGGCTTCCCCTGGCAGCAGGCCCTGGTGCTGGGCATGGTGCTCTCCCTTTCCTCCACCGCCATTGTGATGCAAACCTTGTCCGAGAAAGGACTGATGAAAACAGAAGCGGGCCAGAGTGCTTTTTCGGTGCTGCTGTTCCAGGACATCGCCGTCATTCCCATGCTGGCCGTCTTTCCCCTGCTGGCTACCGCCCCTGCCGCCACCGCCGGTGCTGGCGGCCATGACGGGGCCGACTGGGTCAGCGGGCAGCCGGCCTGGCTGCAAACGGTGATCGTACTCTGCTCGGTGGCCGGGATCATCCTGGCCGGGCGCCTCCTGATGAAGCCCCTGCTGCGCATGGTAGCCAATACCGGCATCCGGGAAATGTTCACTGCATTTGCCCTGCTGATCGTGGTGGCCATTGCCGTGCTCATGACCAAGGTGGGATTAAGCCCCGCCCTGGGTACCTTCCTGGCCGGCGTGGTGCTGGCCAACAGTGAATACCGCCACGAGCTCGAAAGCGATATCGAACCCTTTAAAGGGCTGCTGCTCGGCCTGTTTTTCGTGGCCGTCGGCGCTTCCATCGACTTCCACCTCATCGCCGCCCAGCCCCTGAAAGTATTTGGATGGGTGCTGCTGCTGGTGGCCATAAAAAGCGGCGTGTTGCTGCTGCTGGGAAAGCTGTTCCGTATCGGCCCCACGCAAAATTTTATTTTTTCCTTTTCCCTCAGCCAGGTGGGCGAATTTGCCTTCGTGCTGTTTTCCTTTTCCCTGCAAAAGGGCATCCTGCCGCAGGAAACCGTCAGCCTGATGATCGCGGTGGTGGCCACCAGCATGGCCCTGACGCCCCTGGTGACCACGCTGAATGAAAAGCTGATCGTGCCCCGCCTGAGCACCACCAGACCCGCAGAACGGGAAGCCGACTCCATCCACGAAAAGAACCCCGTGATCATTGCCGGCTTCGGCTCCTTCGGCAACACGGTGGGCCGCTTCCTGCGGGCCAACCAGGTGAAGGCTACTTTTCTGGATATCAATTCCGATACGGTGAACGTGCTGCGGCGCATGGGCTTCAAGGTATTCTACGGCGATGCCTCCCGCTACGACCTGCTGAAAGCCGCCGGGGCCGACGAGGCCCGCATCATCATCATCGCCGTGGATTCGGCGGAAAAGCGCCTGGAGATGATCGAAACGGTGAAAAAGCATTTTCCCCACCTGCACATCCTGGTGCGGGCCGCCAACCGCTACGATGCCTACGACCAGATGAATGCCGGCATGCTGCACGTCTTCCGCGAAACGGTGGATACAAGCCTGCGCATGGGCGTGGAAGCCATGACCTTGCTGGGCTGGCGCAAGTACACCGCCAAACGCCTGGCCCGCACCTTCCTGAAGCACGACGAGAACAGCCTGAAAAAGCTGGCCGCCATCCGCAACCAGGACGAATACATCCTGGAAGCCCGCAAATACATCGAGGAAATCGAGCTGATCATCCAGTCGGACCGCGAAGACCGCTTTCTCCAGCCGAACTCGGCCTGGGAGACGGATACGCTTCGGGAGGAGGCGCGTCAATAAAGAGTTTACGGGTTTACAAGTTTACGAGTTCCTTACGGGCGCAAGCAACTCGTAAACCCGTAAACTATTAAATTGCAGTATGAACGAAACAGTGGAAATACCGGTTACGTATAAAGGTGAGGAATTGGTTTTTGAGGCCCGGCTGGTGCCGACCGGCTATACCGTCCAGATAGAAGTGGATGTTTATGGCGATAAGGTGCGGTTCGAGGCCGATGAGGAGCAGAACTACCGGGCCATCCTGGACCCTGAGCAGATCGGGCACAAGAAAATCGATGTGGAGCTGCTCCGGGCCATTGCGGCCATTATTGAGGAAGCGGTGCGCTAACGAAAGCCTGCTGATGTTATGGAAAAGCACCTAAAAGAAAGGTTGTGCCGGATCGTTTTCGGCACCGATACCCGCGGCGGCAAGCTGTTCGACATCGTGCTGCTGTGGATCATTGTGCTGAGTGTCATTGTCGTGATCCTGGAGAGTATGCCGGGCCTGAACCGGCAGTATCAGCAACTGTTTTATATAGTCGAACTTATCTTTACCGGCCTGTTCACGGTCGAGTACCTGCTGCGGGTGCTGGTGTCGCCCCGGCCTTTTAAATATATTTTCAGTTACCTGGGCATCATCGACCTGCTAAGCGTGTTGCCCTTTTACCTTGGGTTGATCGTTCCGGGTTACCACTACTTTATGGTATTGCGGTTGCTGCGGATGTTGCGGGTCTTCCGCATCCTGCGGCTGTTTCGGTTCGTACGCGAGTCGGAATACCTGTTCCAGGCCCTGAAGGCGAGCATGTACAAAGTCATTGTGTTTATCCTCTTTGTCGTTACCCTGGTGATCCTGCTCGGGACCATTATGTATGTAGTGGAGGGGCCTTCCCACGGTTTTACCAGCATCCCCAACAGTATTTACTGGACGATAGTCACCATCACCACGGTGGGTTATGGCGATATTACCCCTGAAACAGGCCTGGGAAAATGGATTGCCTCCCTGATCATGCTCTGCGGCTATGCCATCATTGCGGTGCCCACCGGCATCGTCACGGTGGAGATGGTGCGCCACCGGCCCGGGGGCAAGGTCTGCAACGAATGCCGCCACGACAACCCTTCCGATGCCCGTTATTGCAATTTCTGCGGGCATAAGCTGGAGCAAGAAGTCTAAAGCCTACAGTTCAAAGGGCATCAGGCTTTCTTTTGCAACACATACATACTTGTAGCCGTTACGACCGTTTCCTGCCGGATGATGAACTCTTCCTGGTGCATGCAAAGCGGCAGCAGGCGCTCGATAAAAGGCTTGGCCATCAGCCGCTGCGGCGTGGAAAGGATAATGGTCGTGCCCCTTTGCCAGAAGGAAATCAGCAGGTGGTACAGCCCTTCGAATTCCGAAGGATCGTAATTGATATCGCTGAGCAGCAATACATCGGCGGACAGGTGGGCGGGCAGGTGGTGCCAGTCCAGGACGGCGCACCGAACGTTTGTGAATCCATTCAGCAATACCGACCGTTCCTGTACGGCTACCGCTTCGGGCTGGTAGTCGCTGCAGATGACTGTTGCGGCATAATGAGCCGCCACCAGGGAGGGTAGTCCCAGGCCGGCGGCCAGTTCGAGCACGCTGCGGCCGGTAAGGTAATGGGGATGCTGCCCGATAAAGCGGGCCATGGCCAGGGCTGCCGGCCAGATCTGGGTCCAGTAAGGAAAGGCTGCCAGCGCGTTCGCTTCCTTTTGCTTTCGGTACCGTTCCATGACGGTTTGCGGATCGGGAACGTACAGCTGCACCTGCTTCTGGTCCCACTCGTAATCGATAATCTGGAGCTCCGTATTCACGGTTTATTGAAATTAAAATTTTTGCAAAAGTAGGGAACCCGTAAGCACAAGGTGAAAACAACAGCAAAAACAACGGCCACCGAACTCGTAAACTTGTAAACCCGTAAACCCCTAAACGCTTTTTCAGTGGACAACGGGCAGTTGGTTTTTCCATCCCATCAGCCGGTACACGTAGAAGTTATGGGCGGGAGCGTTGCGACGCAGGATGGAAATGACCTTCACCAGGGAAATGTGGCGGTAATAGCCGGAATAGCGGCGGGCAACATCGTAGGTCTCGTCGGAGGGGACGATGCAATACGCCCTGCTGAGATTTACCTTCGGTTGGCGGCGGGCATTCAGCCACAGGTAGTGGTGCAGGTTGTTGATGGACCCCAGTCCGATGGCGCCGGTGCCCAGGGGCCGGCCGAAATAGTATTCGATATGGGCGCCCCACCATTTGTAGCAGACCAGCGGGGCGCCGGCGGGCATCAGGCCCCTGGCCACCTCGCTGCGGTAAAATTCGCCAAAGCGTTCCCCGGCCTGCCGCCAGCCGTAAACATCCAGCGACAGGTCGCCCTCCCCCAGGGTTTGCGGTTTTTTGCTGCCCCAGGTGCCCGGGAACAGGTGGACCACCAGGGCCCAGCCGGTCAATACAAAGAAAAAGGTGCCGAGGCTCCAGCGGTGCAGCCGGGGCCACCCTTGTTTTTGGGTGGACTCGGCCAGGTGGATGGCCGCCAGCGGCAGCAGGGCCACATATCCCGGACCGCTCCAGTAGATCATCGTATCGCGGTACAGTGAAAGGTACAGCAATATGATCGGCAGGGGCAGGCCGATGAGGGCGAAGAGGAGCAGGTTTTCCCGCAGTTCCAGCCGGCGCCGGCGCCAGTACACCAGCGCCGCCACGATCAGCGCCACGTTAAACGGATTGTTGAAGGCAATCTGGCCGGCCACCTCCCCTAGGAAGCGACCCAGGTCGATGGGGAACTGGCTGGTGATGACCCGTTCACTGTGAAACCGGTAGGTAATGAATTCGTACCGGATGTTCCACAATAAGATAGGGCTGGCGATCAGGACAGTCAGCAGCAGGGCCGCATACAGCCTGGGATTGGTCAGCCAGTTGCGTTTCTTCAGCAGGAGGAAGGCGCCCAGGCCCACCCAGATAAATACGCCATGGACCTTGCTCATGATGCACAGGCCGGCTGCTGTTCCCAGCAGCAGCCAGTTCGTCCAGGGGCGGTCGTCGGTGCAGATGCGGGCCAGCATCCACAGGGAAAAGGTCCAGAAGACCATCTGGGGCGAATCGGGCATGATAAACAGGCCGGCGGTGATGCCGGCATAAAAGGAGGCGTGGTAAAGGCAGGCGGCCAGCCACCCGGCTTTGGGGGAGTGCAGCTCGCTGACGGCTTTGTACAGGAACCAGGAGGATGCCGCACCTCCCAGCACGCTGCCCAGGCGGACCAGTCCTTCATAGTCCTGCCCGTGCAAATTGAAGGTAAACAGCCGCACCCACAGCGCCACCAGGGGCGGGTGGTCGAAATAGTTCCACTGCAGCCACTGGCTGTAAAGCCAGTAATACGCCTCGTCATTGCCCAGTTCCATAGTAAAGGCGATGAGACCCCGCAGAAGGGAAGAAAGGAAGATCACGAAGAAAACCTTCCTGGAATATTGATGACTACCGGTATTGTTCATTCCTATCCGGGCAAAGATGCGGGTTTTTAACTAATTAACCCGGATCCTTACCGAAGGCTGTACCCCATGAACTTGTAGGCGAAACCAATCCCTAAAACTTCTTTAAACTGGGTTCGGGGCCCGGAACGGTCCACGGTTATGCCATCACTTTTATAGGTAGTGACCTTTGTGTTGTCGTCATAGAGCAGTTGGGTGGACAAGCTGGCCGATATGTATTTACTGACTTTCAACACGAGCAGCATTTGCCAATTGACATCGACGTTTTCGGGGCGGTCCAGGAAATTGCTGAAAAGGTCCAGGGAAGTCGCCAGGTTCAGGTCTTCGCTAAGATTTTTAATGAGGGCGGCCTTTACATACCCACCCGCCTCAAGGCGCATGCGTTCTCCGGGGTCCACCCCGAACGCTCCCGCCTGCGAGAGCCGCTTGTCCGTAACAAAAATGAAACGGGTGGTTACGGGCGATAAAAACAGGGAAAAATCCGCGCCAGGACGGTAATCGAAGCCGGGAGCGATGGTCAGGTAGGCAGGGGCAAAAAACCTCGAAATGACCACCGAATCATTCGGGTAGGCATAGCCGGCTGTAAACTGGCTGCGGAAATTGACCAGGGCGGAAATATTCCAGCGGCGACTCACTTCCCATCCATAACGGGAGGTCAGGTCTATCTTGTCATCGCTTTTGATAAAGCGGTTGGCCTTGCCTTGCATGATGAGGCCATACCCCAGGCTGAAGTTGTTGTCCCAGGCCTTTTTCCCTCTTTTATACTGCGAAAAGTAGTTTACAATCGCATTCCCGGACACTGCGTTCTGCCCGCCGGCCGCCCAATTGGTCAGGGATGCCTGGCTGAAGTTCAGCGCCACTAAACCGCCTCTGCGTGCTACCGTATCGTTTTGCCCGTTGCCCCTTAAAACCGACAGGAAGAGCAGCGACAGGAAGATGCATCGTTTCATATGATTCTGTTTTTGTTCCATTACCTGCTTGCAGGGTTACGAAGAATCCGGTGCTTTCAGTCACGGGAAAAAGAGTGCGGAACAGGTTTTCGCGGGAAACATGCTTTCTGTCGGGAAGGAGCGGAAAGCTACGCTTTTTCAAGAAATTCTTCATAGATGGCTTTTGGGGGTACCGGTCGGGATCACCTGCAGGGAGGCTGGAATGGGACGAAAAAAAATCCCGGGGCCCTCCGGCCGCCGGGATTTTATTCAAAAGCATTCACGGTGCTTATCCTTCCGCCACCAGTTCCGCGGCAGGGACTTCCTGGGTCACCTGTTGTTTACGGCCTTCGTAGGCGGTGATGTAGATCTGTTTGAGCTCGCTGATCAGCGGGTAGCGCGGGTTGGCGCCGGTACACTGGTCGTCGAACGCCTGCTCCGACATCTCGTCCAGGGTGGCGTAATACCGTTCCCTGTTGACACCGTATTCCTTGATGGAGCCGGGAATGCCTACCTTGGCTTTCAGCTCGTCGATGGCTTTCACCAGCAGCTCGATCTTTTCGTCGTCGCTGGTGCCGCCCAGTTCCAGGTAATCGGCAATGCGGGTATAGCGCCACTTGGCATTGGGGTATTTGTACTGCGGGAACGCCGCCTGCTTGCGCGGGTTGTCCACCGCGTTGAAGCGGATCACTTCGGAGATCAGCAGCCCGTTGGCTACGCCGTGGGCGATATGGTGGGTGGCGCCCAGCTTATGCGCCAGCGAGTGGCAGACGCCCAGGAAGGCGTTGGCAAACGCCATCCCCGCGATGGTAGCGGCATGGGCCATCTTTTCCCGCGCCTTGATGTTGGTGGCGCCTTCGGTGTATGCCAGCGGCAGGTATTTGAAGATCAGCCGGATGGCTTCCAGGGCCAAACCGTTGGTGTATTCCGAGGCCAGCACCGACACATAGGCTTCCAGCGCATGGGTCAGCGCATCGATGCCCGAAGCGGCGGTGAGGCCGTGCGGCATGCGCATCATCAGCTCGGCGTCCACGATGGCGATATCCGGCGTCAGCTCGTAATCGGCCAGGGGGTACTTGATGCCGGTCTTTTCATCGGTGATCACCGCGAAGGGCGTTACTTCGGAACCCGTACCGGCGGAAGTGGGAATGGCTACGAATAGCGCCTTTTCACCCATTTTGGGGAAGGGGTACACCCGCTTGCGGATGTCCATGAAGCGCATGGCCAGGTCTTCGAACCGCACCTCCGGATGCTCGTACAGCACCCACATGATCTTGGCGGCATCCATAGGCGATCCGCCGCCCAGGGCAATAACCGTATCGGGATTAAAGGAGATCATTTCCTCGGCTCCCTTGCGGGCGCAGGCCAGGGTGGGATCGGGTTCCACGTCCGAGAAAACGCGGATGTCCAGGCCGTTCTCTTCCAGCACTTTGATCACGGGTTCCAGGAAGCCCAGCTCGTTCAGCACCCTGTCGGTGACGATAAAGGCTTTTTTGCGTCCCAGTTCCTTCAGCTCCCTGAGGGCAACGGGCAGGCAGCCGTACTTGAAATAGGTCTTTTCCGGCACCCGGAACCACAGCATGTTTTCCCTGCGGTTGGCCACGCTCTTGATATTGAGCAGGTGTTTCACCCCCACGTTCTCCGAAACGGAGTTGCCGCCCCAGGAACCGCAACCCAGGGTAAGGGAGGGAGAAAGCTTGAAGTTGAAGATGTCGCCGATGGCGCCCTGCGAGGAAGGCATGTTGATGATGGTGCGGCCGGTTTTCATGGAAACGCCAAAAGTTTCCACGCGGGCGGCGCTTTTCACCGGGTCGGTGTAGAGCACCGAGGTATGGCCGAAGCCGCCCAGCTCTACCAGCCGTACCGCCTTTTTGAGGGCTTCGTCAAAGTCCGGGGCATGGTACATGGCCAGGATGGTGCACAGCTTTTCGTGCGAGAACGGTTCTTCCAGCTCCACGCTGTCCACTTCGCCGATCAGCACCTTGGTTTCTTCCGGCACCGATATGCCGGCCAGGGCGGCGATCTTAGCGGCCGGTTGACCCACGATTTGGGAATTCAGGACGCCGTTGACCAGAATGAGCTGGCGGATTTTATCCACCTCGTCGGGCTGGAGAATATAGGCGCCTCTTTCCAGAAATTCCCGGCGTACTTCGTCGTACACTTCATCCACCACGATCACCGACTGTTCGGAGGCGCAGATCATGCCGTTGTCGAAGGTTTTGGAGAGCAGCACCGAGTTGACGGCCATTTTGAGGTGGGCGGTTTCATCGATGATGGCGGGCGTGTTGCCGGCGCCGACGCCAATGGCGGGCTTGCCCGAAGAGTAGGCCGCTTTCACCATACCGGGGCCGCCGGTGGCCAGGATCAGGTCGGCCTTGGCCATCACCACCTGCGACAGCTCCACGGAAGGCTCGTCGATCCAGCCGATGATGCCTTCGGGGGCGCCGGCCGCCACGGCAGCATCGTACACGATGCGGGCGGCGGCTATGGTCGAGTTTTTAGCGCGGGGATGGGGCGAGAAGATAATACCGTTGCGGGTTTTCAGCGCAATGAGCGCCTTAAAGATGGCGGTAGAGGTGGGGTTGGTGGTGGGCACCACGGCAGCCACCACGCCGATGGGCTCCGCTATTTTGGCCAGGCCAAAGGCCTCATCGTTTTCAATGACCCCGCAGGTCTTTTCATTCTTGTACTGGTTGTAAATGTATTCGGAAGCAAAGTGGTTTTTAATGACCTTGTCTTCCACGAGGCCCATGCCGGTTTCGGCTACGGCCATTTTCGCCAGTTGGATACGGGCGTTGTTGGCGGCGATGGCGGCTTGGCGGAAAATTTCGTCCACCTGTTCCTGCGTATAGGTGGCATACTGCTTTTGCGCCTGACGGATCTGGTCGATCTTTTGGTTCAGCGCTTCAACGTTGTTAATGCTCATGATGCGGTAAGAAGGTTTGTGGCCAGGCTGTTGCGCGGCAACGGTCTGTGCCGGTTAGAAAAAAATAAAGGCAGGGATTGAGCTAACGTTAGGGCTTTTCAGGAGTATGGGTTGGTGGCGTAAAGGTACCATTTTTCCCTACCGTGCATCTGATACGGATCAACGTAATGAATGACTCCGGTCAACGGCAGGGCTCGCAAATCATGACCGCCGGCAGGGACTGGGTTTCTTTTTAGTATCTTGCCCGGACGATATGAAAAAGATTTCCATTAGTGAGATAGCCAAAATGGCTGGGGTGGCGCCCTCCACCGTATCGCTGGTGGTGAGCGGCAAGGCCCGCGAACGTCGCATCAGCAAAGAGCTGGAGGCCAAAGTGATGGAGGTGGTGGAGAAGGTGGGCTACAAGCCCAACCAGCTGGCGGTGAGCTTTCGTACCGGCAAGTCCATGACCATCGGGCTGCTGGTGGAGAATATTTCCGGGAACTTTTTCGGCTCGCTGGCCAAAGTGCTGCAGGAAGCCATGGAGCGGTTTGGCTACCAGGTGATCTATTGCAGCACGGATAACGATCCCGAAAAAGGCCGGGCGCTGATCGATATGCTGTCGCAGCGCCTGCTCGACGGCTTTTTGGTAACCCCGACGGTGGGCATGAAGGACGATATCACCGCCCTGGCCGCACAGGGCAAGCCCGTGGTGCTCCTCGACGCCTACTTTCCCGACCTGGACGTGCCTTATGTGCTGACCGATAACTTTTCGGCCATTACCGAAGGCATGGAACACCTGCTGCACAAGGGCTATCAAAACATTGCCTTCGTCACCATCGACCTGCCGCTGAACCATATGCTCGACCGGCTGCAGGCCTACCGGGCGGCGCTGGAGCAGCAGGGGCTGCCGGTGCAGGAAGAAAATATTCTAAAGGTAAAGCACAACTGTACAAAGCCCGAAGGAGCGCAAATCATTGCCGATTTTCTAAAAAGCCGTCCCGGCCTCGATGCCGTATTTTTCGATACCGACTACCTGGGGGTGATGGGCCTGGGCAGCATGAAAAAGCTGGGGCTGAAAATACCGGCCGACCTGGCGGTGATCTGTTTCGACGACCACGACGTTTTTTCCAACTATACCCCGGAAGTGACCGCCATCCGGCAGGACGTGGATAAGATCGGCCAGACGGCCGTCAAGATCCTCATGGGCGAGCTGGGCGCCGGCCCCAAAGTAAAAAAGAACCAGGTGAAGGTAAAGGCGCAACTGATTGAACGAGCTTCGGTGTAAGATGTTAGCCCGGCTCCCGCCTACGGGGGCCGGGCTGAAGCCTTAAAACAACCACCATTCGCAGCGTACGCCCAGGAAAGTGCCCCAGGACTTGTTGCCGGCCTGTTGCAAAAAAGCGGAATAGGCATTGTCGCGGGCCTGCCGGTTGTAATGGGCCACGGAAAAAATGGCCCGGATGTGGGGGCGTGCCCAGGGATCGCGTTCACCTGTGGGAACCAGTGTAGGCGCCACCGTGAATTTCAACATGGAAGCATAGGGGTCGTCGCCGTCGCGGCGCAGGGTATAATGTACTTCGTTCAGCAGGTGGAACCAGTCGGACAGGTACACGAAGCTGCGGAAGCCGGCGGCGATGTCGGTCTTTTTATTAAAAGTGGTCTTGCCGTAATAATCCTTGCCGGTCTGGTAGCCGGCGGCGCCGCGGCTCTTGGTAAACAGGCCGTAGCCGTTCAGGCTGAAGCGCTTCGACAGGTTCAGCAGGAAGTGTTCCACTACCGCTACCGAATAAGCGCCGGTAAATTTGCGGGTCGAAAAATCGGGGGCCCCGTAAGTGATCCAGGTCTTGGTGTCGCCGTTGTCGCCGCCGTTGGCGATGCCGGTGCCGATACGGGCCGACAGGTCCTGGAACGAGCCTTTCTTTACCGTGGAAAGGGGCGTGTGGTGCTTGGCGCCCAGCACCCAGCCGTTGTCGCCGGGGTATTGCGGATCGGAATTTTTCACCACTTTGTGCATGCGGTGGTATTCTCCCATCAGCTTCAGGCTGCCGCCACCGGGCAGGGGCAGGATCTGTTCGCCGATCAGCACCGTGCGCTGGCGCAGCGAACGCGCCGGTGTTCCCGCAGCCGTATTGACAAAGGTGTAGGGCGGCGGGGTGCCGGAAGTATCCATGACAGCGGGAAAAACAGCGGTCAGCGAGGTGTTTTTATAGGATACCCCAAACCCTTCGGAGGAGTGGTCGTCGAAGTAAAAATAGTCGTTGATGTGGATGTCATCGTGGCGCATGTAGCGGGCGCCGGCCCAGGCCGACCATTTGGTGCCGGCAATGTTGCGGGCTTCCACGAAGGCTTCGGGCAGGCTAACGGTCAGCCCGTCGAGCGAGCGGGAGTTGACATTGGCCAGGAACTGGCCGCCGCCGGAATACAGACCCAGGCGGGCCTGGAAAACGATGTCGGTGGTATCCTTATGGGCATTGGCCGGGGTAAAATGCAGGGCGGGCAGCAGGTCTATGTAATCGCCCTGTTCCAGGCGGCCGCCGATGGATCCCTGGCCCCGCAGGTTGAGCGAACGGCCGGTACGGCCTTCCAACGACGGCGAATAGCCGAAGCCCACCCGCCCGGTGGAACCCAGTGAAAATTTTTTGTTGGCGATCACCGGCTGGCAAACCGCCGGTAAGGTGAAGGATAAAAGAATAACGCTAAGCAGCATTGTGAGGAGTACTTTCATGGCAAGTGCATTTAAAACGTTGTTGAAGCGGAAGCGGAGAGCGGGCGGGAAATGTAAAATGTAAAAGGAGGATAAAAGCAGGCAACTGAAGAAAGAGGAGGGGAATATCAGGAGGGAAAAAAATGCCTTGTCCTTATGTTCCCATTTACATTTTACTGTTTTGCAGTTTACGTTTTCCGGGATGTTACGGTTTACATTCCAGGCTTGTTTCCACCAGTCCCCATTGTTTCGCTTTTTCCTGCATAAAGCGGAGGCTGCCGGTGGCCAGGTCTTCGGAATTGTAGCGGGACGTCCGCCAGAGCGAGGTGGGTCCTACCAGTTCGGCCAGTTCGGAGGAAAAGTTTTCCAGCACCAGGCAGCCGTTGAAGCCCCCCTGTGCCAACCCCCGGAACAGGTCGTCCCAGCGCACGTTCCCTTCGCCCAGCATACCCCGGTCGTTTTCGGTCATGTGCAGGTAGCGCAGGCGGTTTCCGGCCTGTACCACGGGATGGTAAAAGCTGTTTTCCTCGATGTTCATATGAAAAGTATCGAGCATCAGGGCCAGGTTGGCGGCACCGGTCGAGCGGACCAGCTCCAGGGTTTCGGCCGCGGAGGTCAACACATAGGTCTCGTAGCGGTTGATGGGTTCCAGCGCTACCGTGATGCCCCGTTGCCCGGCATAGGCGGCCACTTCGGTAAATACCTGCCGCAGGAGGGCTTTTTCATGGGCGGTGCAGGGTTCGCCGCTAAAGGCGCCGATGGCCCCGTACAGCACGCCGCCCAGGAAATTGCCCCCCATTTCGGCCACCTTATCCAGCGCTCCTTTCAGGTGGCGCAGGCCTTTTTCGGGATACAGGGGCAGGTGGCAGTCTTTGGGAAGGATCAGCGAGCAGCGTCCTTCAATACCAGAGCGGTCCAGTTGCTTTTTTACGGTGGCGGCGTCCAGCTCCAGCGAGGAAGGCAGCGAAATTTCCAGCAGGTCGAAGCCGGCGGCGGCGGTTTTCTGAATGGCATATAATCCTCCTTCCGGTGTCCATTTCGGTATCCAAGAAAGAATCGATGCTCCAAATTTTACCATGATAAGAAGAATAAGAAGATGAGTAATGCGGGATGAGTAAAGAGAGGGGAAGGAGGGTCAATGGCCTATTTACGGATGATTATTGGCCATTGACCCTTGACGCTTTACGATTTCACTTTAAAGAGCTTCGTTCCGAACAGGAACACCACTACGTAGCAGATAATGGGCAGGTAATAAGCGGCGGCCACATCGTGGTTGGCTACCAGGCCCATGAGCGGCGGGAAGACGGCGCCGCCCACAACGCCCATCACGATAAAGGAAGAGGCCTGCTGCGTATGCGCTCCCAGGTCCTTGAGGCCGAGGCTGAAGATGGTGGGGAACATGATGCTGAAAAAGAAGTTGATCAGCAGCAGGGCGATAAAGGAAGGCCAGCCCCAGCTCTGCGCCACCACCAGGCAGCTCAGGATGCTGCCGAGGGCAAAGAGCGCCAGCAGTTTGTTGGGGGCGATGTAGCGCATCAACGCCGTACCTACGAACCGGCCGATCATCATCATCACCATGCTCAGGGCAAAATAATAGGCCGAGGTTTCACCGGTAAAGCCCATCTTCTCCACGCCGTAATTGATAAAAAAGGCCCAGGTGCCGCCCTGCGAGGCCACGCAGAAGAACTGTGCCACCACCGCCCAAACGAAGTGCTTATGGGCAAACAGGGATTTCTTTTTGCCGCCTTCCAGGGGCACCACCTGGCCGCCTGCTTCCGCAGCATGATCCTGGGAGGAAAGCTGGGGCACTTTTACCAGTGAAAAGCCCAGTGCCAGCAGCACGATCACACCGCCGATCACCTGGTACAGCAGCTTTACCGAAGAAAGGTCGTGGCTGCCGTCCTGGCCGCCGCGCAGCAGGAAGTAACCGCCGATCAGGGGCCCGATCACCGCACCCAGGCCGTTGAACGACTGGGCAAAGTTCAGCCGCTGGTCACTGAATTTCTGGTGCCCCAGGGCCGCTACAAACGGATGGGCAACGGTTTCCAGGGTAGCCAGGCCGCAGGCCAGTACAAACAGGGCCAGGCGGAAGAAGGTAAAGGAGCCGGCATTGGCGGCAGGCACAAACAGGAAGGCGCCGGCAGCATAGAGCAACAATCCCAGCAGCACGCCCTTTTTATAACCAAACCGTTTCATAAACAACCCGGCCGGGATGCCCATGACGGCATAAGCGCCAAAAATGGAAAACTGCACCAGGCCCGACTCGGACTTGGATACATGCAACACATCCTGGAAGTGCCGGTTGAGCACATCGCCCATGGTGATGGCCAGTCCCCAGAGGAGGAACAGGGAGGTGACGAAAATAAGGGTAACAACAAATTTCTTTTCCGTAAAGGAGGGTTTTTTGCCTTCGGCCACCCGGGTGTTTTCGGGTTGCGAAACGGTCAGGGCGGGTTGGGCAAGGGAGCGAGCGGGGTTCATAGACAAACAATTGAGGAGTGAATAAATAAGCGAAGAGGGAGGAAAAAGGGTGGGGAGGGCAAGAGGCGCCCTGCCGGCCTGTCACAGGCCGGGAGGGGAGTGCTTTGCGAGGGGGGAGGTTTACACTGCCAGGCCGTAACGGGCGGCAGAGGCCTGTTCCTGGAAGGCTACTTCCTGTTCCTTGCGGGTTTTAAAGGCTTCGAGCTGGTCCAGGCTGTAGGCGGGGCAGGCGCCGTGGTGCATGGTCACGTACGCCCCCAAGGCCACGGCATAGCAAAGGGCGGTGTCGGTATAAGCGCCCTGCAGGCGTTTGGCCAGGAAGCCGGCCAGGAAGGCGTCGCCGCTGCCCACCGTATCGGCTACCGGCACCTTGTAGGCCGGGATGTCCAGCCGCAGGTCCTGTGTATAGTAGGAGGCGCCGCTGCTGCCGCGGGTCACCAGCACCTCGGTGATGCCGAACTTGTCCTGCAGCAGCTTCACGCGGTCCGAATCGGTATGGCAGATGTCATGGAACCAGTGGGTGACCATTTCCAGCTCGGCGACATTCAGCTTCAGCAGGTCGGTACGGTACAGCAGCCGTTCAATGTTTTCGGGGGTGTAATTGGGGGCGCGCAGGTTGATGTCGAACACCTTGTAGGAGGCGGTTTCCAGCAGGGAATGAAGGGTTTCGCGGGAGGGGGCGTTGCGGGTGGCCAGGCTGCCGAACACCAGCGCATCGGCCTGTTGCAGCAGGGGCCGGAACTCGGGCCGGTATTCGATATGGTCCCAGGCCACGGGAAACAGGATGTTGTAGGAGACTTCGTGGTGCTCGCCTACCACGGCATGCACCTCGCTGGTGGCATAGGTGGTATCGGTCTGGCAGAAGTCGGCCGAAAGGTTCCAGGAGCGCAGCAGGCCGGTCAGCTTTTCGCCCCGTTCGTCGGCGCCGACACGGCTGATAAGGGTGGTATGGATCCCCAGCTGGTTCAGGTGGTAAGCCACGTTCATGGGGGCGCCACCAGGCTGGGTGGCCGTGGGCAGGATGTCCCATAAGATCTCGCCAAAGCAAACAACGTTAGGTTTCTGAAGCATAAAATAGAGTTGACGGTGAGTGTATGAATCGTTATTGTTGGGTCGGCCCCCGGGGGTGCCTTTGCGTACTTGCTAAATCAAAGCTAGGATGCAAAATTGATTTTGCAAAATCAATTTTGCAAAAAGCAAAAGATTTTTTCCGGGCCCAAATGTTTTCGAAATGTTATTGTTCGGCCTACAGGTTTGCAGAATAAATAACACTTCATACATTTGCTAACGGTGTTATTAAAGTGGCCAGGGTGGTGGGAGCGGAGCTCCTTTTTCTTTCCCCCGGCGCCTAACACCGTTAGAAATCATAACCACAAAATAAACTTTGTATGAACCTGATCGATGCGCTCCAGTGGCGGTATGCCGCCAAACGGATGAATGGCCAGAAAGTAGCTCCCGAGAAAATCCAGAACATCCTCGACGCCGCCCGGCTGGCGCCTTCCTCCATGGGCCTGCAGCCCTATACCATCCTGGTGATCGAGAACGAGGAGCTGCGCAAAAAGCTGCAGCCCGCCGCCTACAACCAGCCCCAGATCGCCGAGGCCTCGCACCTGCTGGTCTTTGCCGCCTGGACCGACGTGACCGAAGCGCAGGTGGAAGCCTATATCCAAAACATTGTCGCCACCCGGGGCGTGTCGGCCGAAAGCCTCGAAGCATTTAAGGGCGCCCTGCTCGGCATCGTGCACCACCGCACCCGCGAGCAGAAAGCCGAATGGGCCGCCCGCCAGGCCTATATCGCCTTTGGTACGGCCATCGCCGCCGCCGCCGTGGAGCAGGTGGACGCCACTCCTATGGAAGGCTTCGATCCCCAGGCCGTGGATGCCCTGCTGCAACTGGAAGAGCAGGGGCTGCGGGCCGTTACCCTGCTGCCCCTGGGCTACCGCGACGCCGAAAACGACTTCCTGGCCCACGCTAAAAAGGTGCGCCGCGATGCCCGCGAACTGATCGTGGAAGTTGCCTGACCACAAAGGGGTACCGGCAACCGCCGGCAGCAGGCAGGCCGGCTTTCCGAAAGGGAAAGCCGGTGCCTGTTCCAGGCGCTTACGGATGACCGTTAACCGGCGGGCATCCCTTACCCGGCGCTCCGCCTATAATTGGCGATTCTCTAACAAAACGGGCGTAAATTTTGCAAACTTCTTATCCTTTAACCGGAAAAAAACAGGAACTATGAGACAACAGAAGGAACTGGCACCTGTCATTGAACCGAAGGATGTGGTCATCGGCGACCCCGCCGCCCCCATAACGATTACCGAGTTCGGTGACTATGAAAGCGAGGCCTGCGCCAAGGCCGCGGGGGTAGTGAATTCGCTGCTGGAAAAGTATGCGGGCAAGGTCAACTTTGTTTTTCGGCACTTCCCGCTCACCCGGATTCACCAGCGGGCCCATAAGGCTGCCGAAGCCGCCATTGCCGCCGCCCAGGAAGGAAAGTTTTTCGAAATGCACCAGGCCCTGTTCGACAACCGCCGCAACCTGGGCGTCATCAGCCTGAAGTCCTATGCCAAGGAAATCGGTGTCACCAACAAGCGCTTCCTGGACGACCTGATCAACGGCACCTACGGCTGGAACGTCCAGGGCGACCTGATGGAAGGCATCCATAAGGGCGTGACCAACGTGCCCGCCTTTTTCCTGAACGAGGAACGCTTTGAGCAGGAGCCTACCCTGGAACGCCTCAGCGCCCGCATCGACTCCCTCCTGAAAGGAAAGGTCTCCGGCAGTAAAACCAGTAAAAAACTTCGAGCTTAAAGAGTTCCTGAGTTTCTAAGTTCCTGAGTTGGCGGACGCCGGCAGCAAGTCCACTGGCTTATAAAAAAAATGTAACTCAGGAAACCTGAAATCGGAAACTGCGGGTCGCCGGCGTTAGCCAACTCAGGAACTTTTTTCGCATTTGCCAACTTTTGCTAAGTTTGTTAGTATGCAAGCCCGCTTTTTTGATCAGCAGCGTTCGGGGTCCAAAGTTAAAAGCAGCCTCCTGGTTCCCTACTTTGCCCACTGGGCACGGATCGTGTTGCCCGTGGCCGTAAAGGCCGGCGGTACCTTCTGCTATGCCGATTTTTCTTCCGGCCCCGGCAGGCACGAGGACGGCACCGATGCTTCCCCGCTCCAGGTCCTTCAGTTGGCCGCACAGGCCTTCCCGTTGGGCGAGCACTTTACCGGCCTGTTTTCGGACCGCGAGCAAAAGAACCGCATCCGCCTGAAAAAAGAACTGGCGGCGCTGTCCATTGGTGAGGGGGGGCTGCCGCATGCGCCCCGCGTAGAACCTATGGCCACCGCCGAGGAGGTGCTGGCGCAGCTGGAGGCGCTGGTCCAAACCCCTGCGCTGGTGGCGCTGGAACCCTGGGGCTACAAAGGCCTGCGCCTGGATACCCTGGCGGCACGGCTATTCGAGAGCGGCCCCGACTGCCTGTTTTCCTTTCAACCCGCTCCGGTGCTGGCCGCGGTGGTTAATCCCTTCCAGGCAAAGAACGTGGACGCCTTTTTCGGCAAGGAAGAAGCGGACAAGCTGCGGGCCGGCGCGGAGCTGCTCAATACCGCCCAGCGCGAAGAACTGGCCCTCAATACCTTCCTGCGCTGTCTGAAGCAGGCAAAGCGGTACCATTTTCTCATTTACCAGCAGGGGGCGGACGCCAACGGCCATGCGGGCCGCTTTTTCGTGTTCGCCACCCGCAACCTCCAGCGCTACCATTTTATGGAGACCATCATGCAGGGTTGCGGCCGCCCGGCGGCACCCGAACCTTCTTCCCGCCCTGCCCGCGCTGGCAAAAGGGCACGTCCCGTACAGCCCACCCTGTTCGACCGCCAACGGCGGCGGCAGCGCCCCGAGTCCGCCCTTTTTGCCCCGGCTTTCGTTTAGGAAAGGGTTCGGAACCCTGGTCATGGCTTTCCTGTCGGCAACAGCCTGCAAGGGTTCCGAACCCTGGTGCTATGCTGAAGTTCTGCACCTGAATGATATTTTCGGCTGTTGCGGCCTGTTATATCGCCACACCTCCTAACTCGAGGCTTCTTCTTTTCAAGCGGCGGATTTCCACCGACTCCTCGATGGCTTCGGGCAGCAGGATCAGCGAGGTGTGGTGTTCCTTCCACCAGTTACCCTCCTTTAATTCCCGGTAGGCGATCACACCGGTCAGGTAGGTAAACTGTTCCTCTTCATGTATCTTTTCAATCCATTCAAATCGTTCCCGGGGGATCTGCCTGCGGTTGCTAAAGCGGACGAACACACGTAAATGATAATCTTCGCAAAGCGTGGCGGGCTCCTGCTGCCGCAGTTTTTTGTATTCGTATTTGTAGCCGTAGCGCAGGGCCGCGATATCGCTCAGGAGGGCGGAAGCCGTCGGAAAGCCGCCGGCCCCCTTGCCGTAAAAGAACTGGCGGTCGGCAAAATGGCTTTCCAGCTCCACCCCGTTGTATTCGTTAGAAACGGCAAAAAGGGTATCCGTCGCCGGCACAAACTGGGGCAGCACGTAGGCGGCGATGCGGCCGTTGCGCAGCTTGCGGGCCTGGGCCACCAGCCGGATAACGCAGTTCTTTTCCCGTGCCAGCCGCACATCGGTGGCGGTAATCTGCTGAATGCCGGTGAACAACAGGTCGTCGGGGCCCGTAACGATGCCATAGGCATGGGCCAGCAGCAGGCACCATTTATGCGCCGCATCATGGCCCTGTACGTCCAGCGCCGGGTCTTTTTCGGCAAAGCCCTGCGCCTGGGCGGCGATCAGCGCCTGCGGAAAGCCCGACCGGTCTTCGGTCATCCTGGTCAGGATATAGTTGGTGGAACCGTTCACGATGCCCCGGAGCGCATGCAGCAGGTCGTTGTCGTAATATTCTTCCAGGTTGCGGACAATGGGAATGGAGGCGCAGGCGGCCGCTTCGTACAGCAGGGAACCTCCGGTCTGCTGTTGCAGCCGCAGCAGCTCGGTCAGGTGGGCGGCAATCATTTTCTTGCTGGCGCTGACCACCTGTTTGCCGTTGCGCAGGGCCGTGGACACGATGGCGAAGGCGGCATCGGCCTCGTTGATCACTTCCACGATCACGTTGATGGCGGGGTCGTTCAGCAGCTCGTCGCGGTCGGTAGTAAACAGCTCCGGCGGGGCATTTCTTTTCTTACGGGAATCCTGGATGCACACCTTTTTGATTTCCGCCTGCAGGGAGGGTGTCTGCCGCAGCACCTGGTACAGGGCTTCGCCTACAACGCCGAAGCCGAAAAGTCCAATAGTCAATTTTTTGTTGCTCATGTAGTCACTGTTTTTTTAGGTTGAAAAGTGACCTATCAGGAAAGAAACCTACCGGAAGAAGCCAAAAAAAGCTCTTCCGACAAATCAGAAGAGCTTTCACTATTTTAAAGAAGGGAGAAGCTGGGATCTGACTTATCTGTCACGCGACCTGCGTGCTGGAATTGGCACCTTATCGCGCTGCTGCGCAACAGGTTGCCAAGGCTTCAAAGGGCCATATCCCTCCGCCTTTCTTGATAAGTGATTCGGTAAAGAACTGCTGCAAAGGTAATAGGTCAACAGTTGAATTTCCAAAATAAAGTTCAGGGAAAGTTCCACAGCCATTCCTGCCATCCCAAAGAAGCAATGGCCTGTTGCTTATTGCCCATTGCCTATTATTTTTTCCCTGCCGCCTGGTCGTTTTGAAAAGAGAGGATATACTGGCGGGCAGTGCGCAGCAGGTCGAACTTTTCGCTGTTCTGCCGCAAGTGCTCCAGCTGGGGGCCGTCCAGGGCGTTATCCTCCGGGCTATAGGTGAACAGGTTGTCGGTCTGGGTGATCTCGTTCTGCCGGGTGGCGATGGCCACCTGGGCCAGCAGGTCGTGGTCGAAATAATAAATGGTCACCTTTTCTTTTTCCTTGCCGGTGCGCTCTACCGTAACAATATTCAGCAAGCGGCGGTGGGCCGTATCCACTGCAAAGAGCAGCCGGAAGTTGCCCAGGGGCTGCCCGGTCTTAGGATCGGTATAACTGGCCTTTCGTTCGGTAACCTTTACCGGTCCTTTAAGCCGGAGGGTGGTTTTTATCTGTACTTCTTCCATCCATTTGAACGTGCTGTCCTGGGCCTGCAGGGGCTGGAAGAAGAAAAGAAGCAGGGCGGTCCAAAATAAAACTTTCATGGTTGCGTGGTTCTGGAAGTAATGCTCACAAAGAATGGGCAAATTTGTTGCTTAAGGAAATATCCGGGTGGCAGGGAGGCCGGATCGGCTCGGGCGGCAGGCGGGGGAAAGGGACCATTAGTAAATATACTTTGTATTTTTTCATAAAGGAAAGAAGGAACGATAAACTACCTTGATCAGCTTCCCGGTCAAAAACGATGATTGCTTTATGACCCCTTATACGACAACGATAAAGGACTTGAAAGTCCTGCTGTTGGCCCGGCATTCCCGGAGGGCCACCGAAATTGTCCAGCTTTTAAAACAGGGTGGTCTTCCATCACAGAACCTGGTACATACGGACCGGCTTCCCTGCCGCCGGGCAGTAGAAGAGCTGCAGCCCGATGCGGTGCTCTTCGACCTTGACCTGCTAAAGTTCGAAGATTCTGTTTCTTTTCAGGCCCTGCTGGATGCCGCCGGAAGGATACCGCTGATCGTGGTGCTGGGCCGGGAAACCTCCCCCGGCCCCGCCCGGGAAATGGTGCGCCTGGGGGCCGAGGATGCCCTGATCTGGGGACAGTTCGATGGCCCGACCCTATTGCGGTCGATACAGTTTGGTATCGAACGCCGGCGCAGCCGGCTGCCGTCCACCGGCAGTGATCAGCTGGGCCTGATTGCCCGGATCGCGCACGAGGTGCTCTGGGAATGGGACCTGGAAACCAATTTGATCCGCCGTGACCCTACCTACCTGGGGGAAGTGTTCGGGCCGTCTTTCGGGCCGGTGGTGGGCAACCTGGAAGACCGGATGCGCCTGGTTCACCCCGGCGACAGTAAGCGGCTGCAACAACTGGTAGAAGAAATCCGGAATAAACCGGTGCGCGACATCTATGAAGCCGAGTACCGTGTGGAGGATGGCACCGGGGGCTACCTCCATATATTCGACCGCGGCATCCTGCTGCGCGATGCCCAGGGCAAACCCGTAAAATTCCTCGGGGCGGCGCAAAACGTTACCGCCCGTAAGCAGGCGGAGGAACGGCTGCGGCAGTCGGAAGAAAAGTTCAAGCTCCTGTTTAACAGCAATCCTTTTCCCATCTGGATCTATGATGCCCAAAGCCTCCGGTTTTTGGAAGTAAACGATACAGCCCTGCGGGTGTACGGCTATACCCGCCAGGAGTTCCTGGCCCTGACGGCCCGCGACATCCGGCCCTCGCAGGATGTGGCCGCTTACGAACAGGAGGTGGAACAGTTGCGGCGCACCGGCTTGCCCAAGGAACGGACCTATACCCACAAAAAGAAAGATGGCCAGGAATTGCTGGTAGAGGTACACGGCTACCTGTTCGACTTCCTGGGCCGGCAGGCCGTTATGGTATTGGCCAAAGACATTACTTATGAAACGAAGCTGCGGGCAGAGCTGGAAGAACAGGAACGGCGCCGCAAGCAGGAAATCTCCCAGGCGGTGGTCAAGGCCGAAGAAAAGGAGCGCACGGCCATTGGCCTGGAGCTGCACGACAATGTCAACCAGGTGCTGACCTCGGCCCGCCTGTACAATGAACTGGCGGTAAACGGTGAAGGCGTGCAGGCCCTTTATGCCCAGAAGTGCACCAGCCTGATCGATAAGGCCATCAGCGAGATCCGCCAGTTGTCACACGCCCTGATCGCCCCGAATTTCAACAGGAAGGGATTGCTGGCCGCCATCCGGGAGATCGGGCGGCTGGTGACCGAAACCCGCGGCATCCGCGTGGAGCTGTTAGCGCAGGACTTCCCGGAAGAAAAGCTCGACCAGGGCAAAAAGCTCACCCTGTTCCGCATCGTGCAGGAGCAGGTCAATAACATCCTGAAGCATGCGGAAGCCAGCCTTATCTGTATCAGCTTATCGCTGGCAAAGTCGAACTGCGTCCGCCTGGAGGTGGCCGACAATGGGAAGGGGTTTGATCCGCAGGTGAAGCCAAAAGGAGTGGGGTTGTCGAATATCCGGAGCCGCGCATCGTTTCATAATGGCCGCATGAGAGTGTGCAGCCAACCCGGCAGGGGATGCCGGGTGCTGGTATCGTTTCGACTGTAACAGCTTATGAGTTTACGGCATTACACGTTGCGTTCCCTTCAGGGGTAGGGGAAGGTGTTCATTTCCACCTTTCAAAGTTCTACGTCCTTGCAGTAACTCAGCAGACGGGAGGCGACGTCGTTGAGGGTGCCCAGGGTAAAGGGTTTGGTGATCATTTCGATATGCCGTTGGGCAAAGAACATTTTATCCAGGGGACTGGTGGAAGTGCTCAGCACCACCACCGGAATGGCGGAAAGGGTATCGTCGGACTGGATGGCTACCAGGGCCTGCTTCCCATCCACACGGGGCATGTTAATGTCTAATACGATCAGGGAAGGGAGGTTGTCGGCATCTTTCATTTCCCGGAGCTGGTTCAGGGCCTCCTCGCCGTCATGGGCTTCAATGATTTCGTGGTCCGATCCGGCCATCCGCAATGCTTCCCGAAGCGCCTCCCGGTCATCCGGGTCATCATCTACCAGCAGAATGGAGTTACTACTCTTGCTCATAACATGGGTTTGTGGTTCTTAGATGGCTATCTTCTTTTCGGTCCTTAGGTTGGTGTTTTGTCATCCGGAATGTTATAAACTTCAAGCGCTTCTCTGAGCAAAGGTGGCAGTCTCGCGACGAATGAGGATACTGACATTTCCGCTGAAAGTTTCGCCTACAGCCCAGGTTACAATTAAACGGCAGGATTAAGTTACAATTTTATTATGTAGCCTGAAAGAATATTACCCTGTAGCCGGGAGGAATTCCCTGCGCCGCCGGTCCGGCCTGCGGTGCAGGGCCCGGTCCTACGGGGAAGGGGCCCTGCACCGCAGGCCCGGGTTTGCGGACAAACGTGACGGGCTAAACGATATCTTTTCCGGGAGCGGGCGCTGCGGGAAAAAGCAACGGTAAACAAAAGACCCTTCCGGGCTACGGAAGAAGTGGTCCTTCCATAGCCCGGTGCTGCCGGTTATGCCTGCAGCGAAAAAGGAGCGGGTTGCCTTTTTTCTTCAATGGCGGCCTCCAACTTTTGTTTTGCTTCTACCAGCCAGTCGGGAGCCAGGTTGGGATAAATGAATTCCCATTCTTCCGGTCCTTTTTTGTTCATGTGGAAATAAATCCTGTTGTCCTCGTGCACCACATCCACCGCATAGGATCCCTGTGCAGTTTGGTTGGTTCTTGTAAAGTTAAATTCCCGTAACCTGTTTCCGGCTTTCAGGATAATGGTAAATGCCAGATCCATAATCAATTATACTTTTTTATTGGGTTTGTGGATTGTTGCTGCTTTAAGCTGTTCTTTAAAAATTGTTCCAATCTTTTGCAAAAAACAAAGTTTTTATACCCGGACCGGCTACAGGTTTTCCACGGCATGCCTGCCGCCGCCGGTTGCGGCTGCGGGATACCGGCCGCCCCGGCGGGCGGGGCTGAAAGGTAGAAAAACTATGCTGTATTTCCGCTTACAGCTCAACTGTTACCCGGTTCGCTCCGGTTCGGTCCCCAACCCCGGATCCGGCGCCGGCGCTCCGGCTCATAGCACGGGGATCCGTCGGTTGCGCTCCGGGAGCGAACAGGGCAATGGAAAACCGCAGCGGCCGGGGGTTACCGGGCTGAGCCGTTTTCGGTTGTGCCTGGGTGGGATGAGGGAAATTCGGGGCAAATTGGGGAAAAGAGTCAACTACGTTTTACCCGTGGGGACCAGCGGGCTGCACCGCCCGCGGCTGGGGAAGGAGCAAAAGAGAAGGGGCCGAATGTAATTGGCCCCTTCCTGAAAAGCAGTAACAACAATGTAAATAACTGTTACTGCACCAGTGTTGACACGAACATCGAAAAACGAAATGTTCTGTAAAGAAACTCAATAGAGAAAAATCGAATCAACGAAAAAATGTGTCAACCACTATTCTGTTAATTTAGGTCCAAGTATTATGCCAATCCTGGAGATTTCGGATTTGGGATTTCCTATTCATTTTTGGGAAGGAATCGAAAAAACCGTTTTCTTTATCGCGTAAACGGGAGAAGCCGCCGCCGGCCCTGCGCCCTTCCGGTCTTTCTCCATTACTAAAAAGAACTTTATTCGCAGCATGAGGACCAATTTTTCTGATTTACCGTTGCCTGCCATCACCTTTGGTACCAGCGGCCTGGGCAATTTATATACGGCCCTGCCCGACGACGTGAAACTGGAGATCATCCGGGAAAGTATCCGCCACTCGGAAAAGCCGGTGGTCTTTGATTCGGCCGGCAAGTACGGCGCCGGCCTGGCCCTTGAAACCCTGGGCAAATGCCTGAAGCAGTTGAACGTGAAGCCCGACGAGGTCATTATTTCCAACAAGCTCGCCTGGGTGCGGTCCGAGCTCAAAACGCCGGAGCCCACCTTTGAGCCCGGCGTGTGGAAGGACCTGAAGTTCGACGCGGTACAAAAGATCAGCTATGACGGCATCCTGGAATGTTTTGAGCAGGGCAACGAACTGCTGCAGGGATACCACCCCCAGCTGGTGTCGGTGCACGACCCCGATGAATACCTGGCCACCGCCCGCAACCCCGAAGAAGAACAGGAGTTGTATGGCCATATCCTTGAAGCCTACCGGGCGCTGTTCGACCTGAAAAAGGAAGGCCGCGTACTGGGCGTGGGCGTGGGCGCCAAAAACTGGCGGTCCATCGAGCGCATCGCTGCCGATGTACCGCTGGACTGGGTGATGATCGCCAACAGCATGACCATCAAAAGCCACCCGCCCGAACTGACCGCCTTCATGGAGCACCTCCGCGACCGGGGCGTGAAAATCATAAATTCGGCCGTTTTCCACGGCGGCTTCCTGATCGGCGGCGACTTTTACGATTACAGGCCGGTATCCGCCGACACGGAAGAAGGCCGGGCACTGTTCCAATGGCGGGAGGACTTTTTCGCCCTGTGCAAGGAGTTCGGCATTACGCCGGCCGCCGCCTGTGTGCAGTTTGGCCTGAAAGCTCCCGGTGTGGCCAGCATCGCCCTGAGCACTTCCAGTCCCGGCCGGGTTAAGGATAACGTGGCCCTGGCCCATGCCGAGATTCCCGCCGGCTTCTGGACCGCCCTGAAAGAAAAAGGCCTGATCCGTCAGGAGTATGCCTTTGTGTAGGGGCGGAAGGGGTTCATTGGTTCATTTGGCATAGGGGAGGGAAACGTATTCCTGATGAGGCGTTTCGCTTCCCCATTTATTTTTCATCTTTATTGGATTCCTGGACGATGCAGAAAATTGTACCCTTTCTTCTTTTTTTCTTTTTCCTGAATGCCGCCCGGGCCGCCCGTGTAGATACGGTGTCCACCTATAGTCCTTCGATGCAGAAGCAGATCAAGGCGGTGGTGGTCACCCCCGACAATTACAAAACCATGGGCGAGCTGCCGGTGGTGTACCTGTTGCATGGGTTCGGCGGCAATTATTCGGACTGGATCGCTAAAGCCTCGCGCTTTCAAAAGGCGGCCGACCAGTACGGCCTGATCATCGTATGCCCCGACGGCAACAACAGCTGGTACTGGGACAGTCCCGTGGACCCTTCGTATAAATACGAAACCTATGTATCCCTGGAACTGGTAAAATGGGTCGATGGCAACTACCGGACCATCCGGAACCGTTCGGGCCGGGCCATTACCGGCCTGAGCATGGGCGGGCACGGGGCGCTGTACCTGGCCTTTCGCCACCAGGATGTGTTTGGCGCCGCCGGCAGCATGAGCGGGGGCGTAGACATCCGCCCCTTTCCCCGTTATTGGGAAATGGAAAAACGGCTGGGCAGCTATGCCCAGAACCCCGCGCTCTGGGAGCAGCATACCGTGATCAATATGCTGCACCTGCTGACGCCGCAGTCCCTGTCGCTGATCATTGATTGCGGCACGGAGGATTTCTTTTACACCGTCAACCAGAACCTGCACGAAAAGCTGCAGGAACGGAACATCCCCCACGACTACATTACCCGGCCCGGCGCCCACAACTGGCCCTACTGGAACAATGCTGTCGGCTACCAGCTGCTGTTCTTCAGCCGTTTCTTCAATAAAACGGGCTGGTAAACGGGGAGTGGTTAATTGGTTAATTGGGCTGGAGGCTTTATGTAGGGCGAAATTCGTTTTGTCATGATCGTTACCTGAAATTCAAAGGGATAGGTAACGCTTTGTAGTGGCCCCCAATTCCGAATTAACCAATTAACCAATACCCTAATTCCCCGATTCCGATTCCTTATCCTCGTAAATCACCCGGTCAATGCGGGCATCCATCTGGTGGTCTTCCTTGAGGTCGTTGAGGTAGAATTCCTGGTAAAAGGCTTTGATGATGGCGGCCATGGGGGCGGCCAGCAGGGCGCCGATGACGCCAAAGGCCGACACCATCGCCAGCAGCACGAACAGCGTGGAGACCGGGTGGAGGTTCATGGTGGCCGACCGCAGGCGGGGCATCACAAAGTCGCCCATCACCTCGTCCATCACCAGGTAAAAGATCACCACCCACAGGGCCTTCATGGGGCTTTCCGACAGGGCTACCAGCACCGGCGGCAGGAACATCACATAAAAGCCGATCTTGGGGATCAGCACCGCCACCAGGGCCAGCGACCCCCAAACCCAGGCGCCGGGCACGTTCATAATGCTCAGAAAGCTGGTGATCAGCACCGCCTCGATGCCGCCGCCGATCAGGTTGGCGCGGAACCAGCCAATCAGCATCACGGAGGTATTTTGCAGCGCCCGCAGGGCCCGGCTGCGCTTTTCTTCGGCAAAAAAGGAAAAATAGGTCTCCAGCAGGGGACGGGGATTCACTACGGCATAAACGATCATGCTGATGGCCACCAGGAAGATCAGCAGCACCGCCAAAAACGAAAGCGAATAATTGCCGATGCTCACCAGCGTGCCGGGCATGGACGGCAGCCAGACCGACAGGCTGACCCCTTCCTCGCGGATCTGCTTGCTGATCTCGGGGTATTCCTCGAACCAGGAAGCGGTATTATTCGACAGCTGGACGGCATAACCCGGCAGGCTGACCACCAGGAGCCGCACCTGCTCGATTACCTTGGGCACGATCAGCCAGGCCAGCAACCCCAGGAACAGGATCAGGGCCCCGAATACGATCAGGCTGGCCCAGATCCGCTTCACCTTCTTTTTCTCCTCCAGCCAGGACACGGGTGCATTGAGCACTATGGCCATCACCAGGGAAAACAGCAGCAGCAGGACGGCGCCCCATGTCTTGAACAGGAGCCAGAGCAGGATGATGATGCCGGCAGTGTAAAGGATCAGCTTTTTGAACGTGTGGTACAAACCGGGATTGATGTGTTCTTGCATAGTAGAAAAGGAGAAAATCCATAAGTAAGCCAAACTTGCGGGGGACGTTCCTTTTTATGAGGCGGATCCTATTGTCCCCCGCCTGAATAAAGTACATTTGGAGCTATGATCGAAACGGTGAAACCTTCCCGGAAAAAACCTTTTTTCCCGGTAAACAACGAGTTGCGGGCTTACCTGAAACGGCACGGACGGGAAATGACCCTGCCGATTTGCTATTCCGACCTGTCGCGGATTTCCTACAGTACCCCGCTCTACGACAAGCAGGGCCGCGATACCCACTGGGAGGTTGCCCATTACGACCTCCAGGGCTGGGACGAGCTGCAGGAAGCCCTGGTTTCCGTATACGCCCAGCTGAAGATGGAGGGCGACTTTTCCCACTCCAAGCACCTGGCGGTAGCCCGGATCGATTACTGTCCCTTCGGCAATTCCAATCCTTTCCGGGTGCGCATCGTCAACAAATACAACGATAACTACGACCACATTTACGTAAAAAAAGAAGACGCCTCGCGGTTCTACGGCCTGGAGCTGGAGCACCTGCTTTCCCCCAACCGGATGCGCTACCTCACCGCCCCCGGCATCCTGGTGGAGGAGCACATACCCGGCGTGCCCGGCGATATCTTTATCCAGCGCTACCTGAAAGGCACCGAGACCAACAAGATCCGCCTGGCCAAGGAGATCGTCAAATTCAGCGAGCGCTGCTACGCCCGCCTGCTCGGCGACATGCGCAGCTACAACTTCGTGGTCGACATTACCCCCGATGTGGAGGACTTCCACTACCGGGTACGGGCCATCGATTTCGACCAGCAATGTTACGAGGGCCGGGCCAACCTGTACCGCCCCCAGTTTTTCAAGGAAAACTTTCCCTTCGTGGAACTGGTGCTGAAATACCTCAACCGGGAATCCATCGAGCAATACCGGCTGGAGGAACAAAAGCACCTGGCCTTCCGTATTTCTTCCTCCCGGGTACGGGTAAAGGAGCTGCTAAACATTATGGCCAAGGACGAAATTTCCACTCCCGAAAAGCTGGAGGAACTAAAGGAGCAGTTGAATGCCACCTACAGCACCACCGCCTTCAGCCAGTGCACCACCATGGGCGAGGTGGTGAAGGCCCACCTGACCCAGAGCCTTCGAAAGGACGTCGACGAGATCCTGGAGGGAAATGGACAATAAGCAATAGACAATGGTTCTTTGCCTATTGCCTATTGCTTATTGCAAATTTCTTCCGGAGGCGGATGTCTTCGGAGGAACTGCCGATAAGCACTTCAAATTCGCCGGGCTCCACTACTTTGTTCCTGTTGCGGTCCAGCAGGGCCAGGTCGTCGGGGCGGAGGGTAAAGGTCACCGTCTTCTTTTCGCCCGGCAGCAGGGACACCCGTTCAAAGCCGCGCAGCTGGCTTTCGTAGGTGATCACCGAGCTGAGGAGGTCTTTCAGGTACAGTTGCACCACCTCGTCGCCTTTGCGGTTGCCCGTATTGGTGATATCCACCGAAACGGTAACGCTGCCCCGGGGCGCCTGCACTTCCGGTGAAATGGCCAGGTTACTGTAGGCAAAGGTCGTGTAGCTCAGGCCGTAGCCAAAGGGGTAGAGGGAACCGTTGACCATGGACTTGCCCGAACCGTTGGGCCCGGAGGAAGGCTGGCCCGCATGCGAGCCCGGCTTGAAGGGAAAGTTGTACTCGATCTGGCCGGTGGTCCTGGGAAAGGTAATGGGTAGCTTGCCCCCGGGGTTATAATCGCCGAAAAGGGTTTCGGCAATGGCCTTTCCGCCCCAATTGCCCGGGAACCAGGCCTCCAGGATCGCGGGCACGTAGCGTTGTGCCCAGTTGACCGTCAGGGGTTGGCCGTTGATCAGCACCAGCACCACCGGCTTGCCCGTGGCGTACAGGGCTTCAAGCAACTGCTGCTGGCGCCCCGGAAGGTCCAGCGAAGTACGCGACAGGCTTTCGCCCACCGTTTTCTCGTTTTCCCCCAGCACCGCCACGATTACGTCGGCCTGCGCCGCCGCCGCAACGGCCCTTTGGATGCTGTCGGCTTCGCCACGGGTCAGCGCCGTTGGCACCAGCTCCGTATCGGGCCAGCCGGGACTGGTCACGGTGCAGCCCTGCTCGTGCAGCACCGTTATGTCCTTGCCGGTCGCCGCCCGGATGCCGTCGAGCACCGAAACCAAGGGATTATTGGACGGGCCGTACCGACTGACGGCATAGCTGGTGGTCTCGGCCAGGGGACCGGTTACCAGGATGCTGCGCATCTTTGAACGATCGAGGGGCAGCAGGCTGCCTTCGTTTTTCAGCAGCACCAGCGCCTCGCGGTTCAGCTGCAGCGACAGGCTGTCGGCCTGGGCCGTGTGTACCAGCTTATCGGCCGCCTTCGGGTCCTTTACATAGGGCTCGTCGAACAGGCCCAGGCGGAATTTTACCCGCAGCACGTCGCGCACCCGGTCGTCCACGGTGGTTTCTGAAAGAGCGCCTTCCTGGACCAGTGCCCGGATATTTTCGATATAGGCGGCCGGCGGATCGAAGTTGGTCCATACGTTCAGCCCGGCCTCCACGGCCTGGCGGGTGGCGTCCTTGAAATCGGCGGCTACGCGGTGTTTTTCAAAAAGGTATTCCACCGCCCGGCTGTCGGAAACCACGTAACCCTTGAAGCCGTACTGCTGCCGCAGCAGCTCTGTTAGGAAGTAGGAGGATCCGGTCACCGGCACACCGTCCCAGTCGTTGTAGCTGCTCATCACGCCCATGGGCTGGGCTTCTTTGATCACCCGTTCAAAGGGATAGAGGTACAGCTGGTGCAGCTCGCGGGGCGCCACGTGCGGGTCGGTGCGGGCGTCGCCGTCGCGGCCGCCCTTGGGCACACTGTACACGGCAAAGTGCTTCAGGGTGGCGGCCACCCCTTCGCCCTGCACGCCCAGGGTCATTTGCTTGCCCAGCTCGGCCACCAGGAAGGGGTCTTCGCCATAGCATTCCACCGTGCGGCCCCAGCGCGGGTCGCGGGCCGGGTCGAGGATGGGCACGTAAATGTTGGTATAACCCAGGGCTTTGGCTTCGCGTCCCACGGTCTGCCCGGCGGCGCGCACCAGCTGGCGGTTCCAGGTGCTGCCAATGGATATGGGGGCAGGAAGGGACGTGGCCCGGTCGTGGCAAAGGCCGTGGATGCCTTCGTTGGTGAAATCAACGGGGATGCCCAGCCGGGTTTCTTCCACGAACCATTTTTGCAGGCTGTTGATGGCTTCGGCATGGCGGCTGAAGGGGTAGGAGAATTTCGTTTGTGCCCGTTTGTTGTAGGGCAGGCTGTTGAGGGCCTCGTCGATGTTGGCGATGCCGTCCTTCCACACTTCCTGCTTCCAGGCGGCCGTGGGCATTTCGTCTTTCAGCACCCGGCCGTAGCCATAAAGAGTGGCCATCTGGCAGGTCTTTTCCGCCAGGTTCATCCGGGCCAGCAGGTCTTCCACCCGCCGGTCCATGGGCTGGGAGCGGTCTTCGTAAAGGTCCCTGCGGCCATTCTTGTTGAAGTCGATCCACCCGGGATGGTAGAGGGACCGTTGCTGCGCCTGCAGCGTGGACGCCGTCAGTGAGGACAGCAATATCACGGCAATCGTTTTCATGGGCGCAAGGTAAAGCAGACGCCGGAATAAGATGTTCCGGCACCGGCAATTTGCTTAAGGGTTACGGAAAAATTTGTTGATGTCCTTACTTGGGTAGGTTGCCGCCCGGTGACACCCTGCGATACTGCGAAGTAAGACCATCATAAGCTTCATCGGACAACAGCAGGGTATCGGGGGTTATGGTTTCCACCATGCGGACACTGTCGGCGGACGAAGAAAAGCGGATCAGGGGTTTTAGCTGCCGGTCATGGATGCACTGCTTTTTTTCCAGGGTATAGGTGCCCCGGGCCGTCAGCACACCATTGGTATAGATCCAATACTTCCGGTCGGTCGTTAAGGATACCTCGATCTGCCTGCCCGTGGACCGGGGCGTTTCATGAATATGGTGGGCGATGCCGCCATCGGTGCGCACCCATTCCCAGTTGCCGTTGATACGGTCCGCTGCAGGTTCCTGGTCGTTGTGCTTCGAACAAAATACCGTAAGCAGTGCCAGGAGGAAGCAGGCTTTTCCATAAAAGATTTTGTTCATATCTGGGGGATTTACTGGAGTGACAAGCCCCGGGGGGCAAACGTTGCCTGGAGGGAGATCGGGTGACGGCAGCTGGCCCGCCCCCAAAAGAAAAAACCCGGCAGGGGGTTATCCCGGCCAGGTTTTGCCTGTGCTTTTTTCCGTTCTTTAGTCTTTCCAGATGACCACGCCTGCCGGCTTCAGCTCTTTTTCGCCGATCAGGATCTTTGCGCCGGCGGGTACAGGAAGGGCCTGGTTTTGCGAGGAATAGTTCAGTCCGACCCAGAAGCCGTTGGTCCATTGCACCACCACGCCTTCCGGCAGGTTCAGGATGCCGATGCCGGCCCGCTGGTACACCCGCTGCAGCACGTCGGCTTCGAGTTTGCCGTCGTCGGTATCGGGACCGATATAGGTTACCGTGCCCTTGCCGAGGCGGCGGGTGACCACGGCGGCCTTGCCCTTGTAGAACTGGTCGTCGTACGAAGCCCATACTTCGGTGCCGGCGGCCGGCTCCAGGATGTCGGCCCAGTTGTTCCAGGCATAGGTGGCATCGCCCAGGCGAACGGTGCCTTTACGCGATTCGGGCATCAGGTCGTAAAAGACTTCCTTCACGCCGGTCAGTTGGTGGATCGGCTGGGAAAACAGGGCTTCCCACAGGTGCCCTTCGCGGTCTTTCTGGCCGGTGCGGGACGACAGCACCAGGTGGCCGCCGCCTTCCACGTATTTTTTCCATTTCTCCACCAGGCCGGCATCCAGCAGCTGGTAGGCCGGGGCCAGCAGCACGGGGTAGGCCGAAAAATCCTTTTGCTCGTCGATCACGTCCACGGGGGCGCCAAAGGACTGCAGCACCTTGTAGTATTTCTTGACGTGGGTCATGAAGTCCCACTGGTTGGTCTGCGGCTGGTATTCGGTTTCCCAGCGGTTGTCGACGTTGTACAGGATAGCGGTTTTCCGTTTGGCGTAGTCGGCAGGCATGGCGGCCTTGGGGTCGTAGGCCTTTTTGAGGGTTTTCAGCTCGCCGATCACGTTCACGTATTCCTCGCCCGAGCGGCTGACGTCGGTGCCATTGGGCTTCATGATGCCGTAGTGGTACTGTTCGCCGCCGTACAGGGGCTGGCGGAACCGGTAGTTGCACACCAGCTTGTTGCCGCCGGCAAACACGTGGTAGATCCACATGCGTACCGACCCGGGCATGGTCTGCGGGTTGTACTGGCCCCAATTCACCTGACCGGGCTGCAGCTCCATCACGCCGGTGACGCCGGTAATAGGGCGGAAGAAGTCGTTGGAAAAGCCGATGCTGGTGCTGGATCCCATGCGGTAGCCCTGCTCGCCATGGCCCATATCGAAGCCGGCCACGAGGTACTTGGTATAAGTGGGAAAATCCAGGCCGGCCATGCGGCGCGGGTCCACCGGTCCGTATTCGGGCATCAGGTTGGTGGTCACCCACTGGTTCGCAGAAATGTACTTCCGCAGCAGGGTTTGCTGGAACAGCACGAAGTCGGCGGCTTCATCGGCGGTAAACCGCTTGAAGTCGAGCACCGCATGCGGATCGGCCTGCGCCACCATTTCCTTGGGGTTGGGGATGCGGATCTGTTCGAAGTTGTTGTAGGTCACGCTCCAGAAGGCGGCGCCCCATGCTTTGTTGAGGGTGTCGATGGCGACGTATTTCTTTTTCAGCCACTCCTGGAAGCGCTTTTGCGCAGCGGGGCTGTAATCGTAGGAGGTGCCGTAGTGCGAGGGTTCGTTATCGATCTGCCAGCCGAAGACAGCCTTGTTGTTGCCGTAGCGTTTGGCCAGCACCGTTACGATCTTTTCCACGTACTGGCGGTAGACGGGGCTGGACCAGGAGATGTGCTGGCGGGCGCCGTGCTGCATGGTGATGCCTTCGTCGTTTACCATCAGGATTTCGGGATGCTTTTGCGACAGCCAGGCCGGCGGGGTGGGCGAGGGGGTGCACATCACCACTTTGAGGTTGTAGCGGCCGGCCAGCTCCACGGCCTTATCCAGCCAGGCGAAGTTGTATTTGCCTTCTTCGGGTTCCATGGCGGCCCAGGCGAATTCGCCGTAGTGGGTAAAGTCGAACCCGAGGCTGCCCATCTTTTTGATGTCGCGTTCCCAGTTATTTTCCGGCCATTGTTCGGGGTAATAATACGAGCCTACCAGCATCAGGTCGGCCTTGTTGAAAAATTTTTCTGCTTTTTGGGCCCGCGCAGCGGTAACGCCGCCCAGCAGCATCAGCAGGGGAAGGGCGTTCCTCCCGGTCCGTTTCAGCGAAGCGGACAGGAAGAGACGAAAGGAAGGAATCATACGCATAAGTTTACCGTTGGTGAAAACGAAATTTTTGCAAGAGTACGACTGTTGGTGCAGTTTTCAGATGCGCCAGAAAAAAAAGCAGGTGCCCCGCGGGCCCGCTTCCGATATGCCAAAATCCCTGCAGTAGAAAAAATTTTTTACAATTTTTTTTCTGATCAAAATTTAAAGAACGGGAGTAATAATCATAAAAATTCAGGTAAAAGGACTGTTGGGTTCTATCGTTTTGGAAAAGGACCATAAATTTTTGTCCAAAATGGCTAAATATAATAAATGAAATAAAATGCAATATTTAAGGGGAGCAAAATGAAGTGCGGAGGGATGGGGGTGGCTTGAAAAACTATCCGGAATGCCTTATTTTAGTTTCATGACGATTTGCGATTTCATAGCCATGCCTTCCTGCGCACAGGAAGAAGCCGTATGGACCCACCAGCATATTGCGGAACGTGACAACGGCACCTACTGGATTTTGTTATACCAGCTGGAAACCTTTTACGTGGAGCTGTATTACCACCGCGAAAAGGGCGAGATTGCTGGCCTGCGGCCCTTTACCGGCACCGACCAGCTGGAGCCCTACCTGGAGCAGATCTGCCTGGCGGACCTCCACCTAATGTTGTAAACCTTTTTCAGATTGTTATTAATAGTTAAACGAAAAAAGACCGCAGTTGGCGGTCTTTTTTCGTTTAGGGCCCCAGCCTATGATTTGGCCCGGATAACCCGGACGCCGGCCGGCGCCTGCACCTCGGTGCGCACCTTGCCGTCGGGTCCCTTGCGGTGGGAAACTTGTACCAGGCCGTGGGGGGTGGGGAAGCTGCCCTCGGCAAAGGAAAGGCCGGCCAGGTGGGGCTCGATCCGGATCACCTTGCAGCCCGGTTCCAGCACCTGGATGCCCAGTACATGTTCGGTGAGCCAGGGTGCCGGTCCGGAGGCCCACCCATGGCACAGGCTTTTGCGCAGGCCGATATAGCAATAGCCGCCGTAGGCCGCGTGCACGTCGGTCTTGCCCGGCGGGGTCATTTCGTCGATGCGCGCGGCGTTCTGGGTCCAGTCCAGGTTGAAGTCTTCCCAGAAGGTGGTGGCGCCCAGGTCGAGCATGCCGCCCCAGAAGCTGCGGATGTTTTCCAGCGCCGTTTCATAGGCCCCTGCCTTTGCCTGCGCCTGCAGCAGGTAATAGCCAAAGAAGGTGGAAAAATCCCTGGCGCCCCCGGCGGCGATCACCTCGCTGTTGGCCTGTTGGGCGGGCAGCAGTCCGGACAGCGCCAGCAGGGCGGCCGCCTGCTTGGAGCCGTTGGGAGAAGGGACGTAGGCTTTCATCCGGGCGGCCAGGAGGCTGCAGGCCTTTGCTTTGGCGCTTTCGCCCAGGGCGGTGCACAGGACGGCGCCTTTTTCAAAGGTCATCACCATCAGGGCCTGCAGGCCGGCATGGATACCGGGCTTGTTCTCGCTCGACGGCCAGTCCAGGAAGCGCATGCCTCGGTCATGGAGGGCTTCGCGGCCGGCGGAGTCCACCTTGGTCATCAGCAGGTCGAGCAGGGGCAGCAGGTAGCTTTTCTGTTCCCGCAGGTAGTCCAGTTTGCCGTGGTACAGGTACCAGTCGTGCTGCAGCAGCACCCACCACATGGAGTAGGCGCTGATGCCGTTCATCCAGGCGGGCAGGGGCGTATGGTCGCGAACGAAGTCGAGGCTGCGGGGCACCAGGTCGTTGTAGCCGAAAACGGTATTGATGGTCATGACCTCGGGGTGCATATCGCCGATCCACACCATGCGGTCGCGTTTGATGCCGTCCCAGAGGTAGTCCTGCATGTTCAGGTGCACGGTGTAGGCGGCGGTCCTCCAGATGTCGTTGAGGCGCGGATCGCTGCAGCGGAAGGAGCCTTTGTAGGGGAGGTCGCGGATCCTGGCCACGGCCCGGATCTCCTTGATGGCGAAGGTGCCGCCGGTATCGGCCAGGTCGAGCCGCACGAAGCGGAAGCCGGTATTGCCCGTTTCCTGGGTACCGTAGCCCGGGAGGGTAATGTAAAAGTCGCGCATGGCGTGGTGGTTGGTGGCGCCGCCCTCGGTGCCGGTGGTGCCGTCGCCGATCACGTCGCTGCAGGTTTCGCTGACCGATTCGCCGAAGCGCACCCGCATGCGGCGGGTGACGCGGTTGCTGGTGGCGGTGGTGATCTGCAGGCTGCCATGGATCTCTTTGCCGAAGTCGAGGATCACCGAGGCCTGGCCGGACTTATTGGTGAACCGGCATACTTCGGGTTTTTCAAAATAGGCCTGGCTGGTGCCGGTTTTCAGCAGTGCGCCCGGGTTAACGACCCACCCGGTCAGCGAATCGGACTGCCAGACAATGCGCTGCGGCGCCAGGTAATAGCGGGAGATCGGGTCCTTGGGTGCGTCGGCGAATTGGGCGCCGGCGTTTCCTGCCGTAAACAGCAGGAGGGCGAAAAGAATTTTTCGTAAAAGGGGGAGGGGGGTACCGTGCTTCATTGGCGATCGTTAAGAGGTAAAGATGCAAAATCACCAAGGTAGCGAAAAGGGCGGAAGGCGCCGTCCTGTACCCTCCGTAAACAGAAAAGAGAAACAACACCCGGAAGGGGTCGTTTCTCTTTTCCTTTTTTGTTTTAAAAACCGGCGCACGTCTGCCTGTTTTGTCTCCCCGGGACATAGCGGTCCTGTTGCCGGTAATCAGTTACCGGGCATCGGAAAGGAACCAGTAGGTAGTGGGGGAAATAAAAACAGGAGGGGTACGGGAGGGCGCTAGGCCTTCATGGCCGATTTGGCATAGGTTGCGGGATTTCTTCTCAGCACAGCTGCTGCGGGTTGTGCGGTATAGCTGTCAACAAAGCTGGAGGCAGTCACCTTGCTTACCTTCGCGGACTTTGCAGCGGCATGCGGCACACCCAAATTCAACGCCTTTTTAGTAGAATCAGTAACAGTGGTGTCTTTTTTACCGGTGGTGTCGGCTTGAGCGTTCACGGCTACAGAAAAGCACAGGGCAACGAATGAGAACACGATGGTCTTTTTCATAATGGTTATTTAAGGTGAATGAAAAACTTGTTACAGTTAACGTAATATCATGCCAAAAATCAATGAGTTAGCGTGAAAAAGGGGTAAGGGAAAATGTATCATTTTTTTAACAGGCTATCTGTACGAAACAGGAAAACCGAGTTTTTTCGTTTATCCATCGCCGTTAAAAATGCGATCAAAGCAATGGTCAATTTGAGGGTGTGTGTCGTTCCCTGTATCTGGCATGCCCGGGAAGCTATGCGTGCACTGTAGAACTGTCCCGCAACTCTGGAATCGTTCTTGTAGCGAAGAAAGGCATCACCGATAAACAGATACATATGAAGCCGAACAATAGCAACCCGGGCAGGCTCCGGGGCAAAGTGGTGGTCGTCACCGGCGCCTCCAGCGGCGCAGGCCGGGCCATAGCGCTGGAATGTGCCCGTGAGGGTGCCCTCCTTGTATTGGGGGCCCGCAGGGAAGAGGCGCTGTCCGAGGTTGTAGCCGAATGCGCTGCACAGGGCGCACGCGCCCTGGCCGTGCCCACCGATGTAACGGATGCCGAAGCGGTACAGCAATTGGCCGAGGCAGCCGTGGAATTCGGCGGGGCCATCGACGTCTGGGTGAACAATGCCGGCGTGCTGGCTGGCGGGCCCTTTGAAGGCACCCCGCCCAGCATCCACGACCAGGTAATCCGCACCAACCTGATGGGCTACCTGCACGGCGCCCATGCGGCCCTGTATTATTTTAAACAACAGGGATACGGCACCCTGATCAACAACATATCGGTGGGCGGCTGGTTCCCGGTACCCTATGCGGCCGGTTATTCCGCCAGCAAATTCGGCCTGCGGGGCTTGTCCGAAGCCCTCCGGGGCGAGCTGCATGCCTGGCGCCATATCCATGTGTGCGACCTGTTCCCGGCCTTTCTCGATACCCCCGGCATGCAACATGCCGCCAATTACACCAGCCGTGTACTGAAGCCCGCCCCGCCGGTCTACGACCCTCAGAAGGTGGCCAGGGCCGCCGTATCGCTGGCGGTATCCCCAAAAAATTCCAAAACCGTTGGCAGCGTCGCTACGCTCCTGCGCCTGGGACACCTTTTCTTCCCGGGCCTTTGCCGGCGCATAACCGCTACCGTTATTGAAGGTTACCTGAAGAAAGCCGACCTTGCCCCGGTTACCAGCGGCAACCTGTTCGAGCCGCTGGAATACGGTACCGGCGTCTACGGAGGCTGGGCCCTGATGACCCGCCCGGCAAAGAAAAAGCTGGTGGCGACGCTTGCCGCCACCCTTATAGGAGTAGGTTTTCTGTGCCTCCGCAAAAGGCTTTAATAAAATAGTTTACGGGTTTACAAGTTCGGGGAGGTTGCCCCTACATTTGAAACGTTATGGCCAGTTTGAATTATTCCCACGATATCGTTACGGATAACTTTACGGTGACCGAGAATGGGATCACCTACGAAATGAACCGGAGCTATTACCAGCGCCTGACCCGCTGGATAGGAGTGCAATACCGCACCTATTACACCGAGGAAAGCCGCGGCGTCTTCAACTGGTATCGCGACGACCTGCTGTTGCAGGAACGAAAGAACATTAAGGTCACCGGCCTCGAAGAGGAGGAGGAGCAATAAGCAATTGCCTATTGCTTATTGTTTATTGCCCATGAGCGCGTAGGAAAGGAAAACAATGGCGAAGCCGGCGGCCAGCAGCAACAGGCTGAGCAGGTGGTACACCTGGGTCACCAGCATCTGGTCGATCAGGCCGGCGCACAGCAGGATGCCGCCCGTGGAGGCCCACACATAGGCCGCCTTTTTGTGACTCAGCCCGAACAGGACGGCCACCAGGTTGACCCCGCCGATGACGACTGCTAACAGCAGGCCGGGCAACAGGAAGGAAGTGAACGGAGTGGACTTCAGCAGGCTTTCCGACAGCCCCAGCAGGCTTCCGTCGGGACGAAACACCAGCAGCAGACCCGCTACCAGGGCCGCCAGGGCAACAATCGCCACAAGACTGAATAAAAAGGTGCGCATAAAAGGGGTTTCCCTATCTACATGCATATTTTATGCTCGATTGCCGCCCGCTGCCGGGGCCGCCCTGCTCCTTAAAACACCTGCACATTGGCATCCTGGCGGTTGAAGTTGTCGGGCTTGTCCGGCTCCATCTGTTCGGGATAAACAATGATGTAACTGTTGTCGGCAAAATATTTCATCAGGTAGTAGGGCAGCTTCTCCAGCTCGCGGGAATAAGACAGGTAACCCCGGCGGGAGGAAACAATAATGAACAGGTCGTTCACCTTCACTTCCCGCGTAAATACCAGGAATTCATCCCAATGGGTGAAGGGCTGAAAAACGATCTCCACCGGCGATGCTTTGCGGGAATTGTGGTGCCGGATGCTTTCGATGGTATGCGCCCCGGCAAAGATGTGCAGCGGCAGGCCGGTTTCCCGGGAAATGAGGTACAGGCGGTTGAACCAGTGGAAAAATCCTTCTTCGTATTCGGCATTGCGCGGCACCGTCACCACCATCCGTTTCAGGGTGTTCAGGGGCTGGGCAGGCTTGTATACCAGTATGGTCTTGAAAACCCGCTGGAGCACCTGTTCCACTACGGGACCGAAAAAGTTGTCCTCCGACCCGGCATGCTGGTGCAGGCCGATGATGACATCGGTGATGCCATGCTCCTTGATGGAATAAATGATGCCGTTGCCGATGTTGAGGTCGAAGCGAACCAGGGGCAGAATTTCGTTGTCGGTGGCCGCTCCCTGCTTGATCACCTGTTCCATAATCTTTTTGGAGGCATTCCGGCCCGAGCCCTCGTCGTCGATCACGTTCAGGGCATACAAGGGCTCCGGGCTGCCTTTCGGCTTCAGCATGACCGCCAGGTCCACCAGGTCGGTAGCGTTATGGGTATAGCCCAGGGAAATCAGGATCCGTTCGGGTTCGTTCTCATCGGCGGGTCCCGGCGTTTCTTCCGACAGGGCAATGGCCCGGGCGGCCTTCTCCACCGTAAAGGAGCTGATGGTGCAGGTGACCAGGATCATCAGGATGGTGCCGTTCAACACGTCCTCGCTCAACAGGCGGATGGGTTCGCCGGCCTCGGTTTCCCGCAGGATGATGTTGTAGCCCACCAGCACCACCGCCAGGGTGGCCCCTACGCGGGCGGTGCTCAGGCCAAAGATCATCTGCCGTTCGGGCTGCGACAGCTTGAAGGTTTTTTGGGTCAGCCAGGCCGCCAGGAACTTCGTCAGTACCGCCAGCACGATCATCACGCCGGCTACCCGGAGGGCGCCCCATCCCTTGACCAGCACGCTGAAGTCGACCAGCATGCCCACGCTGATCAGGAAAAAGGGAATGAAAAAGGCGCTGCCCACAAATTCGATGCGGTTCATCAGGGGCGAGGAGTGGGGGATAAACCGGTTGAGCGCCAGGCCCGCCAGGAAGGCGCCGATAATGGCCTCCAGCCCCGCCACTTCGGCCAGGAACGACCCCAGGAACACCATCGCCAGCACGAAAATGTATTGCGAGATGCTGTCGTCGAATTTTTTGAAAAACCAGCGGGCCACGATGGGAAACAGCAGGAACACGATGGCGCCGAAGAGCAGGGAAGACACCGCCAGTCGTATCCAGAAGGCGCTGCCGATCTCGCCCTTGGTACTGCCGGCAATGGCGGCCAGCACCAGCAGGGCCAGGATATCGGTAATGATGGTGCCGCCGATGGTCAGCGTCACCGCCCGCACCCGGGAAATGCCGTACTTGCTGGCGATGGGATACGCCAGCAGGGTATGGGAGGCAAACATACTGGCCAGCAGCACGGCCGACGGCCAGCTGAAGCCCAGCACATAATAACCCGCCAGGCTGCCCAGCAGCATCGGCAGGGCAAAGGTGTACAGGCCGAATACCAGGCTTTTGATCCGGTTTTTCTTGAATTCCTCCAGGTCGATTTCCAGTCCGGCCGTAAACATGATATAAAGCAGCCCCACCGTGCCGAACAGCACAATCGAGCTGTCGCGCAGCAGCAGGTTGAGGCCGTAGGGCCCGATCACCACGCCCGCCAGGATGAGGCCGATAATGTGCGGCACCCGGATCTTGTTGAACAATATGGGCGCGAACAGGATGATGAACAGTACCAGGGAAAAGATCACTACCGGGTTCTTGAGCGGCAGGGAAAAGTCCAGGTCGGAAAGTAAAATCATGGCTAAGAGATAAAGAGGGAAAAAAGCGACTACAGTTTTACCAGGTCCAGCGCATACACGATCCTGCAGTTGCCCCGGGAAATTTCCCTGCGGCCTTCCAGGTGTTCCTTGCCCGTTTGCTGCAGGCGCACCACGATGCTGGAAACCTGGGTGGCTTCTTCACCCTGGCGGCTGGTGAGCTCCAGGGAGGTGCCGTCGTAGAGGCCTGTATAGGTGCGCACCAGCTTTTGGCTGACCATGACTTTGGCGATGATGCTGTTGTTTTGAAAGGAAAGGTCCCACTGCTCGGTCTTGGTATCGCCTACCGCCGAGCCGGGGCAGGAGGTTTCAATGCAGTTCATCCGGGCGGCCCAGGACCCCACCAGCTCGGGATTGTAGGAGGCCGAGTCGGGGATCTGTTTTTGCGAGCTGTCGATCCGCTGCGCCTGCTTCGTTACTTCCTCCTCGCGCAGCTGCAGGGAGCGCTCTTTCAGCAATAATTCCTGTTCTTTCTGGTTCAATTCGGCTTCTTTTTTCTGCAGTTCCTGCTCCCGCTGCCGTACGTCGCAGCCGGAACACACCAGCAGGAAAAGGAAGAATAACATACTGATCCGCTTCATAGTTTCCTGTTTCAAATGGAGGATCAAATTAGCACATTTGCGTTTAATGCATATTAGAGGCCCATTAGAATGCCCGCAGGCGGGACCGGGTCAGGTGTTCAAAATCAGGTAATTTATACCCCAAAAGCTCGTAATTTTGCACCCTTTCTTTATCAAACCACCAAGGGCAAAAAATGAACGAAAAGTTGCAGCAGCTGGCGGCCACCTTAGACGGCAGCCTGTTTTACGATACCACCATGCGCACTTTGTATGCCACGGATGCATCGGCTTACCGCGAAATGCCGCTGGCCGTAGCCTTTCCCAAAAACACGGAAGACCTCAAAAAACTCATACGTTTTGCACGGGCCGAAAAGACCTCGCTGATCCCCCGCACCGCCGGCACCTCGCTGGCCGGCCAGGTGGTGGGCAGCGGCATCGTCGTGGACGTGTCGAAACATTTTACCAAAATACTGGAACTGAACCAGCAGGAAGGCTGGGTAAAGGTGCAGCCGGGCGTGGTCCGCGACGAGCTGAACATCTTCCTCAAGCCCCACGGCCTGTTCTACGGCCCCGAAACCTCCACCGCCAACCGCGCCATGATCGGCGGCATGGTGGGCAACAACTCCTGCGGCTCCAACTCGGTGGTGTACCGCAGCGCCCGCGAGCACCTGCTGGAAGTTAAAGGCCTGCTGAGCGACGGCTCGGAAGTGGAATTCAAAGCCCTGAGCCTGGACGAGTTCCACCAGAAATGCGAGGGCAACAGCCTGGAGGCCCAGATCTACCGCGCCACCCGCAGCCTGCTGGGCAACTTCGACAACCAGGAGGAGATCCGCCGCGAGTTTCCGAAGAAAAGCATCGAGCGCCGCAATACCGGCTATGCCGTGGACATGCTGGTGGACATGGCGCCGTTTACCGCCGGCGGCCCCGACTTCAACTTCTGCAGCCTCATCGCCGGCTCGGAAGGCACCCTGGCCTTCCTGACCGAGATCAAGCTGAACGTAGTGCCCCTGCCCCCCAGGGATTCCGGCCTGCTGTGCGTGCACTTCAACTCCATCGATGAAGCCCTCCGCGCCAACCTTATCGCCCTGAAATACAAGCCCAGCGCCTCCGAGTTGATCGACCACTACATCCTCGATTGCACGAAGGACAATATCGAGCAAAGCAAGAACCGCTTCTTCGTGCTGGGCGACCCCGGCGCCATCCTGGTGGTGGAGATCCCCAGCGACGACCGCGAGGAAGTAAAGGCCATCGCCCAAAAAATGGAAGCCGACATGCGGGCTGCCGGCCTGGGCTACCACTTTCCCCTGCTCTTCGGCGCCGACACTAAAAAAATCTGGGCCCTGCGCAAGGCCGGACTTGGCCTGCTGAGCAACCTGCCCGGCGACGAAAAGGCCGTGCCCGTGATCGAGGACACGGCGGTGGACGTGGAGGACCTGCCCGACTTCATCCGCGATTTTAACGAGATCCTGAAGCAGTACAACCTCTACTCGGTACACTATGCCCACGCCGGTTCCGGCGAGATCCACCTGCGCCCCATCATCAACCTCAAGACCAAGGAAGGCAACGCCCTGTTCCGCGCCATTGCGGAAGAGATCGCCACCCTGGTGAAAAAATACAAGGGCTCGCTCAGCGGCGAGCACGGCGACGGCCGCCTGCGCGGCGAATTCATCCGCCAGATGGTGGGCGAAAAGAACTACCAGCTGCTGAAGGAAGTGAAAAAGGTGTGGGACCCCGAAAACATTTTCAACCCCAACAAGATCGTGGATACGCCCCCGATGGATACCATGCTCCGCTATACGCCGGGGCAGCAGACACCGGAATTCAAGACCGTGTTCCGTTTTTATAACCAGGACGTGCTGCAGCACGCCGAGCAGTGCAACGGCTCCGGCGACTGCCGCAAGACGCACCTGTCGGGCGGCACCATGTGCCCCTCCTACATGGCCACCCGCAACGAAAAAGACACCACCCGGGCACGGGCCAACATCCTGCGCGAGTTTTTGACCAACTCGGGCAAGATGAACCGCTTCGACCACGAAGAGATCAAGGAGGTGATGGACCTCTGCCTCAGCTGCAAGGGCTGTAAGTCGGAATGCCCCTCCAACGTGGACATGGCGAAGCTGAAGGCCGAGTTCCTCCAGCATTATTACGATGCCAACGGCGTTCCCTTCCGCTCGAAGCTGATCGCTAATTATACCAAATCGAATAAGCTGGCTGCCCTCGTCCCCGGCCTGTACAACTTTGCCGTGACCAACCCCCTGATCGGCGGGATGATCAAAAAGGTTTCCGGCTTTGCCCCGCAGCGCTCCATGCCGACGCTCTACAAGACCACGCTGCAGAAGTGGTTCCGCAAGCACCAGCAGTCGTCGGCGCAGCCGAAGACCGGCCGCAAGGTGTACCTGTTCTGCGACGAGTTTACCAATTACAACGATACCGAGATCGGCATCAAGGCCATCCTGCTGCTGGAAAAGCTGGGCTATGCAGTAGAAATCCCGAAGCACGAAGAGAGCGGCCGTACCTGGCTGTCGAAAGGCCTTATCCGCACGGCCAAGATGATCGCCAACCGCAACGTGGAGCTGCTGAGCCCCATCATCAGCGAGGAAACGCCGCTGGTGGGCATCGAGCCCTCCGCCGTGCTCACCTTCCGCGACGAGTACATCGACCTGGCCGATGACGCCAACTTCGAAACCGCCAAAAAGCTGGCGCAGCACGTGTTCCTGATCGACGAGTTCATTGCCCGCGAAATTGAAAAGGGCCACATCAAAAAAGAGCAGTTCAGCCGCGAAAAGCGGTCCATCCAGCTGCACGGCCACTGCATGCAGAAAGCCGTTTCTTCCGTGGCGCCCACGGTCAAGATCCTGTCGTTCCCCGAGAACTACACGGTGCAGACCATTCCTTCGGGCTGTTGCGGCATGGCCGGCTCGTTCGGCTATGAGAAAGAGCACTACGAAGTATCGCAGCAGGTAGGCGAGCTGGTGCTGCTGCCCACGGTGCGCAAGCAGCCGGCCGACGTGATCATCGCCGCCCCCGGCACCTCCTGCCGCCACCAGATCAAGGACGGCACCGGCCGCCACGCCAAGCACCCCGTGGAAGTATTCTACGAAGCCCTGGCATAAAAGCATAACCGAAATAAACCCTAAAGCCCCGGTCTGTAGCAGGCCGGGGCTTTTTTGGGCACTTGGCAAGGGATATGCCCAGGAACCCATCTGTAGCCGAGAGGTCTGCGTAGAGCCGGAGAAGCCCGAAGGGCTTCACTGTGAGTAGCCCCGGGTGAAACCCGGGGAACGGCGCATCAATTTAGGAAACAACCCCGCAGGGGTTGAATGTGGGACCCACAGCAAACCGACCGTCCGGAATCAGGAAGGCTTTATAAAGAAGCCTCCTGGGTTGAAACCAGATTAATAATGAGCAGGACACATTCAACCCCTTCAGGGTTGCGGGGACGAACTACTGCTGACCCCGGGTTGCACCCGGGGCTACTCATAGTGAAGCCCTTCGGGCTTCTCCGGCTCTACGCAGACCTCTCGGCATCAGCGAAAAATGGGTCCAATGGGGTTGAAAAGGCCGGGGCGTAAAAAAAGGCAGCGGAAAGCTGCCCTTTTTCATCAATGAGGGGGGTATTTCTTTCAAAGAAGAATTTTAAAAGGAGGGAAGTTACCTGGTTTTTTAAGGTTGCACTTGCCACAGCCAGATATCGCCCCCGCCCTTGCTGCCGGTGATATCGCCGTCCTTACTGTCGGTGGTGCCGCCCAACAGGAACTTGCCGCCGGAGGTGACCAGGAAGGAGAGGGCGCTTTCGTAGCCGGTGCCGCCCCAGGTTTTCTCGCCCAGGCGGTTGCCGCTGGCATCGATCTTCAGCAGCCAGGCATCGCCGCCGCCCTTGGAGGCGCTGACATCGCCGTTGGCGCTGCTGGTGCTGCCCACCACGGCAAAGCCGCCGGTTACCGGGGCAATGGCATTGGCCAGGTCGCCGCCGGTGCCGCCATAGGTTTTTTGCCACAGCAGGCGCCCGCTCTCGTCCAGCTTCACCACCCACACATCGTAATTTCCTTTGTTGGCGGTCACGTCGCCGTCGGCGCTGTTGGTAAAGCCGGCCAGGAGGTAGCCGCCCGTCACCGCCGTCAGGGATTGGGCATAGTCGTGGCCCGAGCCGCCGAGGGTTTTTTGCCAGACCTTGTTGCCCGAGGCGTCGAGCTTCAGCACCCAGGCATCCACCTTTCCGTGCTGGCCGCTGACGTCGCCATCGGAGGAGGCGGTTTCGCCCACCAGGATATAGCCGCCGTCGGTGGTGGCCTTCAGGGAGCGGGCTTTGTCGGCGCCCGAGCCGCCAAACGTTTTTTGCCAGAGCCGGGCGCCGGAAGCATCCAGCTTCACCACCCAGGCGTCGGTGCCGCCGTGGTTGCCGCTGACGTCGCCATCATTGCTGCCGGTTTCCCCGGCCAGCAGGAAGCCCCCATCGGCGGTGGGCACCACCGCGTACAGGCCGTCGTAGCCCGCGCCGCCCAGGGCTTTCTGCCACAGCTTATTGCCGGAGGCGTCCACCTTCACCACCCAGGCGTCGGTGCCGCCATGAGGGTTCGTCACATCGCCGTTGATGCTGGCAGTGGTGCCGGCCAGCAGGTAGCCGCCGGCAGGTATGGCTGCCAGGGCCGTCGCCTGGTCGGCGCCGGTGCCGCCCAGCGTTTTTTGCCACAGCAGCTCGCCGCCGGCCGATACCTTGGCCAGCCAGAAGTCGGAGGCCCCGCGGAAGCCGGTGACGTCACCGCCGCCCGCCGAGGCATAGCCGGCCAGTAAAAAGTTATGGTCCTCCGTCTCGATCACCGCCCCCGGCACGTCGGCCGCGGCGCTGCCCAGCAGCCGGCTCCATAAGGTGGCCATCAGGCCCGATCCCTGGCGAATCGTGATGCTCAGGGGCGCTACCGAGGGGTAGCCTACCGGCCGAATGCTGATGGTGGCGGTGCGGGCCGCGGAACTAAAATTATTTTCGAGGGCGGTGACCTGTATAGTAGTATTGCCGCTGCCGGACACCTTGTCCAGGCGCAGCCAGGAAACGGTGTCCGACGCCACCCATTCGATATTGGCATGAAGCGTAAAGGAAGCCTGGGCGCCCAGCTGCCCCGGGAGGGCAACGGCGGCGCTGTCGAGCGTTAGCTCCGGCGCCGTCTGGTGGCCGTCGGCCGGTTTCTGGCAGGCATAGGCAACCAAGAGGAGTACGGGAGTGAGCAGGCAAAAAAATCTTTTCATAAGGATCGGAAATTAACCGGCGGCAAGTTATTTTAATTATCGCCCGGGAGGGAAAGCTTCCGGCAGACACCGCTTTTTAGGGGACTGAACCTGCTTTTAACCGGATTTAAGGGTAGGAGGCCCTATGCTTCAGGCACTTTCTTTGGAGCAGGATCAGCAAAAACCTTTTATGAGATTGTATGGGCACACCTACAGGACGCTGACCACCGGACGGAACTTTTTGTATGCACTAACGCTGGCTGCGCTTCCCTTTTTTTTCTCCTGCAGCGAGGGCGCCAAGGCGCCGTCGGCCCAGGTGGACACGCCCCGGGTGCTGGAAAGTAAAACCGGCCGGGCTTCCTATTATGCAAAGCATTTGCACGGGGATGAAACCGCCAGCGGCGAGACGTTTGACAATACCGAAATGGTGGCGGCCCACCCGACCTACCCGCTCGGCACCATCGTAAGGGTGAAAAACCTGGAAAACGACAGCACCGTACGGGTACGCATCAACGACCGGGGGCCCAGCGACGACAACCGCGAAGAAGGCGTGATCATCGACCTGTCGCGCCGCGCCGCCCGCAAGCTGGGCATGATGCACGACGGCCGCGTCAAGGTGCGGGTAGACGTGCTGCAATGGGGAAATGACAAAAGGGAATAAGGATATTGGTTCATTGGGAATTAGGACACACTGTCCTAACCCAGGAACTATGGAACTCAACTCGTAAACCCGTAAACTTGTAAACTTCTTAAAGAACCGGCAAAACCGAGACGGAGATCGAAAAATCCCCCCTGGTGTGTCCCGGCAGGGTCTTGTGCTCCATGATGAAAAAGTTTTCGTGGGCAAATTCCCGTTTCTTCCGTTCGAGGAAGGCCGTCAGCAGGTCCTCATCGGGCACCATCAGTTGGAAAAGGGGAAACTGCTCGGCGATCTGGGCGCTGATCGGGTGGTCGGGAAAGGTATCGGCCATCGCTTTGTTCCAGATCATGACGCCCCAGGTCATCTTGGCCCGCACATCATCGATATCATCCTGGGGATCCAGGACCGGGTAGATAAAACTGGCCAGCACATCGGAAAACTTGTGGCCTTCGTGCGCCGTGGCGGGAGGAAAGGGGGCCGCACCCGGCCTATGCTGCTGTTGCTGCTGCAGTTGTTGAATCGCTTCGCGCTCCTCGCGTTTGACCTTCTTGCCCCTGCTTTTTCTGCCCATAGCTGGTGTATTTTGACGAAATATATCAATTTTCACCAAATAAAACGGCCTCCCCAATTCCCAATGAACCAATTAACCCCTAACCTAATTCCCCAATTCCCCACTTCCTTATCGGTCAATTCCTATTTTTGCGGCTCTTTACAAAACGACGTTTCATGCAAAAACCTGTATTGGTGATCAAGTTAGGCTCGGCAGTGATAACCGGGAGCAACGGGCAAATAGACAGGAACATTATCGCGAAGGTGGCGGAGGAAATTGCGGCGCTGTCGGCCACCTACCGGGTGGTGCTGGTGTCCAGCGGTGCGGTGGGCAGCGGCAAGGCCTTTTTGAAAAACTACAAAGGCAGCCTTATCGAACGAAAGGCCGCCGCCGCCATCGGCAATCCCATCCTGATCCAGCTGTACCACCAGTATTTTTCGCCCTACGGGCTGACGGTGGCGCAGGCCCTGTGCGAACGGCACCATTTCTCCCACCGGTCGCAGTTTTTGCAGCTGAAGGAAACGTTTGCCGCCTTTTGGGAAAACAATATCCTGCCCGTGGTCAATGAGAACGACCTGGTCAGCAACGTGGAACTGAAATTTTCCGACAACGACGAGCTGGCCACCCTCATCGCCATCGGCTTCGACGCCGAAACCCTGGTCATCTGCACCTCGGTCGGCGGCTTCCTCGACGGGGAGAAAAAGATCATCCCCCTGGTGGAAAAGATCGATACAAAGATCCTGGGTTTCGTCAGCACCGAGAAAAGTGCGCTGGGACTGGGAGGGATGCTGTCGAAGCTGACCTTTACGCGCCTGGCCACCTCCCTGGGCATCCGGGTAGTGATCTGCGGCCTGTCGGGCGACAAGCCCTTTGCGACGGCGCTGGCAGGAGAGAAGGGCACGACCTTCAAACCCCGGCGGTCGAACCTGAAGGCCCGCCAGAAGTGGCTGGCCAGCGGCTCCATCACCCTGGGCGGCATCCGCGTGGACAAGGGGGCCGAAAAAGCGCTCTTGGGCCGCAAGAGCCTGCTGACCGTGGGCATCCGCGACGTGCAGGGCGCCTTTTCCGCCGGCGAGGTGGTGCAGCTGCTCAACGAAGAGCAAACCATTATCGGCGTGGCCAAAGTAAAGCTGGGCGCCCCGGAAATGGAACTGCAACTGGCCCAAAAGAACGCCCTGGCCGCCCATGCGGACGATATCGTGCTCTTCTAAGCACCGCCCTTTGCGAAGAATCAGAACCTGCAGGTGGAATTCCTGGTCTATTTTTGCCCTTTAAACCCATTTATGCAACAGCCCTTATCGCCTAGAAAATATATCGAGACCAAAGCCCGTTCCCTTCCCCTGTACCATTGCTACGTCAACCGCGACTGGAAAGAAGCCATGTTCGCCGATGTGATCGTCATGCGGCGGCACACCAACGGCCATGTGACGGTGGGCCTCTACCAGGTGGAGCTGCTGTGCCAGGGTATTACCGAAACGGCCTTTATCTTCAACGAGGACGAAGCAGAGGTACAGGAGCGGATCCCGGCCCTCAAAAGCGAGGCTTTTACGGAGATCGACTACAACCTGGCCCATAATATTATCTTTGCCGGCCACGACTTTGCCCTGGATTTCGAAATCCAGCCCGAAAAGGATTTTGCCCTGACCCGCTTTATCCTGGAGGAGGATACCGATGCCATCCCCCTGATCGACATCCCGGTAGGCGACGGGGAGGGCCGGCCCGTGCTGATGGCGACTGCCAATAACCTGAGGCTGGACATCCTGGCCAAGCTGAAAAAGTTTGCCGGCGAAGGCAACTACGTGTACCTGCAGGAGGACGAGGAGGAAGAAGAGGAAGCCCTGCGGCTGGACGCGCTGGCCCCGGGTGAAGTGAACCTGAGCACCGTGCAACGCCTGCACCTCGATGACATGAACGACGAGGAAAAAGTCTCCAAAAGGCTCCTGGAAGAACAGATCCTGATCGAGACGGAATCGCTCTATATGGAACTGCCCCCGGAGCTGACCAACCTTTCGGAAGAGGAAGACGCTTTCCTGGAGCGTACCTGGGAGGAACTGCTCGCCTCCAGCGAGCACCATACCGGCGTAACGGAAGAACAGGTAAACGAATACCGGGAGGTGCTGGACCAGATCATTTCCTTTACCTCGGGCCAACAGGACGAGGTGGTGGAGGCGCAGTACGACGACATGATCAGCGGCCTGCTGGAATCGCATGGGGCTAATCCCATCGTGGTTTCCTCCATTTATGAAACCAGCATTGTGCTGGCCAAGAAAAACAGCGTAGCGCTGGCCGGGGAAAAAGCCCGGTTGCTGGCCGACCAGTACCCGATCGTGGCCCTGAGCCTGGCGCTGGGCGCCCTGGTATTGGGCGAGGCCGACAGCCGTTTTGACCGCCTGTACCAGGCCCAAAGCCTGGAGGAAGCCTTCCCCGGTACCGGTAAGTTTTCGGGCACGGAAGTGATCGAGTTCCTGCTGATCCGCCTGATGGTGACCCTGAAGGCCGGCCGGTTAAAGGAAGCGGTCGTATATTTTATGGCCCTGCGTGCCGCCGAAGCCGATCCCTGGCTGCTGGTGCCCGTCTTTGCCGAGCTGAACATCGTCCTGGAAGAATACATGGAAGCCCAGGGCGATGGAAAAGACAACGGCAAGGAGCAGGAAGAAGAATAAGCAATAGACAATTGACAAGCGTCAATGGACCATTCACGATAAAAAAACAAGTTACATGACCACCGTTCAATCGCAGATCATTACCACCTACAAAGCTGCCGTTTCGCTGCGCAACAGCACGGACGAGCAGGTAATGAACGCCCTGCAGCTGTTGGCCGATGCGCTGGAAGCATCCGCCGGTACCCTTTTGGAAGCCAACCGCCAGGATGTGGCCAAAGTGGACCCGGCCAACCCACGCCTCGACCGGCTGCTGTTGAACGAACAGCGCCTGAAAGGCATCGCCAACAGTATCCGCCAGATCAGCCGGCTGCCCAACCCCACCGGCAAGGTGCTGGAACAGCGTACCCTCTACAACGGCCTGCAGCTGCAGAAGGTAACCGTGCCCCTGGGCGTGGTGGGCGCCATTTACGAATCGCGTCCCAACGTCACCTTCGACATCGCCGCCCTCTGCCTGCGCAGCATGAACGCCTGCGTGCTCAAAGGAAGCAGCGAGGCCGAACATACCAACCGGGCCGCCATCGCCCTCATTCATAAAGTGCTGGAAGCAGCCGGCATCAACCCCGACTGTGTGACCCTGCTGCCCCCGGCACGTGAAACCGTACAGGAACTGTTTACTGCCACCCGCTACGTGGACGTGCTTATTCCCCGCGGTTCCGAAGGCCTCATCCAGTTCGTGCGCAAGAACAGCCTCGTGCCGGTGATCGAAACCGGCGCCGGCGTGGTGCATATCTACGTGGAAAAGGATGCCGCCCTGGAAAAGGCCGTCGACATCGTGGTGAATGCAAAAGTGTCGCGTCCTTCGGTATGCAATGCCGTGGACACCGTGCTGGTGGATGACGCCATCGCCCCCCGCTTCCTGGAACAGCTGCAGGAGCGCTTCCGCCAGCATAACGTGGAGATCTTTGCGGACCATTCAGCGGCGGAACTGCTGCAAGGCTACCCGCACCTGCAACAGGCGACGACGGAAGATTTCGGCCGCGAATTCCTCGACCTGAAATGCGCCGTGAAAGTGGTGCGCAACATCGACGAAGCCCTCGAGCATATCCAGGAATTCTCCACCCGCCATTCGGAAGCGATCGTATCGGAAAACAAGGAAGCCTGCAACCGCTTCATCCGGGAAGTGGATGCCGCCGCCGTGTACGCCAATGCTTCCACCCGCTTTACCGATGGTGAAGAATTCGGCCTCGGCGCCGAGATCGGCATCTCCACCCAGAAGCTCCATGCCCGCGGTCCCTTCGCGCTGGAGAAGCTGGTAACGGAGAAGTGGATCATACAGGGAGAGGGGCAGATACGATAAGTTTACGAGTTTATGGGTTTACAAGTTTACGAGTTCCTTACGGGCGCCAGCAACTCGTACACTTGTAAACCCGTAAACTCATACGATAAATCTCTTTAAAAACGCTTCCATCTTCTCATAGTGCGAGCCTTTCCAATACACGCGGCCGCAGGAAGTGCAGTGATAAAATTCATGAAAATACCGGTCGGTGTCGGCCGGTATTTTTTCTTTTATAAGGTCCTTGTCCACCGCTTCGATCAGGCCGTTACAGGCGATGCAGCGGTGGAAGGGTTGGAAGGCCCCTTCGAGCCCGAAATGAACAATGACCTCCTTTAACTGCTCTTCGCCGAATTGTGAGCGCAGCCAGTAGCCCCAGCGGATGGATTTGTGTTTGAGCAGGCCTACATCGCGGGTGAGCACGATACGGTCCTGGGCGGCGGCAATGTCGGCGATCTCTTTGTCGTGGTAACCGTTCTCGTAGGCGGTATCGAAGCCCAGGAGCCGCAGCAGGCGGGCCAGCTTTCCCAGGTGCACATCCAGTACAAAAGAGCGGGGCGCACCGGGTATACCGGCAGCAGGGAAGGGAAAAACGTCCACCTGGTCGTGGTGCCCCAGAGGGGCCATGATAGCGGCAGGGTGGTGGTTGATGGTCAGTGCGCCCACTTCGGGATGGGGAATGCCGATGGCTTCGATGGCATCCTTTACTGCCGGAAGTCCGCCGAAGGAATAAAGGATCTCTGTGGCCTTTTGGGCTGGCCGGAGAAAGTCGTTGAGCGACCCGTGAAACCGGAAGGTGGCACTGTGTTCCATTGGCTGTTTGCGCATAATCATGAACGTGAGGCGGGCGCTTGGCGGGTCCGTTAAATGCAAAAAGAAAAGGCAGCCATAACCATGCTGCCTTTCCTTCTTACCTAAACTAAAAATCCCCTCTCTGCACTGATATCACGCGACGGTTGAAATCATCAATTACCTGGAGGTTATCTCTTTCCCGGGTGTTGCCTCGTATCGCTTTCACATTCACCTGTAACACCATGCTCTCTGCGCTCCTTCCAGGTACCTAATCCTTCCTGTTGATCTTCGTGTTTCTTCTTTCGTTCTTTATCCGTTCTTTCTTTCGAACCGTCCTCGTGGATGTATGTTGCCAATACCATGCCTTTTCTCAAAATAAAGCCTGTTGCTGCAGCTATCCTACTATTAATATAGAGAAATGCGCTGTTTTCGGCAGAAAACAACCGGAATGCAATGGTTTAGTGTACATGAAATTCTACAACGGGGAGGATGAGGTGGGGCATTGACCTGATGGGGACGATCAGAGGGATTATTGTCAAAAAGACAAGGGGGTAAAAACAGAAGAGACGTTGCGGGGCAACGTCTCTTCCGGGCTGGACTTTTCCTGTCTTTCTTATTCGTTCACCGTTAGGGTTGCCTGGACGGTTTTCTTGCTGGCAGCCGATTGGGCATCGGGCTGGCCACCGCCTACCGAGAGCAGGATCTTTTCCCGGGGCTGGCGTTCGTTGCCCTGTTCGTCGATACGGGACAGCTGTTTCGGCGACAGGCTGAAGGTGACCTGTTTGCTTTCCCCGGCTTTGAGGAAGAGGCGCTGGAATCCTTTCAGGGCGCGGACCGGCGTTTTGTAGGCACCGGCTTCATGCGCCACGTACAACTGCACCACTTCCTCGCCGTCGCGGCGGCCGGTATTGGTGACCCGTACGCTTACCTTCACGGTTTTGCCTGCCTTGGTGGCCGGGGGCAGCTGCAGGTTGTCGTAGCGGAAGGTGGTATAGCTCAGGCCATGGCCGAAGCCATACAAAGGCTGCCCTTTGAAATAGCGATAGGTGCGGCCGTCCATGGAATAGTCGTTAAAGCCGGGCAGGTCCGCATCGCTTTTGTAAAAGGTCACCGGCAGGCGGCCCGAGGGGTTGTAGTCGCCAAAGAGCACGTCGGCGAGGGCCGTACCGGCCGACTGGCCGCCGTACCAGGTGTTGACGATGGCCGGGACATTTTCGGCCTCCCAGGGGCAGGCGATGGCGCTGCCGGTCATCATCACGAACACAACGGGTTTGCCGGTACGCTGCAGGGCCTTCATCAGGTCGGTCTGCACCTGGGGTAACAGGATGGAGGTGCGGTCGCCGCCGTTAAAGCCGGGGTAGTCGACCTTCATTTCCTCGCCCTCCAGCTGGGGCGAGATGCCGCCGACAAATACCAGGGCGTCGGCATCCTGAACCCGTTGGGCCAGGGCCTGGAAGTCGGAGCGCACCAGGTTGCCGGCCCGCAGGTGGGCCGATGCCTTGCCGTCGCCCTGGTAGTATTCCAGCGCCAGGCGGTAGGTTTTTCCCTTTTCAGCGGCGAGCTTGTAGGTACGGGCGCCCCAGCGGTTGCGGGTCCAGGCGTTCACCACTTCCTTGCCGTCCACCAGGAAGCGGTAGCCGTCGTCGGCTTCCAGCTCGAAGGTGATGTCGCCGGAAGCGGCAGGGGTGAAGTCGGTGGTCCAGCGGGCCGAAAAGTCGTAGGCCCTCAGGTTGGCCACCACGGCCTGGCCTTCCTGCCATTCGTAGTCGGGGGCGCTTTCCTGGCGGGTGAGCACCGGCGTGCCGGACAGTTCCTTGTTGGAAAAGTATTCGGCCTTAAAGCCTTTTTTTCCTTCCCAGGCATACTGGTCGTTCAGGTCGGCATAAGCCAGCAGGGTGTCGCCCGTGAAGGTCACGCCCCGCTCGTACACCACCTGCACGTTCGGGCCCACCTTGTCCTTGATGCCCTGCAGGGCGGTCACCACCTTGGAGGGAATGCCGTTGTAGTTGCCCAGCACGGCGATGGCGTTGTCGGCATTGGGGCCGATCACCACGATCTTGCGCAGGTCCTTGCGCAGGGGCAGGGTGTTGCGGTCGTTTTTCAGCAGCACGATGGACTGCCGCGCCATTTTGAGGGCGTGGGCCTGGTGGGGAGCGCTTTCGAGCACCGAGGCGGGCGTTTGGGCAAAGGGCACCATCGAAGGCGGGTCGAACAGGCCGAGGCGGAAGCGCAGGGTAAACAGCCGGCGGACCGACACGTCGATCTGCTGCTCGGTGATCTTGCCCTGCTGTACGGCCTGCACCAGGGATTTGTAGGCGTCGGTGCCGCAGTCGATGTCGGTACCGTGCAGCACCGCATCGGCCGAGGCGCTGGCGGCATCGGGGTGGGTTTTGTGGTTCTTGAAAAAGTCGTCGATGGCCCAGCAGTCGGACGTGACGTAGCCGTTGAACTTCCAGCGGTTGCGAAGAATGTCGTTCATCAGGATATCGCTGCCGCAGCAGGGCTGGCCGCGGAAGGCGTTGTAGGCACACATCACGCCGGCCACGTTGGCATGCACGATCAGCTCTTCAAAGGCCGGCAGGTAGGTGTCCCAGAGGTCGTAGGGCGTTGCGTTGGCGTTGAACACGTGCCGCAGGGGTTCGGGACCGCTGTGGACGGCGTAGTGCTTGGCGCAGGCCGCCGCCTGCAGGTATTTGGGATCGTTGCCCTGCAGGCCGTGCACGAAGGACCGGCCGAGCATGGCCGTCAGGTAGGGATCCTCGCCATAGGTTTCCTGGCCGCGGCCCCAGCGGGGGTCTCGGAAGATATTGATGTTGGGCGTCCAGTAGGTGAGGCCCACGTAGCGCTGCCCGCTTTTGCCCGTGCGGATGGCTTCGTTGTACACCGCCCGGCCTTCAAGGGCCGAGTAAGCGGCCATCTGGTGCAGCGAGGCGGTATCGAAAGTTGCGGCCATGCCAATCGCCTGCGGGAAGACCGTTACCCGGAAAGGGGTGCGGGCCACACCGTGCAGCACTTCGTTCCACCAGTCGTAGGCGGGAACGCCCAGCCGGTTAATGGCGGGGGCGGCGTTGAGCATCTGGGCCACTTTTTCCTCCAGCGTCAGCCGCGACACCAGGTCGGCGGCCCGCTGCTCAAAGGAAAGGGACGTATTTTGAAACGGGTATCTGGCGGCCGTGCCTTGTGCGCCGGCCAGGGCCGACTGCACCAGAAGCGCGGCGGAAACAAGCGCCTTCGCCAGCACTTTGGGCAGGTTCTTGGATTTGCGGTTCATGCTGTTTCGTTGATTGAAGTATTATAAAAAAATCTTTTAGCGGCCTCGCTGTTGCCGGATCAGAACTTTACTACGGCCCCAAAAGCTTTCTTGGGTTGCAGGTTGCGGTCGAACAGCAGGGGATAGTCCTTGCGTCCTTTTACCGGGAAGTCATCCAGCCAGGAACTCCGGTCGGAGATGTTCCAGAACGTGACGCCCGAAAGTTCGTTTTTGTATTTGCGGAACAGGTCGAAGCACATCCGGTATTTTTCGAGCTGGGCCTGTTCCCTGGCGGCGGAAAAAGCCGTATCGGCATCTTCGGGCCGGCGGGGACGGGCGTCATGCTCCTTGGGGTAGACCGAAATGTCCAGTTCGGTGATCTGCAGCTTCAGCCCCAGGGAGGCAAAGCGGTTCAGGGTGCTGTCGAGCTGCCCGCGGGAAGGCTCGTTCACCGCCCAGTGGGCCTGCAGGCCAATGCCGTGAATGGGTACGCCGGCATCCTTCAGGCTTTTTACCAGCCGGTAGATCTTTTCCCGCTTGACGGGACTGATCTCGTTGTAATCGTTGTAGAACAATACGGCATTCGGGTCCGCTTCATGGGCAAAGCGAAAGGCCTGGGCAATATAGTCTTCGCCGCAGATCTGCAGCCAGGGCGACGGCCGGAGGTATTCGTCCGGCTTGTCGGATACCGCCTCGTTGACCACGTCCCAGGCATAGATAGTCCCTTTGTACCGGCCCACCACGGTATGAATGTGTTCTTTCAGCCGTTGCAGGAGCACTTCTTTGGATACCTGTTTGCCTTCCGCGTCCTGGAACATCCAGGCCGGCGCCTGGTTGTGCCAGCAGAGGGTGTGGCCGCGCAGCTTCAGCTGGTGCCGCCGGGCAAAGGCCGCTATGGAATCGGCGTCGCGCCAGTTGTAGACCTGCTCCCGCGGGTGGATGGGGCCCATTTTCAGGGCGTTCTCCGGCGTCATGCTGTTGAATTGCTGCCTTATCAGGTCGGCCTCCGCTGTTTTCAGGGCCCGGGGTGAAACGGCCACTCCTATGGGAAAATAGGCCTGGTAATAGTCTTTGAGGCCTTTGGTGGTCTCCGCCGACCGGGCGGCATGGGCCGCCGGGGCGGCCAGCTTGCGCTGGCACTGGCCGAAGAGCAGGGGCGCGGCCAGCAGCAGGAGGGTAGAAAGCTTATGCTGTTTCATACGGGGAAAAGATTGGGGTTATGGGGTGTGGGGTGTTTTTGTGGTTGTTTATTGGTGCTGCTGATAGGTTTGTACAAACTCCGCCACTTCGATCATGGGGGCGGTCCAGATGGCTTTTTCGTTTTCCTTCAGGAAGTGCAGCAGGCGGCGGTGGGCGGGGAGCGACACGTTCAGGCCGTGGCCGCCGCCGACGCCATGGAACAGGAACACCAGCAGCGCCTTTTTTTCCATGGCCTGCCGTACCTGCGCCACCAACTCGTCGCCCGACTGGCCGTTGACCATAAAGCAGCCGATATCGTCCAGTTTTACCGAAGCGGGGGCGGGCAGCTCGGAGCGAACGGCCCGCGCCGCCACGAATTGTCCCTTCACGGCCGGGAAGTAGGCGGTATCGTGGATGCGGGTATCGCTGCAGGGAAAAGCAAAGGTGCGTTTCGTTTTCCCGTCGATGGCGTTCAGCAGCACGTTCATGGTGCGGATCTCGTCGGTGATGCGGCGGTGGGTATACCGGTTCAGGTCATAGTCCGGCGTTACGAACTCCCGGCCGGGCCGCCCGCCTTCGCAGGGATGGAAGACGGTGTGGTTGCCCAGCTCATGGCCCCGGGCGGCAGCGGCCCGCCAGCCCCGGATTTGTCCCTGCAGGGCGCCGGAATAATCGGACAGGTAAAAGGTGCCTTTCAGCCCCAGCGAGTCGAGCAGCGGCAGGGCGTTCGACTGGTGTTCGTTCAGGGCATCATCGTAGGTCAGCACCACGGCGCATTGTTTTCCTTTCCAGGGCCCGGCGGCACGGTTGTTCTGGGCCTGTACCCGGGGAAGTATTGCTGTGGCCAGTAAAAAAAAGCTGATGATCTTCTTCATATGGACTCTTTATCTCTTTTTCCTCTTTTTCTCTTAGTTGCCTGGGGCGTAGGGGAAGCTTTCGTTTTTATAATAGTCCAGCGTATGGGCCGGCTTGGGAAAGCCCGGCGGGAACGGCATTTTCGAAAATTTCTGGAAGTATACCAGGCAGGCGTCGCGCCACCAGACGGCTTCTTTTTCCTGGATGGCCAGCAGCATCCGAACGTGCTCGAAGCGCTCGGCATCCACCTGCCCTTTCAGGCTGTTCCAGGTTTGCTGCATGCGGCGCACCGAGTCCACGCCTTCATTGTATTTGGCGCAGAGCTCCTGCCACAGGTTGCGGCCCGAGGCCATCTTGCGGGTCCAGGGGACATGGTGGAACCACAGCAGGTATTTTTCGGGGCAGGTGTTGGGGTCTTCAAACAGCTTGCGCACCGGTGCGGCGTACTGTGCCAGGGCGTTGCTGCCGGTGGCGGTGCGGTCGAAGCCGATGCCCGCCGAGTCGGCCTTGTGGAAGTACACGGGGTTCCAGTCGGCCCGGGCGGCCTTGTCGTACCAGGGGGCGGGACCGTAGTGGTGGCCGTAGCCCATGATGTGGTGCAGGCCCAGGGGCGTCATGTAGTTGATCATGGCCTCGTCCGATGCCAGCAGGATCTTTTTGACGGATTCCAGGGTGGCGGCGCCAAAGGTCTGGCGGGCCCATTCGGCGGCAATGGTTTCAGCGGTCAGGTTATGGTCCCAGGCCAGGCGGCCCAGGCCGTACCAGTTGGCCTGCCCGAAGAGGTGGCCGGTCCAGTTGCGGTCGCTGCCGATGTTGGCCACGCCGGCCATGCCGCTGAGGCGGTGGCCCTCCAGGGTGCCGTCCACCACTTCGGCTACCGTGGAGCCCTGCCCTTTGGCATAGGTGTCGGCGTCCAGGGTTTCCTTGAATTCAGAAGGCAGGAACACCAGGTGGGTGGCAAAGCCCTTGTATTCCTGGGTTATTTGGAACTCCATCATCAGCGGTGTTTGGGGCATGGCGCCGAAGAGGGGATGGAAGGGTTCGCGGGGCTGGAAGTCGATGGGGCCGTTCTTGACCTGCACCAGCACGTTCTCGCGGAACTTGCCGTCCAGGGGTTTGAATTCGGAATAAGCCTGCTTGAAGCGATCCTCGGGGGTTTCGCTGCTGTACACGAAGGCCCGCCACATCACGACGCCGCCGAAGGGGGCCAGGGCATCGGCCATCATGTTGGCGCCGTCGGCATGGTTGCGGCCGTAGTTCTGCGGGCCGGGCTGTCCTTCCGAGTTGGCTTTGACCAAAAAGCCGCCGAAATCGGGGATGATACGGTAAATCTCTTTGGTCTTATCCTTCCACCACTGCTGCACGGCGGGGTCCAGGGGGTCGGCCGTTTTGAGGCCGCCGATCTCTACGGGGGCGCTGAAGCGGGCCGTCAGGTATACTTTCAGGCCGTAGGGGCGGAACACGGCCGCCAGGGCGGCTACTTTTTGCAGGTAGGGTTCGGTCAGCACCAGCGCATTGGCGTTGACGTTGGTGAGCACCGTGCCGTTGATGCCGATGGAGGCGTTGGCCCGGGCGTAGTCCTTATAGCGGGGGTCGATGTAGTCGGGCAGGCGGTGCCAGTCCCAGATGCTGCCGCCGGCATAGCCGCGTTCCACGTGGCGGTTGAGGTTGTCCCAGTGGTTGAGCAGGCGCAGGCCGGTTTTGGGGGCGCTCACCAGCGATAAATTGTCAATGGGCTGGCCGGTCTGCAGCAGGCGCAGGAAGTGGAAGGCGCCGTACAGCACGCCGATGTCGGTATTGCCGGTGATGAGGGTGATCTTTTTGCCGTTTTCGGTAACGGTGCGCAGCAGGAAGCCTTCCTTGCCCAGCTTTTGCAGGTCGGCGGCCGGCACCAGCCCTTTGATGCGGGCCGATCCTTCGGCGGAGCCCACCAGCAGGCTGCCGCTGGCAGTGGTAGTTTGCGCCGGCACAGTCCGTCCCAGCAGGCCCTGCAGGCCACCCAATAATTCTTCCTTTGCGGCAGCCAGTGTAGGGGAGGAGCCCACTACCTGCAGGCCGGTGATGCGGCTGCCGTATTGTTGCAACAGCCTGGTGTCGGTGATCTTATCGTAGCGCAGCCACAGGCGGTAGCCGTCTTCGGCCCGGGCACCGGAAAGGATCAACAGAAAGAGCAGCGAAGCAAATAATCTTTTCATATGGTTCATTGTCATGGGTCAATGTTCAATGGCTAGCCTCACCTTGAGCATTGCGTGTTGAATATTGTTTGTTGAATATTTTTCTTTTGCCTATAGCCTAGGGTCTCTTTTCCCTCAAAGAAGATTCCCGCACCACCAGTTCCGACCGCAACAGGATGGTGTTGGTCAGCTCCATGTCGACCTGGCCGGTCAGGTGGCTGATGAGGGCGCGGGCCGACATTTCGCCCATCCGCTTGCCCGGGTACCGTATGGTGGTCAGGTTGGGTTCGATCACCGTGGCGATGGGGTCGTCGTTGAAGCCCACGAAGGCAATGTCTTCGGGGATGCGGAAGCCCTTTTTCTTCAGGGCCACCATGCAGCCCACGGCGGCGCTGTCGTTGGCGGCAAACACCCCGTCGGGCCGGGGATCCATCTGCAAAATGCGTTCGGCGGCTTCGGTGCCGGCCTCCTGGCTCAGGTTGCCCACCAGCACGTCTTCTTCCCGTACGGTGAGGCCGAATTTGGCCAGGGCCTGCTGGTAGCCCTGCAGGCGGTCGATGTATACGTTTCGTTTGGGCGTGGTGGTGATATGCACGATCCGGCGGCAGCCCTGCTCCACCAGGTGGCGGGTGGCCTCGTAGCCGGCCTTGCGGTTGTCGATCAGGATGTTGGTGCCGGCGTCGTGCTCCAGTACCCGGTCGAAAAAGATCACCGGGATGCTCCTTTTAAAAAAAACGTCGAAATGCCCCGTCTCCCCGGTATCGGCGGCCAGCGACACCAGCAGGCCGTCAACGCGGTTGTTGAACATGGTGCGGGCGCTGGCGATCTCGCGCTCGGCCGACTCGAAGGACTGGCTGATGATCAGGTGGTAACCTTCGGCATGGGCCACCTCCTCCATGCCGGCCAGCACGGTGGACATAAAATAGGAGTCGAGCCGGGGCACGATCACCCCCAGGGTGTTGGTCTTCTGGCTGCGGAGGTTGCGGGCAAAATTATTAGAGCGGTAACCCAGCTCTTCGGCCAGGTCCATAATCTTTTTCTTGGTCTTTTTGCTCACCACCGGGTCGTCTTTCAGGGCCCGGCTCACCGTGGCTACCGAGATGTTCAGCCGCTGGGCAAGGTCATATATGGTCGTTTCTTTTTCCATTTCTACAATCGCTTACATCTGATTAAACAGGGAGGGACAGAAGGGAGGGTCAACGGCGTAAAGCTAGAAGAATGGTTTCAGAAAAAAAAATAATTGTAATCGGTTACATTTTTCAAAATTGTTTCTAATTTAGCCGTGCAAACGAACCCGTTGCCTGCCGAATGAACGAAACGGATGATTGCCTGCTTGTACCTGCTCCCTGTTCGGTCTTTTTTTATATTAAAGACGTCGGGGTTTTTTTTTCTTGCTCCCAGCAGTGCGCTCTCTCTTTCCATAAATTAAGGCGGAAACAACAAAAATGGGGCAAAACAGCTCCTGCAGGGCTTTTGCCCGCAAAATTGTTGGCAGCGGTTTTGTAGCCCGGACAAGAAGCCGGCCGCCCTTTTCCGAACGGATCCACAGCGTCAGTAACCATGCTTGTATAAAACGGCTGTCCGCCAGGTTTTTCGCTAAACCGGTGCGCAGCCCAACTTTTAAATGCTTAAACGATTACCATTTATGAAAGTTCCGAATTCCCCAAAGGCCCCGCAGACCGACGCCTTTACCGGAAGAACAGCGGCAAAATGTAAACCGGTTACATTTTTGCTCCTCCTTCTCTTCTCTTTGCCCGCATTTGCCCAAAACATCCTCCGCGTGAAGGGGACCGTCAAGTCCGACAAGGGCGAGGGCGTTTCTGCCTCGGTTACCCTGAAGGGCTCCGCCAAGGGCGTGACCACGGATGCCGGCGGCAATTTCAGCATCGACGCCCCTTCCAACGGCACGCTTTCCGTTTCTTCGGTGGGCTTTACCGCGCAGGATGTGCCGGTGAATAACCAGACCAACATTACCATTACCCTGTTGCCCATGGTGAACCAGCTGGACCAGGTGGTGGTCGTGGGCTACGGTACCCAGCGTAAAAAAGATGTAACCGGCTCGGTGGCCTCCGTGAACGTGGAAGCCCTCCGGGACGTACCCAATACCAATATCGGCCAGTACCTGCAGGGCACCGTGCCGGGCCTGAACGTAGGCGTGTCCACCACCGCCGGCGGCACGCCCCCCATCGCCATCCGCGGCCAGGTGTCGCTGAGCGGCAACCAGGACGTGCTGATCGTCCTGGACGGGATCCAGTACACCGGTACGCTTTCCTCCATCAACCCCGATGATATCGCCACCATCGACGTGCTGAAGGACGCCTCCTCCACGGCGGTTTACGGCGCCCAGGCCGCCAACGGCGTGATCCTGATCACCACCCGCAAAGGCCGCTCCGGCCAGAAGCCGCGGATCAACCTGACCTCCTCTTACGGCATCCAGAACCCCACCGTGGGCAACCTGCGGCCGATGAACCGGGAGCAATACCTGGCGGCCCTGAAGGAAGCCTTTTACGACAAGGCCTACCTGGCACCCGACTACACTACGCCCAACCCCGCTTTCAATATCGCCACCGTGGTGGACGCCTCCATGCGCGACGCTTCGGGCAATATCCTGCCCAATGATTACGACTGGTGGAAGGCCGGTACCCAAACGGGCCGCATCAACGAAAACAACCTGAGCATCTCCGGCGGCAGCGACCGGTTTACCTACCTGCTGTCCGGCGCCCTGACCAACCAGAGAGGCTTTATCATCAACGACAACTTCAAGCGCAAAACCCTGCGTGCCAACCTGGAGACCAAGGCACTGAACTGGTGGAAGATCGGCCTGGTTTCCTCCGCCGCCTTCGTGAACCAGGACGGCGCCGAGCCGGCCCTGGCCACCCTGCAGCACATGTCGCCCCTGCTGGTGCCTTATGACGCTTCGGGCAAGCTGATCGCCTTCCCCACCAATACCCTGGAGGCCAGCCCCTTTACCACCTATTACGTGGACAACTACGACCGCAACAACCACCTGTTTGCCAACATCTATTCCGATATCGACGTTCCGTTCGTGAAAGGGCTGAACTACCGGTTGAATTTTGGGAACAACTACCGCACCCTCGAGCAGTTCGGCTCCAGCATTTACGCTGCCGGCCAAACCGGGGAAGCCTACAAGCGGGTGCAGCGGTTTTACGATTACACCCTGGACAATATCCTGACCTATAACAAAAAGTTCGGCAACCACGACCTGACCGGTACGCTGGTGTACGGCGCCATCAAAAGAAACTGGGACAGCACCGGCGCCTATGCCACCAACTTCAGCCGCCTGACCCTCAGCTATAACAACCTGTCGCAGGGCGGCCGCCAGCTCACCGGCTCGGATAGCTGGGAAGAAACCCTCAACTACCAGATGGCAAGGCTGTTCTACCGCTTCAACAACAAATACATGCTGACCGCCACCCTGCGCCGCGACGGCTACTCGGGTTTTGCCGCCAACAACAAGTACGGCTACTTCCCCACCATCGCCCTGGGCTGGAGCCTTTCCGACGAAAATTTCATGAAGAATGTGGAGGTGGTGAATAACCTGAAGCTGCGGGCCGGTTACGGCGAAAGCGGCAACCTTACTTCCCGGTACAGTTCCCTTTCGCGGGTGTCCGCCCTGGCGGCGAATGCCTACATCTTTGGCGACGGCGGCAGCACGGCCTTCGGCCAGCAGGTGCAAACCCTGGGCAATGAAAACCTGGTGTGGGAACGCACCACGGGCCTGAACGCCGGTGTGGACTTTGCCCTGTTCAACAACGGCCTGACCGGTAGCCTGGACTTTTACAACAACAACACCCATGACCTGCTGTACAGCGTGCGGATCCCCTCGGCCACCGGCTTCGACTCCATCCGCACCAACATCGGCCAGATGCGGAACACCGGCTTTGAAGCCACGCTGACCCAGCGCATCATCAAGCAAAAGGATTTTACCTGGAATGCCACCCTCAACTTTTCCACCAACACCAACAAGGTGATCGCGCTGACCGGCGTGGACGCCAATAACGACGGAAAGGAAGATGACCTGGTGGCCAGCGGGCTGTTCATCGGGAAATCCGCCAATACCATCTACGACTACCAGGCCAACGGCATTTACCAGATCGGGGAAGCCCGGCTTCCCGGGTTTTACGTGGGCACGGTGAAAGCGGTGGACCAGGACCGCAGCGGCACCATTACCCCGGAAAAAGACCGGGTGTTTATCGGACGCCGGGAGCCGGCCTACCGCGCCAGCCTGCTGAATACCTTCTTCTATAAAGGATTTTCACTGAGCCTCCTGTTCAACTCCGTACAGGGTGGAAAGAACGGGTACCTGGCCAGCGGCCGCCCCTTTGCCAACAACCGTTCCTTTTACTTCCGCGATGACAACGCCGTCCGCTGGAATGACCTGACCGGCATCGACTACTGGTCGCCCTCCAACCCCGGCGGCAAGTACCCCCGCAACATTTCCGGTACCCCGGTGGCCATCGACGTTCTGAATTACGACCAGCGCAACTTCATCCGCCTGCAGGACGTGTCGCTGTCCTACAACTTCGCCAACCTGCTGCAGCGCATCAAGGCCCAGTCGCTGAGCGTGTTCGTCAGCGGCAAGAACCTGGCTACCTGGACCAACTGGGAAGGCTGGGACCCCGAAACCGGCGAAGGCCTGCTGATCGGCGGCCGACCCGTGCTGCGTGCCTTTACCGTAGGTATCAACGTTACTTATTAATCCTTTTTAACTCGCTAAGCTTATTATATGAAAATCGTACATAAATCTTTATTGGCGCTGATGCTCCTGTCGGGTGCCGTCTCCTGCAAAAAAGACTTCCTGAACGAAAACCCGCAGTCTTTCTTCAGCACGTCGAACGCCTTTAGCACGGTGGCCGACTTCAATGCCTCCGTCAATAACCTGTACGCCCTGGTGCGCAACGAATTTTATACGGTGAACGACTACCAGCCGTTCCATTACCTGTACCGGACGGACGTGGCCTTCGAAATTACCGTCACCACGCCCAACCTCGATGCGGAGATCAGCCCCACCAGCAGTGTCTTCAACAGCCACTGGCCGAATTTTTACAAGATCGTGTCGGAAGCCAACACCATCATCGGCCGCCTGCCCGCTTCGCAGCTGACCGCTGCCGAAAAGACGGCCTTTGAAGCGAAAGCAAAGTTCTTCCGGGCCTTTGCCTACCGCAGCCTGGCCTACCTCTGGGGCGACGTGCCGCTGGTGCTGGAAGAAGTGAAGACCGAAAAGACCGACCTGACCCGCGCACCGCGGAAAACCGTATACGCCCAGGCCATCGAGGACCTGAAATTCGCCGCCCAAAACCTGCCCACCGTGGCGGCAGCCGCCGACGGGGAGATCTCCAACCTGGCCGCCCAGCACCTGCTGTCGGAAGTGTACCTGGCGGACGGCCAGTACCAGAATGCCGTGACGGCGGCTTCGGCGGTGATTGACGATCCCAACATGGGCCTGATGACCGCCCGCTTCGGTAAGCGCAGCACCGTCACTCCCGGCGATGTGTACTGGGACTTGTTCCAGACCGGCAACCAGAACCGCAAAGGCGCCGGTAATAAGGAAGGTATTTGGGTGATCCAGTTTGAGCCCGACGCGATCGGCGGCGGCGCCAGCACTGCGGGTGCCCAGTCGGGCGTGTATGCCCTGGAGCGGGTGCATGCGCCGCTGGTACGCGACCTCCGGGTCAACGGGGTGACGCCCTTCCAATGGCCTATCGGCGATTATACCGGCGGCCGGGGCGTGGGCTTTTTGGCCCCCTCCCTGCACTTTATGAATACGGTCTATCAAAGCGATTTCAACAACGACATCCGCAATGCCAACCACAATTTCGTTCGCGAATTCGTGGCCAACAACCCGGCCAGCCCCCTGTACGGCAAGGTGATCTCCACCCGCAACGTGCCGGCCGGCACCACGGGCGTGAACGGCGCCGCGGTGACGTCCAACAAGCCGGACCGGGCTTTCTATCCCTACCAGACGAAAGCCACCACGCCGTATAACCATCCCGCGGTCTTATACGTGAATCCCGGTTCTTCCGACCCGATTCTGAAGTACCAGCTGAAGGGTTCGGCCGGGGGCACTTATACCGACCAGTATATGTTCCGGCTGGCGGAAACCTACCTGCTGCGCGCCGAGGCGTACCTGGGCCTGAATAACAACACGGCGGCCGCCAACGATATCAACAAGGTGCGTTCCCGTTCCAATGCCAGTGCGGCAGCTCCCGGCGATGTGACCCTCGATTACATCCTCGACGAAAGGATCCGGGAACTCGGCGTGGAAGAAAAACGGATGCTGACCCTCTGCCGCCTGGGCAAATTTTATGACCGGGTATCACGGCTGAATCCTTTCTATGGCCCGCAGATGAAGCCCCACTTCAACCTCTGGCCCATCCCGTTCTCCGAGATCGAACGGAACCGGAGCGTGAAAATGCCCCAGAACCCCGGTTACCCCCAATAGGTGACCGCCGGACATAGGTGACACTTGCAGTTTTTATACACTAAAGCCCGCCCGTGGACTTCCGGGCGGGTTTTTCATTCCGACAATTTTGTTACTCATGAAGAAAATTTATAGCCTCCTTGCTTTTCTTTCGATACTGATGGCGGCCGGCGGCGCGCAGGCCCAAACCATCCGCCCGCCTTATTTGCAAAAACAGGGCACGGCCACCCAGCTGGTCGTCAACGGCAAACCTTTCCTGATGCTGGCCGGCGAGCTGGGCAACTCCAGCGCTTCCAGCCTGGCCTACATGCGGCCTATCTGGCCCCAGCTCAAAGCCATGCACCTCAATACCGTGCTTACCCCCGTGTACTGGGAGCTGATGGAACCCGAGGAAGGCCGTTTTGACTTTACCCTGGTCGACAGCACCATCCACAATGCCCGCAGCCAGGGCATTAAAGTGGTATTCCTGTGGTTCGGCGCCTGGAAAAACAGCATGAGCTGCTATGCCCCCGCCTGGGTAAAGACGAATCAAAGGCGCTTCCCCCGGGCGCAGCGGCAAAACGGCACCGGCCTGGAGATCCTCTCCGCCTTCAGCCAGGCCAACCTGGACGCCGATACCAGGGCCTTTAAAGCCCTGCTGAAGCATATCAAAGAAATCGACGCCAAGGAGCAGACCGTTATCCTGGTGCAGGTGGAGAACGAGATCGGCATGCTCACCGAAGCCCGCGAATACACCCCCGAAGCCAACGCCGCCTTCAAAGCCGACGTGCCGGCCGACCTGGTGGCCCACCTCCAGAAAAATAAAGAGGCCCTGGTGCCGGAGCTGAAAGAGCGCTGGGCGGCCAGCGGCTATGCCACCAAGGGCAACTGGGAAAAGCTGTTTGGCAAAGGGCTGGAGACCGACGAGATCTTCCAGGCTTATTTCTATGCGAAATACACCAATGCCGTAGCCCGGGCCGGTAAAGCCGAATACCCCCTGCCCATGTTTGTCAACGCCGCCCTGAACCACCGCGACGTGAAGCCGGGCGAATACCCCAGCGCCGGCCCGCTGCCCCAGGTGATGGACATCTGGCAGGCCGCCGCCCCGGCCATCGACTTCCTGTCGCCGGATTTTTACAACCCCCGCTTCCGCCACTACAACGACCTGTACGTGCGGCGCAACAACCCGCTCTTTATCCCCGAGATCCGCTTCGAGCCCTCCATCGAAGCCAAGGTGTTCTACGCCCTGGGGCACTACAACGCCATGGGCTTTTCGCCCTTTTCGATCGAGTCCACCGAAAACCCTTCCGGGGAACCCATCGTCCAGAGCTACAAGGTGGTGGAGCAGCTGGCGCCCTTTATCCTGAAATACCAGGGCACCGGCCGCATCGAAGGCGCCCTGCTGGATACGCAGGTAAAAAAGCAGGAAATGCGCCTGGGCCGCTACAAGCTGACCGCCACGCCCTACACCTCCCTGGGATGGGTGCCCGAAGCCAAGCGGGCCGAATACCCTTCGGCCGGCGGCATCATCCTCCAGACCGGCGAGGATGAATTCATCGTGGCCGGTACCGGCCTGGTGGTGACCTTCACCACCGACGACAAGGAAGCCCCGCTGGTGGGCATCCTGCAAACCGACGAAGGCGAATTCGTGGGCGGCCAGTGGGTGCCCGGCCGGCGCATGAACGGCGACCAGGACCACCAGGGCCGCCATGTGCGCTTCTCCTATGGCGAATGGGGCATCCAGAAAGTAAAGCTGTATCGCTACAAATAATTTATTTAACTTATACGCACATGCGCAAAATATTCTTCCTGCTTTGCACCGGCCTGCTGGCCGCCTGCGGCAGCAAAAAATCCGTGGACGCGGACGACGCCCTGCTGGCGGCGGCTGCCGACCACCCCGGCGAATGGCTCACCCACGGCCTCAACTACAACGAGGACCGCTGCAGCCGCCTCACCCAGGTGACCAAAGAAAACGTACACACCCTGGGCCTGGCCTGGACCACCAACCTCGAATCGAAAAGGGGGCTGGAGGCTACCCCGCTGGTAGCCGACGGCGTAATGTACCTGACCGGCGTCTGGAGCACCGTCTTCGCCCTGGACGCCGCCACCGGCAAACTATTGTGGAAGTACGATCCCAAGGTGCCGGCCAAAACGGCCGAAAAGCTTTGCTGCGATGTGGTGAACCGCGGCGTGGCCCTGTACAAGGGAAAGATCTATTCCGGCACCCTCGACGGCCGGCTGATCGCCCTGGACGCCGCTACCGGCAAGCTGGATTGGGAAGTGATGACGGTGGACACCACTAAGCCGTACTCCATCACCGGCGCCCCGCGGATCATCGACGGCAAGGTGCTGATCGGCAACGGCGGCGCCGAGTTCGGCGTGCGGGGCTACATTGCGGCCTACGACCCCGGCAGCGGCAAGCAGGTATGGCGGTTTTATACCGTTCCCGGCGACCCCTCGAAACCTTTTGAGAACAAAGCCATGGAAGCGGCCGCCAAAACCTGGGCGGGCCAGTGGTGGAAGTACGGGGGCGGCGGCACCGCCTGGGACGCCATCGCCTACGACCCCGAGCTGAAACTGATGTACGTGGGCACCGGCAACGGCAGCCCCTGGAACCGCAAGTACCGCAGCGACGGTAAGGGCGACAACCTCTACCTTTCGTCCATCCTGGCCATTAACCCCGCCAACGGCGAGCTGGTGTGGTACTACCAGACCACCCCGGGCGACAGCTGGGACTTTACCGCCGCCCAGCACATCATCCTGGCCGACATGGACCTCAACGGCCAGAAACGCAAGGTGCTGATGCAGGCCCCCAAGAACGGTTTCTTTTACGTGATCGACCGTACCAACGGCAAATTCATCAGCGGCGATCCCTTTGTTTATACCAACTGGGCCAAACGCATTGATTCCACGGGCCGGCCGGTAGAGGAGGAGGGCGTGCACTACGAAACCGTAAATACCGATATCTCGCCCAACTACAACGGCGGGCACAACTGGCACCCCATGGCCTACAACCCGAAGCTGAACCTGGTATACATCCCCGCCCGCGAGAATGCCTCGGTCTACGGCCACGACCCCAACTGGAAGTACAACGAAAAAAGCTTCGGTACCGGCAACGGCTGGAACCTGGCGTCCGACCCCAACCCGGCCGTGCCTACCCGCAACGACCCGGCCACCAAAAAGATGCCCCGCGGCATGCTCATCGCCTGGAACCCCGCCCTGCGCAAGGAAGTATGGCGCGTGCCGCAGGCCTCCGACTGGAACGGGGGCGTGCTGGCCACGGCTACGGACCTCGTATTCCAGGGCACCGCCCAGGGCGATTTCATCGCCTACGACGGCAGCAACGGCAAAGAGCTCTGGAAGGTCAACCTGGGCGGCGGCATCATCGCGCCCCCGGTCAGCTACGAGCTGGGGGGCAAACAATATATTTCGGTGGCGGCCGGCTGGGGCGGCGGTTATGGCATGAAGAAGAAATTCGCGCCCCTCCAGAACGGCCGGGTGTACACCTTTGTCTTAAACGGCAACACCGCCCTGCCCACGTACCGTACGGGGACGGAGCCCGCCCTCCCGCTGGCCCGCTATACCGCCACGCCGGCCGAAGTGGCCCACGGGTCCGAGCTGTTCAACCGCTACTGCGCCACCTGCCACGTGATCAACGAAGGCGGCGGGGGCGTGGCACCCGACCTGGGCTTTTCGCTGATCCCTACTACGCCCGAAGGCTTCCGGGCCATCGTGCACCAGGGCGGCTACCAGCACCTGGGCATGCCCCGCTTCGGCGACCGCCTGGGCGAAGGAGATGTGGAGCATATTCGCAAATACATCCTCACCAAAGCCCGGGAGGGGAAACCGGAACCCCCTGAGGATACCCGTTATAAAAAACAGGACGAACAGTAATAAGTTGAACCGCTAAATTCGCATATACTAAATAGAACGATTATGCTAATGGAACAAACCATGCGTTGGTACGGGCCGAACGACCCGGTTAGTTTGTGGGACATCCGCCAGGCAGGCTGTACCGGTGTGGTCACCGCCCTGCACCATGTTCCGGTAGGCGCTATATGGACCGTGGAGGAGATCAACAAGCGGAAGGAGCAGGTGGAGGCCGCCGGCCTGACCTGGACCGTGATCGAAAGCCTGCCGGTGCACGAAGACATCAAAAAGCAAACGGGCGACTACCTCCAGTACATCGAAAACTACAAGGTCAGCCTGCGCAACGTGGCTGCCTGCGGCCTGAAGGTGGTGACCTACAACTTCATGCCTATCCTCGACTGGATGCGTACCGACGTTTCCTACACCATGCCCGACGGCTCCAAGGCCCTCTACTTCGAAAAGTCGGCCTTCGTGGCCTTCGACCTGTTCCTGCTGAAGCGGCCGGGCGCGGAGGGGGACTATACCCCCGACCAGGTGGCCAAGGCAAAGGCACGCGTGGAAAACATGACCCTGGAAGAAAAGGAAACCCTGTTCCGCAACGCCCTGCTGGGACTTCCCGGCAGCGAGGAGCGCTTTACCGAGGAGCAAATCCTGAACGCCCTCAAAACCTACGAAGGCATCGACGCCCGGAAGCTGAAGGAGCACCTGTTCTTCTTTTTGCAGCAGGTGGTGCCGGTAGCCGAGGAGGCGGGACTGAAAATGGCGATCCACCCCGACGATCCCCCGTACTCCATCCTGGGCCTGCCCAGGGTGGTGAGCACCGAGCAGGACGCCCGCGAGCTGCTGGACGCCGCCCCTTCGCCGGCCAACGGCCTTTGCTTTTGCACCGGCTCGTACGGCGCCCGCCCCGACAACGACCTGCCGGGCATGGTGCAGCGCCTGGGCGACCACATCCACTTCCTGCACCTGCGCAACACCAAACGGGACGAGGAAGGCAATTTTTACGAAGCCGACCACCTGGACGGCGATACCGATATGTTTGCCGTGGTGAAGGAGCTGGTGCTGGTGATGCGCCGCCGCCAGGTGTCTATCCCCATGCGTCCCGACCACGGCCACCAGATGCTCGACGACCTGAAAAAGACCACCTATCCCGGTTACTCCGCCATCGGCCGCCTGCGTGGCCTGGCCGAACTGCGGGGGCTCGAGATGGGAATCGACCGGAGCCTCTAAGGAGTTTACAAGTTTATCAGTTTACAAGTTGTTTCCCGGGTTGAAGAGCCGATAATTAAGTTAGGAAGCCGTTGCAGCGCAACGGCTTTTTTTGTGCGGGGAATTAAATAATTGTGTTGGGTTGATACGATTTTAAGGGAAAAGGAGTGCGCATGAAGGAAAGAAAATTAAAATCGTACCACTTTCCGTTAAGAAAGTAGCAGGGGTTTTGGGGATTCGGGACTAATTTGCTCATCCATAGAAAAGGTTTCGCATATTGCGCCCGGAATGAAAAGAACGGAAAGGTGGGAGGGGAGGGCCCCAGGTTCTCGGAATCCTATCAGTTTTTCGACCTTTTGTTCCAAAACGGAAGATCTGTTTCCCGGAGTTTGAAAAAAAGTGTAGATTTGACACTTAATATGGAAGGCAGCCCGTCCGGTAAGGGAAGGAGGCCCCGGGAGGGAACCCGATTCCGCTGTTTACCGACATATTTGGCCGCTTGAACCTATTTTAAGCAGTTACGAAAGGAAGAGGAATATTTTAGCGGCCATTTTACGATTGCCGGGAAAAGATCGGTGAGCAGGGCAGGGAATCAGCCGGAAAAACCGTGTTCAACCAATTTTCTTTATAAAAAACAAAGTAAAAACCAGGATTGTTTGCTATGAAAATGTTACAGACCTCCGACTACGTTGTGTTCCTCGTTTACTTCCTTATTGTGGCCTTGTACGGCTGGTGGGTATACCAGCGCAAGAAAACGGCCCAGACTACCACAAAAGACTACTTCCTGGCGGAAGGCTCGCTGACCTGGTGGGCCATCGGCTCCTCGCTGATCGCCTCCAACATCTCCGCCGAACAATTTATCGGCATGTCCGGCTCGGGCTTCAAGATGGGCCTCGCCATCGCCACCTACGAATGGATGGCCGCCATTACCTTGATTGTCGTCGCCGTGTTCTTTATCCCTGTTTATTTAAAGAACAAGATCTTCACCATGCCCCAGTTCCTGGCGCAGCGCTATAATTCCACCGTGGCGATGATCATGGCGGTATTCTGGCTGCTGCTCTACGTGCTGGTGAACCTGACCTCTATTCTTTACCTGGGCGCTATTGCCATTTCCTCCATTTCGGGCATCAACCTCTTTGTATGTATGGCCATCCTGGCGGTACCCGCTGTGTTCATTACCCTGGGCGGTATGAAAGTGATTGGCTATACCGACGTGATCCAGGTGTTCTTCCTGATCCTGGGCGGCCTGGTGACCACCTACCTGGCGCTGAACCTCGTGGCCGAGCACAACGGCCAGAGCGGCGTACTGGCCGGCTTCAACCTGCTGCAGGAAAAGGCCGACGACCACTTCCACATGATCTTCCAGAAAGACAACCCCAACTTCATGGACCTGCCGGGCCTGACCGTGCTGCTGGGCGGTATGTGGATCGTGAACCTGAACTACTGGGGTTGCAACCAGTACATCACCCAGCGCGCCCTGGGCGCTGACCTCAAAACGGCCCGCGGTGGTATCCTCTTCGCCGCCTTTTTGAAAATGCTGATGCCCGTCATCGTGGTGCTGCCCGGTATCGCTGCCTACGTGCTGTTCAAGCAGGACGTATTCACCAGCCAGATGATGCAGGCCGGTGAGGTGAACCCCGACAAGGCTTATCCCGTGCTGCTGAACCTGCTGCCTGCCGGTTTGAAAGGCCTGGCCTTCGCCGCCCTCACCGCCGCCGTAGTAGCTTCGCTGGCCGGCAAGTGCAACTCCATCTCGACCATCTTTACCCTCGATATCTACAAAAAGAAACTGAACCCCGAAGCTAATGACCAAAAGCTGGTGTGGATCGGCCGTGCTACCGTAGTGGTGGCCATGGTGATCGCCCTGATCGTAGCTCCTTTCATGGGCATCGACAAAAAAGGCGGTTTCCAGTACATCCAGGAATACACCGGCTTTGTATCGCCGGGCATCTTCGCCATGTTCATCCTGGGCTTCTTCTGGAAAAAGACCACTTCCAACGCGGCCCTGTTCGCCACTATCGGCGGCTTCGCCCTGTCCCTGCTGCTGAAGTTCATCCCGGGCAGCATCGACCTGTCGGGCCTGGCCTCCATTGGCTTTGCCGTACCGAACGCCGAGGGGGTATATGAAATTCCGTTCCTGGACCGTATGGGTATTGTATTCGTACTGTGCATGGTCGGCATGTGGGCTATCAGCATGATCGAGCACAGCCGCGGCACCCGTCCCAACGGCCTGGAAGTGGACCGCCGGATGTTCCGTCCCTCGCCTTCCTTTGCCGTGGGTTCGCTGATCATCTGCGGCATCCTGGCCGCCCTGTACACCATTTATTGGTAAGGAAAACCGGCGACAGACGCACTATTCAAAGGAATTTCACACCTTTGATGCCGTTTCTGCGGATGTGCCGCTGAATTTTAGGATATTTTAATAACAGATAACGAAAAGAAACATGAAATTCTTTATTGACACCGCCAACCTGGCGCAGATCAGGGAAGCGCATGCCCTGGGCATTCTGGACGGAGTAACCACCAACCCCTCGCTGATGGCCAAAGAAGGCATCAAGGGCGAAGAAGCCATCAACCAGCATTAC